>JAKLLR010000044.1 GCA_022014175.1 Gammaproteobacteria bacterium | reverse complement strand
CGCAGAGGTGGTCAAGGCGGCCATTGGCATTGACGCCCGCAACCTCTCAGCCCTCTCGACTTATCCGAAACTGCTGACGGAGTTGAGCGAGTTGG
Source organism: Gammaproteobacteria bacterium (assembly GCA_022014175.1). Classification (GTDB taxonomy): domain Bacteria; phylum Pseudomonadota; class Gammaproteobacteria; order Immundisolibacterales; family JAKLLR01; genus JAKLLR01. The sequence goes on along the minus strand of JAKLLR010000044.1, from coordinate 17,196 downwards.
GTTTTGACTGCCTCACCCTCTTCCTGCAGGCCAGCAAGGCGACGCTGCTGAACCGCTTCAACGAGACCCGGCGACGCCATCCCCTGAGTCTATCGGACCTCAATCTGGATCAGGCCCTGGAGCTGGAGCGACAACGACTCGAACCCATCGCCGTCGCAGCGGATCAGAATCTGGACACCAGCCAGTACAATCTCTATCAACTGCGGGACCTGATCGCCTCGGTCGCCGGGGCATCCGCCTCCGGGCCGACTCTATCGCTACAGTCCTTTGGTTACAAACACGGCACCCCGCTGGATGCTGATCTGGTGTTTGATGCCCGCTGCCTGCCCAACCCCAACTGGGTGCCGGAGCTCAAAGAGCTCACTGGCAGAGAGGCAGCGGTGGCCGAGTTTCTGTGCAAAGACCCCCTGGTCAACCGGATGTATAACCAGATCAGGGATTATCTGGAGGAGTGGTTGCCCCACTACGCCAAGGGTGGCCGGGGCTATATCAATATTTCTGTGGGCTGCACTGGTGGTCGCCACCGCTCGGTCTATCTCACCGAGCGGCTAAAAGCCCATTTTCAGGAGAAAGAGTGGCCGGTTATCTGCCAGCACCGGCAGCTGCCCTCCACGCCGCACTGACCGCCACCGCCTGATCAGCCAGCGTCTGCTGGTCGATCAGCAGAATACCTTCACCACCCCGTTCGAACTCCAGCCAGGTAAAAGGCACTTGCGGCAATCGGCGCTCCAGCGCGGGTTGGGAGGCACCAACCTCCAGTAGCAGGGTTCCCCCGGGATTCAGGTGGTCTGAGGCTTCAGCGAGTACCTGCAACGCGCAGATCAGCCCTTCGTCCGCCGCCGCTAGCCCCGACACCGGTTCGTGCCGGTACTCCGCCGGCAGGGCTGCCATCTCCGCAGGACTGACATAGGGCGGGTTGCAGAGTATCAGATCATATTTAGCCCCGCCGATGGCCTGGAAGAGATCGCCCTGATACAGCGTGATCCGATCGCCCAGGGCATAATCGGTCACGTTGCGAGCGGCCACTGCCAGCGCATCTGCCGATAGATCCGCCCCATCCACCCGGGTCTGAGGCAGGCTGAGCGCCGTGGCAATCGCGATACAGCCGCTGCCGGTGCAGAGGTCGAGCACTGAGCCGACGGACTCCAGCCCAATCCAGGGCTGAAATTCGGCCTCAATCAGCTCCGCCAGCGGTGAACGGGGCACCAGCACCCGCTCATCCACGTAAAACGAGAGGCCGGCAAACCAGGCCTCCCGGGTCAGGTAGGAGGCAGGTTTGCGACTTCGAATACGCTGTAGCAACAACTCAACCACCGCCCTTTTTTCGCTGTCGGTCAAACGGCTGGCTAAAAATGAGTTGAGTTGCTCTGGAGGCAGGTCAAGAGACCAGCAGAGCAGGTAGGCCGCCTCATCCACCGCATTATCGCTGCCATGCCCGAAAAACAGCCCGGCCCGGCCAAACTCACTGACCGCCCAGCGCAGAAAATCCTGAACACTATGGAGCTGCGCCTGCAACTGATCTGCTGTTTCCATACTTGCAACCGGTTTCATCCGAGGCTCAGTCCAGTTTCTAAATCGGGGCGGCTGTTATAGCACAGCGATTTCTGAGCCCGAGCTGGAACCTAACCCAGCCATCAGGTATATCTGCCAACTCCAGCGGGGACCATCATGACGCCCAGAGACCTTTACCACACACTGGTGGTCTCTGCCCTGCTGACCGGGTGGCTCATGACCCCCGGTGGTCACACTGCCAACCTGACTTTGGCAACGCCTGTCTTGAACAGAAAGCCGGATTAGCGGACAGAGCTTCAACTGGTTCGAGGGGAGGAGCGACGGCTCAGACAACCCGTGGGCAACCCTCGGGCCGCCAGCAACAGCAGTAGAATGCCCAGGTAGATCAGCGGCTCAAACCGGTCGGCCTTGACCAGTAACAGAAAATGCACCGCCGCCAGTAGCGCTGCCGGATAGATCAACCGGTGCAGACGGCGCCAGCGGCGAGCCCCCAGCCAGCGCCGTATCCGGTCGGTGGAAGTCGCTGCCAGCGGCAACAGCAGAACAAAGGCTGACATCCCCAGCAGAATAAACGGCCGCTTCAGAAGATCTCGGCCGATCTCAACCAGTAGCCAACCCTGATCGAACCAGAGATAGCAGAGCAGGTGTAACACCCCGTAGCTGAATGCCAGCAACCCCAGCATACGGCGGTAGCGATAGAGGCCGGTCCAGAGAAACAGCCGGGCCAGAGGTGTCACCGCCAGCGTCGCCAACAGCAACCGCAGCGCCCACTCCCCGGTTTCATGGGTCAGTGTCTCCAGTGGATTGGCCCCGAGTTGGCCCGCAAACAAACTCCAGATCAGAATACCCAGTGGCATCAACGCCACCATCAGCAGCAGGGGTTTGTCCCACCGCCAACCTGTCCCGACCACTTTAGTAGTACTTGCGCAGATCCATCCCCTGGTAGAGATGGGCAACCTGCTCGCCATATCCGTTGAACATCAGTGTCGGACGTTTTTTCTGGAACAGAGACTCCTCACCCAGCCGCCGCTCCCGGGCCTGGGACCAGCGGGGGTGATCCACCTCAGGATTCACATTTGAGTAGAAGCCGTACTCCCGGGCATTGGCCATCTCCCAGGAGGTGGTCGGCCGCTGTTCGGTGAGCCGGATACGGACGATGGACTTGATACTTTTGAAGCCATATTTCCAGGGCACCACCAGCCGCAAGGGCGCGCCGTTCTGGTTCGGCAACTCATTGCCATACAGCCCCACCGTCAACAGGGTCAGTGGATGCATCGCTTCGTCCAGGCGCAGCCCTTCCCGATAGGGCCAATCGAGCACCGGGCGCTTCTGCCCCGGCATCTGTTCTGGATCGTACAGGGTTTCAAACGCCACATAGTTGGCCCGGCTGGTCGGCTGAAACCGCTTAAGCAGATCTGCCAACGGGAAGCCAACCCAGGGAATCACCATCGACCACCCCTCCACACAGCGCAGTCGATAAATTCGCTCCTCCAGATGTGCAGGCTGGATAAGCTCCTCCAGCCCGACGGTTGCGGGACGAGTCACCTCGCCCCCGATCTCAACCGCCCAGGGCGTGGTCTTTAATGTATGGGCATTACGAGCCGGATCATCCTTCCCGGTGCCAAACTCGTAAAAATTGTTGTAACTGGTGACATGCTTAAGCGGGGTCAGGGGTTCATCAGTGCTAAACCGGCTCGCTGGCGCCCCCGCAAAACGACTGCTAGCCACACCCAGGCCGGGCAGTAACCCGCCGCCCAGCATCGCCCCCGCAGCTGCCAACAGACGGCGGCGACTCAGGTAAGTTTTTTCCGGAGTCACTTGGGACCAGGGTAGTGAGTAGGGTCGGCGTGTTCTCATCAGGGACTCCAAATTTGGTTCTAAAAGAGACTCCTAACAACGGGTAAAATTCCACCCACTCAGTCAAAGCCGCTAGAACAGCGGCTCACCCCACACCACATCATCCCGCAACAGATGTTTTTGCACTTTTCCACTGGCATTTCTTGGCAGTGCAACGGTCCGAATCAACACATATTGAGGCACTTTGAAATCCGCCAGATTGCGGGCCGCAAAAAGACGGATTGATTCAGCAGAGACGTCATGCCCCGGCTTTGCTATTACCACTGCACCCACCTTCTCCACCATCACAGGATCAGGCACCCCAATGACTGCCACATCGTCCACATCTGGGTGCTCATTGAGAACATGTTCAATTTCAGCGGGGTACACGTTTTCACCACCGCGATTAATCATATCCTTCTTGCGGTCCACGGCGTAAGCCAGACCCCGACCATCGATTCTCAGCAGATCTCCGGTATGCAACCAACCGTCCACAATCGCTTCCTGGGTGGCCGCTTCGTTTTGCCAGTAACCCCGGGTCACGTTCTGCCCTCTGATTAGTAACTCACCAACTCCTGTCTCAAGATCGGGTTGGTCGATCCGAACCTCCACCGTCGGCGATGGAAAACCCACAGAGTCAGGATCAGTCAGCGTCTGAGCATGGGGCAGAAACAGCATATTGCCGCATGCCTCAGTCATACCAAAGGTGTTACTCAGCAGGGCATTAGGAAACAGTCCAACCAGTCGCTTCACCAGCTCTGGTGAGGTGGCCACCCCACCATACAGACCCCAGCGAATATGGCTAAAATCTCGTTGCACGATGTCCGCCTGCTTTAACATGAGAGCATAAATTGACGACACACCCACAACAGCATTGATCTCGGCCCGGCAAAGCTCATCAACAAATTCAGAAGCATTAAAAGTACGCATGATCAATACACTGCCACCCACATACAGACTAAGCAGTAACTGACAGACCGAGGCCGCAATATGAAACAGTGGCAAACAGCAAAGAGAGTGGAAACCATCACCCTCGATCTGCATATCACGCTTCAAATTCTCACAATTCGACAATAGATTCGCGTGACTGATCATGACCCCCTTGGGCCGTCCGGTCGTGCCACTGGTGTAGTAGATTCCGGTAACATCTTCGAGATCAGCGGTGTCATCAATCAGGGGCTCACCACTCGGCATACCGAGCCCTGGCTGAAATGAGTAACTGGCCCCGGAGTTCTCACGAATGTAGTCCACCTCTGGCTGAGCCAGACGAATATTGATCGGTACGACCACACAACGCGCCAGCAAAATAGCTAGGTAGGCGATTACCCAATCGACACCATTTGCCAGCTCAATCATTACCCGGTCACCTGGGTTTAGGCCCTGAGCCCTCAACCCACCGGCGACAATAGCCGCCCGCTGCCACAGCTCTGCATAACTGAGGCTTTCACCATCTAGATCAGCTACTGCGGGGCGATCGCCCCCCTGCGACACTACATCCCGTAGCATCGCCACTGTGTTATCTGGCAGAACCTCGTAACAGAGAAAACCCGCCTTACCACGGCTTACACCCGACCGATCAAACGGATAGGGAAGCGCATACGCTTGTTCACGACTCATACCAGTTCTCTCATTTAGCCCGCGCTGATGCCACCGCATCCTCGTCTCTTGGAATCTCTTTGAACGGGGTATTGCGAGGCACAGGCCGCTCAGGCGGCAGGCCTAACACCCGCTCACCAATAATGGTGCGCTGAATTTCATCCGTACCGCCAGCGATGCGCATGCAGGGGATCTCCATCATCGACTCCTGCCAGATGCCCTCCTCCGGGGCATCGTCCCCCAGCAGCAGACCCGCACCCTGCTGTAGTTCAAGAGCGAAATTCGACATCTCCTGAATCAACAGACCCAATGCCAGTTTGGAAATTGAGCCCTCGGGGCCGGGCTGTTCCCCCCGGGAGACCAGAGTCAGCACCCGGTAACTATTGTGTTCCAACTCTTTGCTACGGACCCTGAAATCTGCCAAACGCTGGCGCACCAACGGGTGTTCAATTGCGGGGCCACCCTGATACGTCACCCGCTTTGCCAGATCAACCAGATGCCGGTAGACCGGCCCGCCAAACTGACCATTGGCGCCAGCAGTCCCCACAAACAACCGCTCATACATGAGCGTGGTCAAGGAGACCGACCAACCATCATCCACCTCCCCGACCCGCTGCGAATCGGCAACCCGAACATTGGTAAAACGGACCCGACTGATATGGCTGCGGCCGTTGATCTGGCGGATATTTTCAACCTCAATACCCGGAGTCTGCATATCTACCAGGAAGTAGGTCATCCCCTTGTGCTTGGCCACATCCGGATTCGTACGGGTGACTAACGCGCCAAACTCGGCATAATCTCCATCTGATATCCAGATCTTCTCGCCATTGATCAGCCAGTCACCCCCATCCCGTTCAGCACGACAGGCCAATCCACCAAAATCAGACCCCGCGCCAGGTTCGCTGAAGAGCTGACACCAGATCTCCTCGCCTTTCAGCAACGGCGGCAAATAACGGCTTTTCTGTTCATCGGAGCCGTGCTGCATGATGGTATAGGCCACATGGCCCAGGCCCAAATAAAGGACCAGCGGCGGGGTCCTGTAACGCAGCTCCTCCTGCGACCAGATAATCTGTTCCATGATCGAACCCCCACGGCCCCCGTACGCCTTGGGCCAGGCGATGCCCGCCCAGCCAGCATCATATTTTTTTCGCTGCCAGGCGCGAGCCCAGGCGATCTCGTCTGCGCTGGGATAGCCAAAAAAGACGCCAGGTTTGGGCGTGGCCGGATCCTGTGGCTCAGCATTGTCCGCCAGCCAGCTACGGGCTGCCAGACGAAATTCAGCTTCCGCCGGTGTGTCATTAAAATCCATCTTCGTCTCCCGCCTGCTAGTAAGGGCTGTGGCTGATCAGCTTCTCTCGCCAGAGGTCGCAACCCCCAAGCACCGCCGACGTCAGTTTTGAGGCCCGCAAATGCAGGTGAGGTTCCGCCCCCCAGGTAAACCCCACTCCACCATGAACCTGCACCGCTTCCTGACCATTAAACAGATAGGCTTCACTCGCACTGATGCGGGCCATACAGGCGGCTTCCGGCAATGCGGGGTCGCTCTCCGCCAGCGTCCACAAGCCGTAGTAACAGTTGCCCCGCGCCAGCTCCTGTTTTGAATACATATCCGCGAGCTTATGTTTAGTGGCCTGGAACGAACCGATAGGACTACCGAATTGATGTCGGGTTTTAGCGTACTCCGTACTCACCGTCAGGGCCCGCTCTGCACCCCCAAGCTGCATGAACGCAAGTCCGACCGCCGCCCGATCAAACAGCTGCTGCATCATCTCCAGACCAGAGCCCGCAGCCCCAAGCCGCTCGGCTACTGCATTGTGGAAACCAAACTCCGCCTGGCCGTGCAACAGATCAAGACTCCTGAGCGCTCTACCTGTGACCCCGGGCTGATCCAGATCCACCAACACCAGGCTCAGCCCCGCGCGCTCACGGACCAAAACCACCGCAAAACCTGCATTGTCGCCATCCAGTACCGGACTCTTCTGACCGTTTAAAATGCCTGCTTCAAACTCCGCGCTGGTCTGCTCTGGCGCCAACTGACCCTGTTCGAAATAGGCCAGGGTGCCAATACTGCGCCCCCGCAACAGATCGGGCAGATATTTGCGCTTCTGGGCCTCACTGCCAAAACAGAGCAGCGCCTCTGCGGTCAGCAAGACAGCCGGCAAAAATGGCACTGGCGCGAGCGCCCGGCCAAGCTCCTCTGCGACCACTGCCAGCTCCAGCACAGAGCGTCCCTGCCCACCGTACTCAACAGGCGCGGCCACTCCCAGCCAGCCCTGTTCACCCAGCTGCTGCCACAGGGTCAGATCGGCTCCGCCGTCACGGCTCAACCAGGTATCACGCTCGGTCATGTTTGCGGCCAGCCACGCCGCCACCTCGGCGCGCAGGCTCTCCTCAGCCGGGGAAAATGCAAAATCCATAACGCCTCCTCATTTGATGGATATCAGCCTTGACAGGCGACCTCCTTGTGTCGATTCTAGGGCTGCATCGATTCTTAAGGTGCCCATAGCGGAAACACCATCCTGCACAAATTGTGCAGCAAACGCCACACCCCCCCAGATACAAAATAACAACCGATTTTTGGAGAAGCACACCATGAAACCAGGCAAATTACTGATCCTGATGTTGACCCTTGGCCTACTACATAACCCCGCATCCGCCCTGGTGCTGGAGGGGCAGGTCAGGGACGAAGCAGGCCAACCCATCGCCGGAGTGATGATTAAAGTCGTCTCCTCCTCCGCCGGGGCGGAAGCCACCAAGGTCTTTACCGGCGCAGATGGCCGCTACCGGCTGCCGGATCTCAGCTCTAACGTCCATATCAACTCCCTCAAAATCAGCACTTTCCGCCTGGGTTATGACCAGACCAGCCCCGGCACGGATGTTCTGACCCAACTGGCCCCCGACGCCAACGCCGAAGTGGTCCAGGTCGATTTCGACATGCAGTCTACCCGTAACGTGGCCCACCAGGTGCCGGCCTCTGCCTGGCTGGCGAAATCACCCGCTGGCACGGAACGTAACCGCACCCTGCTGGCCTGCAGCCAGTGCCATCAAATGCCGAATGCGCGAGTCCAGGACTTTGCGGCTTCCCTTGACGGCCTTAACGAAAAGCAGCGGGAGCAGTCCTGGCGGGCAATCACCTCGTACATGCGGATCGCCTTCTACGGTGCCCTGCAGGCCGAACACGGGCCTGGCCTGGAGGACATGCCGGTCGAACAGATCATGAAACCGGAGCACAGCTTTCTCGACCAGGGGGATGAAGACGCACTCGCTCCCTTCCTCGCCAAATACATGCCCACCAATTTTGATCAGTTCGATATCGACGATGTCGATCAGTTCAGCAGCGGCCGACTGGGCGTCAACGAGCGCACCGTGATCCGGGAGTTCCCATGGCCGGTCGGCACCTCGTTTTTACGGGAAACCGCAGTGATGGACGGCCAGGTCTGGGCGGTGGATATCCAGCGCAATCGTCTCGCCCGGCTCCAGCCGGACAACGGCAGCTACCGCTGGTACGACCTGCCCCGGATGGGGGTCACTGCCCCCCACACCCTGGTTCCGGACAATGAGGGCAATCTCTGGGTCACCCTGCTTGGGGGCACCGGCGAATCCGCCGCCAAATTTAACCCCCGCAGCGAAGAGTGGACATTCTTCGGCGGTTTTCCCAAAGGGGTGGTGGCTCACGACTTCTCCGCCGGGGCCAACTACAAAATGGCTTTTGACCATCGCAACTTTAACTGGATGACCATCATTAACAAAAACAGCCTGCTCGGCTTCAACCCCGATTCCGGCGCGGTGGAGCACTACCCCCTGCCCACGCCGAAAGGTGAGGATCCGAACAACCCGGACCACACTGCGGTTTATGGCGGCGGCATGACCAGCGACGGCAACGTCTGGTTTGCCCAGTACCAGGGCAATTTTGGCCGCTTCAACACCAAGACCATGAAGGTCGACCACCTGGTCGAGTTCCCGCAACGACAGGGCCCTCACCGCTTTCAGATTGATGACAACGACATGATTTACGTCAGCCTGCTGGGCTCCGGTGAGATCATGGTCTATGACGGCATCAAACTGCAAGAGGTCAAACGGATCGCCCTGCCTGACCGCAACGCTGCGCCCTACTCTGTGGCCTGGGATCCAATCCGGAAAGTGCTTTGGGCGGGGGTCACCAACAACAACACCCTGTTCAAGATTGATCCCAAAACCGGGGAATCCTGGGACTACCCGATAGAGATCAAGGATCTGCATATCCGCATGATCGCATTCGATGAGAGCAACGGCGATCTCTGGGTCACCAGTTCTCCCCTACCGCCTGAAAGCGCAGCCACAAACCGGATATTCCAGCTCCACCCCGGGGATATCTGAACCGGGTTTTCGACAGAGCAGGGGCCGGTTTCTTCCGGCCCCTGTTATGACTTCAGCTTCGGCCTCAGCTTTTGCCGATACGGGGCTCCTCTCCCCGCAATAACCGCCCCAGATTGTGGCGGTGCCGCCAGAACTGTAGCAGTGCCACCAGTAGCGCAGCCACAACCAGCTCCACCGGCAGGCCGAAACCCCAGGCATAAATCGGGGATAACAGGGCCGCTGTCAGCGCCGCCAGGGAGGAGATCCGAAACACCCCGGCCATCACCAGCCAGGTAGCCACAGTCAGCCCCCCAACCAGGGGTGACATGCCGATCAAAACACCCAGACCTGTGGCAACCCCCTTGCCGCCCTGGAGACGGAAAAATACCGGATAGAGATGGCCCAGCACAGCGGCCAACATCACCAGCCCCACCACCAAGGATCCGAATCCGACCCAGTGGCTCGCCAGAACAGGCAACACCCCTTTGACAAAGTCCCCCACCAGCGTCAACACAGCGGGCAGTTTGCCCCCAATCCTCAGCACATTGGTCGCACCGGGATTGCCGGACCCCTCGCAGCGGGGATCCGACAGTCCCATCAGCCGACAGATCAGTATCGCCGAGGAGAGGGAACCCACCAGGTAGGCCGCCACAATCATTAGCAGCTCTGGCATCATAGTCGGCATCTGGTCAATCACTCCGGTTCCCTGAGGGGCTGCGAGTGTACTCAAATCTTCATCCCTCCGCTGACAGGCCATGCAGAAGCCGGTAGATAACAACCAAAAACGGGACGCTGATCCTGTCGCTCTTGGTCGCAGCGAACAGCTGACGACACTGATTCGGGCGCGCCTGGAGCAGGTCGGGGGCGCGATACCCTTCCCTGAATTCATGGCCCTCTGCCTCTACCAGCCGGAGCTGGGCTACTACTGCGCCGCCGGGCGAAAATTTGGCGTCGGCGGTGATTTTGTCACCGCGCCGGAGATTAGCCCACTGTTTGGTCAGATGCTGGGTCGGCAGTGCGCTGAGATGGTCGGTCAGGAGCAGCTCGATAGTCTGCTGGAGGTCGGAGCTGGCAGTGGTCTACTCTGTCTACAGCTACTGCTGGAGCTGGAGCGACAGCAAACTCTACCTGCGGAATATCTGATTCTGGATCTCAGCCCTGATCTGCGGGCGCGACAACAGCAGCTGATCCGGCAACAGGCTCCACAGCTGGCAGAACGGGTCCGCTGGATCGATAAGCTGCCCACCGCCTACCAGGGCATTGTGGTCGCCAATGAACTGCTCGATGCGCTGCCCTGCGAACGGATTCGAGTGCAGGGTCAGCAGATCGAATCCGCCTGGGTCAGCTGGAACGGCAACCGTTTTGTAGAGAGCTGGAGAGCCTGCGAAAGCGAGCAGATCTGCGACCGGCTGCAACCGCTGCTGGAACAGCGCCCCCCCCTCTACATCACCGAAATCAATCTCCAGGCCGAAGCCTGGACCCGCACCCTCGCCGCCGAATTAACCAGAGGCGTCATGCTGCTGTTCGATTACGGCCACCCGCGCAACGAGTTCTACCATCCGCAACGGACCAACGGCACCCTGCGGTGCCACTACCAACACCGGGCCAGTGACGATGCCCTGATACGGGTTGGCCTGCAGGATATTACCGCCCATGTGGATTTCACCGCGATTGCCGAAGCGGCGGTAGAGACAGGACTGGAGCCCCTGGGTTTCACCACCCAGAGCCATTTTCTGATCAACTGCGGCGTCACCGAACGACTGGCGGAAACCCCGGCCGACGCCCCGGATTACCTGAACCTGGTGACCCGGAGCAAACAGCTGCTGCTGCCCGGGGGCATGGGGGAGTCGATCAAAGTGATTGCGTTCGGGCGGGGTATTGATCAGCCATTAACCGGCTTCGCCCAGGGCGACCTCAGCCATCGACTCTAAACCAGAGCCAGGCCAAATCTAACCCGGTTTTAACCTGGCGTCTCGGCCAGGCTCTGTCTGATCGCATCTATCCTGGCTTTTCGCACCGCCGCGCCAATCTCTGCTCCGGACATCCCCGGTTGTACCAGCTCTGAGACCCGTACCGCCTGGGCTGCCATCGCCACCCGACGGACAATATCCGCCTGGGGATAGGGCGCCTTCTCAAAACCGGTACGCCCCCTGGAGTCCGCCTCGCAAGCCAGCAGAAAGGGCCCCAGCCGCTCAGGACGACGGAGAAAATCCAGCTGCTCCAGCAGCTTCAGATGGGTCTGAGGCCGCAACTCCGCCGCCCGATGGCAGTTACCGTGCAGACGGGCGGTCGCCACCGCCAGCTCACGATAGGCCACAGGGATCCGCCACCGCTGGCAGAACCGCTCCACCAACTTTGCCCCGGCTTGCTCATGACCGTGGTGGGCGGGCCAGAGGGCTGGATCCGTCAGCCCCTTGCCAAGATCATGCATCAGCGCAGCGAAAGCGACCATGGGGTCGTCACTCAAGCTGCGCGCCGCCGCCAGCACCAGCAGGGTATGCACCCCGGTATCAACTTCTGGATGATGTTTCGGCGGTTGCGGCACACCAAACAGCCGGTCAAGCTCCGGGAAGAGCCGTTGCAGCGCGCCGCAAGCCCGTAGCTCCTCAAAAAACCGCTGGGGGGCTGATTCGCCCAGGGCCCGCTCCAGTTCACCCCAGACCCGCTCCGGCACCAGGGCATCCACCTCACCATTGGCCACCATCTGCCCCATCAACTCCCGAGTCTCCGGGGCGACGCTAAAACCAAGGGCATCAAATCGCGCAGCAAAGCGGGCCACCCGCAGCAGCCGCACCGGATCCTCCACAAAGGCGGGAGAGACGTGCCGCAACACCCGGGCATGCAGATCGGCCTCGCCGCCGTAGGGGTCGATCAGCCCACCCCCTGGCGCCTCGGCGATGGCATTGATGGTCAGGTCCCGCCGGGCCAGATCCTCTTCCAGGGTGACCTCGGGGGCGAAATCCACGGTGAAACCACGATATCCGGGACCGACCTTCCGCTCCTTGCGCGCCAGAGCGTATTCCGACTGGGTCTGAGGATGCAGAAACACGGGAAAATCCCGCCCCACCGGGCGATATCCGGCCTGTCGCAACTCTTCCGCAGTGGCGCCCACCACTACAAAATCTTCATCTTTAACCGGCAACCCCAGCAACCTGTCCCGGACTGCGCCACCCACCCGATAAATTTTCATTCTGCAAACCCAGACTCGCGCACCGATGTGTGGATGAGTCTAACGGCGAGACACTTCCCGCTCAAACCAGAGTCATTTAAGATTGGCCGTGAGCTCGATTCCGATCCAGGCCAAGACCCCTATGCCCAGCCAGTTCAGTGACGACATCAACCGTATCGTCCAGCTTCTGAATGACTTTGATCAGTCCAAAGCCAACCCCCGGGGGGTGATGGCAACCGACAGCGTGCTGCAAAAAATTCGGCTGGCCTGTCCGGACGACGCGGCAGTCAAGCAGACCGCCATCGCGATCAAAGCCGGTATCACCAGCCTCTATATGCCTTCAGCGGAACTGGACCGGACTGAGGCCAAAGAGAGGCTGCGACAGCTCTGTGGCGAGTTGCAGCGTTTAACCAGCTAGTCCGGACAACCCCTAAAGGTCAAACCGCTTCGCCACCTCCTCAAGCATCACCTCGGTGGCACCACCACCGATCGGCAGGATACGGGCGTCCCTGGCCATGCGTTCAATGGCGCACTCCTTGATGTAACCGAAACCACCGTGAAACTGCAGACAGTCGTACATCACCTCATTGACCAGCTCCGCTGACATCGCCTTCAACATCGACACCTCTTTCACACAATCGGCTCCAGAAGTATCCAGCCAGGTGGTGTGATAGAGCAGCTGCCGTGCGGCTTCCAGCTTGCTCCAGAGCATGGCCAGACGCTGCCGGATCGCCTGTTTGTCGATCAGAGCGCCGCCAAACGCCTTGCGGTTACGAACATAATCCAGGGTCAACTCCAGCGCTTTTTCACTCTCCCCCACCGCCATACCGCCAATCACAATCCGCTCGTTCTGGAAGTTTTTCATCACCGAGTAGAAGCCTTTATTCAGCTCCCCCAGCAGATTTCCCAACGGCAGACGGCAATCCTCGAACACCAGCTCGGCAGTGTCGGAACAGCGCCAGCCCATTTTGTCGAGCTTACGGCTGACACTGAAACCGGGGGTCCCCTTGTCAACAATAAACATGGAGATACCCTGGGAGCCCTTCGCCTCCGGATCAGTTCGAGCGGCGATAAAATAGACATTCGCATAAGCCCCGTTGGTGATGAACATTTTGCTGCCGTTCAGCACCCACTCATCGCCCTCTCGAACCGCACGGGTGCGCAGGCCGGCCACATCTGAGCCTGCATCCGGCTCCGTCACCCCGATGGCCGTGACCAGTGAACCATCACAGATACCAGGCAGGTAGCGGCGTTTCTGCTCTTCGCTGCCGAAATTGGCCAGGTGGGGTGAGGCCATGTCGGTATGCACCAGAACCGCGGCTGAAAACCCGCCAAAGGTCGAGCGACCCAACTCTTCTGCCAGGATCGCGGAAACCATGGTGTCGCACCCGCCGCCGCCATACTCGGCCGGGTAGCACATGCCGAGAAAGCCCAGTTCACCCATGCGCGTGAACATCGCTCGGGGGATCTCGCCACTCTCTTCCCAGACCTCGCCGTGGGGCTGGACTTCCTCCTCTACAAATCGACGGATCTGGGCCCTAATCAGCTCCAGCTCCTCCGTCATGTAAATTGACTGCATTGCACTTCTCCCCCGCGACGCCTGACTCCATCAACGGAGGAGCCCGATCACCGCAGATCTATTTATCAGTTAATGATTCGCGCCAGGGCGGCGCCTTCTTTTCGAGAAAACAGCGGATACCGGTCTGGCCCTCCTCAGTATCCCAGGCATCCGCCAGCTGCTCGGCAGTGTAGCGGCGGTTCTCTTCAGCGCTCTGAGCCGCGACATTGCGAATCAGGGCCTTGGTCATGGCAATGGCCCCGGGGGCACAGATCAGAAATGACTCGACCTGTTGATTGACCACCTCATCCAGCCGAGCTTCCGGCACGACTTCGCTGATCAGCTGGAGTTCGACCGCTTCGGCGGCACTGAACATACGCGCATTCAGGAAAGTTCTGCGGGCATTTGACAGGCCCATGCGCTCCACCACAAAAGGCGAGATGGTAGCCGGGGTTAATCCCAACCGAACCTCGGTCAGGCAGAAACGGGCCCGATCAGATGCGACGGTCAGATCGCAGACTGAAACCATGCCGACGCCCCCACCATAGGCGGGGCCGTTGATACGGCCCACCAGCGGTTTCGACAGGGTGTTCAGACTGCTCAACATATCCGCCAGGTAACCGCTCTGCTCAACCCGCTCTGCCCTGCTCAGGTTTAGATTGCCCTGCATCCAGTTGAGGTCGCCACCCGCGCAGAAGGACTTTCCGACCCCGGTCAGAACAACCACCCGGACCTTCGGATCCTGATCAACCTGAGCGACCGCATGGCGGACTTCATCAATCAGAACCGCATTCATGGCGTTGTGGGATTCGGGCCGATTCAGGGTCAGTGTCGCCACCCCCCGCTCGTCGAGCTTTAGCTCAATTGTCGTATAAGTCATGGGAAATTCCCGCTAACCCAGCTCTGCGCGACCGTTATTTAAAACCACCAGATCCCGCTCCAGCACACGGGCTCTGAATGAACACTCGGAACCCTGTCGCCAGATCTCTGTGCGAAGCGTCTCGCCGGGGTAAACCGGCGCACTAAAACGCACCTGTAAACTCTTGAGCCGGTCGGTCTGATAGCCACAACAGCTCTTTAGAATAGCGTGCCCCGCCATGCCAAAGGTGCAGAGCCCGTGCAGAATCGGCTGGCGGAAGCCCGCCTTCTCCGCCAGCTGCGGGTCCGCATGCAGAGGGTTGTAATCGCCGCTGAGGCGATAGATCAGTGCCGCCTGAGGCAGAATAGCAAAATCAACATGCAGATCCGGTTCGGTCTGGGGCAGCACATGGGGCTTGGGAGCTGGACCGGACGGCCCCCCAAAACCACCGTCGGCACGACAGAAGGTAGTGCTCTGTTGAGTACAGAGTTTGTCACCGCTCGCTTTGTCGAACACCTCACGCTGGGTCAACACCAGGGCCCCTTTACCCTCACCCTTGTCGATGACCTCCCGCACCGAGGTCCGCCCAACCACAGTACCCTCGACAGGTAGTGGCTGGTGCCAGGCGACACTCTGCTCACCGTGCACCAGACGGGTGGCATCCACTCCGGTATCCGGATGGCTGATCCAGAAACCCGGGTAACCCAGCACTACCGCCATGCTCGGCAACGCCTGCAAGCCGTTCTCGAAAACAAACTTCAGCTGCTCACGATCACAGGGATCAGCACCAAAACCGAGACCGAGGGCATACAGCATGGTGTCCCGCTTGCTGTAGGTCTGCTCTACATCTTCAAACGACCAGGCCAGCAGCTTCTCATAGTTAATCGCCATGGGCTGAACCTAGATCGGATCCCAGCAGAATACGTCGGCAGAACGCTCCAGCGGGGTGAAGGCGGACTGGAACGAGGGAATAACCCGCTCTGCAATGGTTTCCGGAGTCCAGCCGTCACTGTTGTGGGCGGACCGAATCGGCCGGGGCTGACTCATAAGGAAAATTTCGTTCTTGCGCACCACAAAAACCTGACCGGTTACGTCCGCAGCCTGATCACTGGCGAGATAAACCGGCAGTGGCGCGATTTTTTCGGCGCCCATGCTCTTGATCCGCTCCAGCCTCAGTTTCTCTGCCTCTGTCTCGGACGGAATAGTTCCGATCAGGCGACTCCAGGCAAAGGGCGCAATACAGTTAGAGGTAACGTTAAAACGGGCCATATCCAGGGCGATATTGCGGGAGAGCCCCATTACACCCAGTTTTGCCGCGCCGTAGTTGGTCTGGCCGAAATTGCCAATCAGGCCGGAAGTGGAGGTGAAATGGATATAGGAGCCGCCCTGCTGCTCCTTGAAAAAGGGCGCTGCAGCCCGGGAGACATTCCAGGCACCCTTGAGATGGACTGCCACAACCGCGTCAAACTCCTCCTCGTTCATGCGATGGAAGATACGGTCCCGCAGAATGCCAGCATTGTTGACGATACAGTCGACCCGGCCGAAAGTATCCACGGCCTGCTCGACCATCCGCTGGGCGCCGGCACGATCTGCAACGTTATCCCCGTTCACTACAGCCTGACCGCCCGCGGCCTCGATCTCCGCAACCACCTCAGCCGCCGGGGAGACATCCTGCCCTTCACCGGTCAACGATGCGCCAAGATCGTTAACCACAACCCTGGCACCCTGTTTCGCCATCAACAGGGCGATCTCGCGACCAATTCCCCGGCCGGAACCCGTCACAACCGCGACTTTTCCTTCAACCATTTTGTCTGACATCAAACTCTTCCTCGTTTCGGTGGTCTACATAGATCGCCGCAGGCTCACTCAGCCAGCCCAGCGTATTTTAATGAGTGGTACAACCCGCAGAATCTAACAAGCCGACCAGCTGTTGCCAAGTCGATACCCCACCGAGGGCACTGATGAACCGCTATAATTCGTTAACTGTCATTGGAGGAATGAGCATGCCACAAACTATTCTAATAACCCTGCTATTGGCTTTGAGCTTAAGCCTCAGCGGTTGCGCCCGCTCGCTATCAGGCAGCACCTACCCCCGCAGCGACGCCCGCCAGGTGCAGCAGGCACAGATGGGCACAGTGCAACATGTGCGACAGGTTCAGATCGAGGGCACCGATAGCAAAATCGGTGCTGTGGCTGGCGGCATTGCAGGCGGAATCGCCGGCAGTAGTGTAGGCGGCGGTAAGGGCCAGGATATCGCCACCGTGGCCGGGGTTATCGTCGGTGGCATCGCTGGTTCCGCGGCGGAAGAGCTGGGAACCCGCCAACTGGGAT
>JAKLLR010000043.1 GCA_022014175.1 Gammaproteobacteria bacterium | reverse complement strand
GACGACATGGACCAGATCTCCACCGGTTCCCATCCCAACCCTACAGAGCGGTGCCTCAGCCAGACGTTCAGCTCCGCTACAACAAGTCAGTCCTTTGAGACAAAAAAGTCCGGGTTTGCGGGTGAAAATACTCGAACAACCTGGCTCTCTTTTCACCCCAAACCGGAGTAGGTTAGTGGGCCACCGCAATAGAACACGTCACCCCGAACCAGCTCTCGGCTCTCGCAACAACCACTCACTTTCACTCGTCCCTGATACACCATCGCGACCTCTTCTTCGGGAGCCTCACGCCCGGCAACGACTTGACCCGGTTCAACCGCTTGATTGAACAGCAGGGCCTCCTGCCCCAGGCCCGGGCCCAGTTTTCCCTGACGGGTGTAGATCTGATCTTTCAATAACTCAGCAAATTCGGCGGTCGCAAAATCAAACGCATCATGAAGGTCGATGGTCTCCATTTTAGGGCCTTCAAATTCAGTGCAGTCGCGGGATCCCGATATTTTGCAGACAATTTCAACCCCAGATTCGTTCGTGACGATGGTCGTCGCACCGGGTGGGGTCAATACCATTGCCATATAATGATCCTGCTCACCATGCCCTCCACGGTGCTGCTGGTCAGTGGGCACATGCATCATGGCACCGGCGCCAAGCCCATTGAGTTCACGGGTTTTTCCATCGCCAAAATCAATCCAGTAGTCAGACTCTCCGGCAAACTGAAACCAGACGTGCTCATCATTGTGATAGTGGGATTTACCCGCACTGACCGGTGCGGAGGCACCCCCGGCATAAAAGGTCATGACTCCGATCTTATCCCCAAACAGCTCGGCAACCATGGTGCCCGGCAGGATTTCGGTCATACTGCTTTTATCAAAGACGTTTATAAATTGAGCCTCTCCGGCAAACACCCCGGCGGGCATAACCGTCACCACCAGACTCATGCAAAACAGCTGAAGACGTCTGCGCACGCTTTTTATTAACATTCGGCTTACTCCATTTTCATTCGCGACGGTAGCCCGCCCAAAGCCCGGGTTTAGCCGCAAAAACCGGCGACCGCCGAGTCATACTCCGCCTTCAAGCGGGCACAAAACTCCGCCGTGGTGGGGATATCCTGAACCGAGCCGATGCCCTGACCGGCAGACCAGATGCTCTTCCAGGCTTTTGCACCGCTTTCCGGTGGCTCAACCTCTTTGCTAAAGCTGATGCTCTCTTTGGCTGGCAGGTTGTCCGGATCAAGCCCCACCTTAACCAGACTCGGGCGAAGGAAGTTACCGGGCACGCCGGAAATAGCGGGGGTATAGATAATGTCTCTGGCCTGGCCCGCCACCACCATCTGCTTGTTCTCATCGGTTGCCGCGCTCTCCCGGGTGGCAATGAAACGGCTGCCCATATAGGCCATGTCCGCCCCCAGCAACTGCGCGGCGGCAATCTGGTTACCACTGGAGATACAGCCGGAAAGCAGCAGGGTGCCATCAAAGAAGCTACGCAACTCCGGCAGCAAGGCAAAGGGACTGAGGGTGCCCGCATGGCCACCGGCGCCGGCACACACTGCAATCAGGCCATCCACACCCGCCTCTGCCGCCTTCTCGCCATGGCGCGTGGTAGTCACATCATGAAACACCAGACCACCGTAGCTGTGCACCGCCTCCACCAGCTCCGACACTGCGCCAAGGGAGGTAATAATCAGAGGGACCTTGTGTTTTACGCAGAGCGCCAGGTCTGCCTGCATGCGGGGATTGGACTTGTGCACGATCAGGTTCACGCCATAAGGCGCGACGGGCCGACCATCGGTCTGGGTGGCTCCATCGAGCCCCTCTGAAATCTCTTCAAGCCACCGCTCAAATCCTTCAGAAGTGCGCTGATTCAAGGCTGGAAAAGTACCGACGATGCCACTCCGGCAGGTCGCCATCACCAGCTCTTTGCCGGAGACCAGGAACATCGGCGATGCAACGACCGGCAACGACAGATTTTCAAACACAGCCGGCAACCCCATCTACTTCCCCTGAGAAAATTTTATTGGTGCCGAACCACCCGCTCCGAGGACTAACCAGAAGCGGAGATCGTTCGGGTCAGGGCCGGACAGATTATTTCAGCTTGGCACCGTCAGCCCGGAGTGAATCCACCGTCCAGGTCACCGGTGGTGCGCCCTCCATCCTGGCACACTCCTCAGATGCAGCCACACCGCTCTCGGCGTCGTAACTCAGCTTGGCCGCAAACTCCCCCGGAACGCCCCCGGTATCATCCGGGCCGTACTCGACATATTTTTCTGTAAAGGTGGAGACCAGCAGTGTCTCTTCGTTGTTATCCCACCCAAAAATACCGCCGTGAGGCATGCACTTCGGAATCAGAATGGAATCCCCGGCCCGCAAAATGCGGGTGAACTCGGTGCCGTAGCCGGCCCGAAACAGCACACTGCCGTAGAGCACAGTACCGGTCTCTTCGGCGTGACGGTTAATCCGCAGCGGCAGGTCACGCCCACGACCCTGCTCTGAACGGTAGACCGCCAGAGTACTGTTGGAGCCGTGGATAAAATTCATGAAAAAACCACCGGGCGGGTCCATCTCACGCAATCCAGAATGGGAAGGGAACTCCCTGGCATTTTCAGGTTTATATTGAAGTGATTCCGCAACAGCGCTCTGACTCACCATCAAAACGGCCATCGCCATTAAACCAACAACAAATCCGTATTTTTGAATTTTCACTCCAGCCTCCGCACGCTTATAACACCAAGCTGACCATAGTAATTGAACTGAACGCTGATGTGGTGCCTTACAGCCAGCCGGGAATTCGGGCCTCTTCCAGTCACAACAGCGGCTTGTAGCCATTCCGGATGGTCCAGAAGTAGAGGTCAACCGGGGCCGAGCCAAACTCTGACGGTCGACACGGGTAGTATCAGGGTCCGCGCCAATCTTTAAAATTCATACAAAACATCAGGTTGTTTAGAAGAAATCAACAGACCTGGCACCTCACACCCGCTAGCAGGAGCGGGCCCGGAGACTGGAGTCGGTAGCGGACGGCGCTGCCGGTCTGGATCGCAACGGACTCGGCACCTTTGCCAACGCCGCAGCAGTCAGGCCAGGGGTTTGTGAATCGCCTGGCCAGAGTGACCGCGCATTGACAGGCTAACGAACCGCCAAATCCCAGGCTGGTGGCCAATCCGGTCCGGGCGCGATGCGAACCATCAACACCGGACCGGTCAGGTACTCATCGAGATCCGTGTCCACATCAAGCGGCGGAAGAGCCACCGCACTGTCGGGTGTGCCCAGATTCAAACCCAGCTCGGTAGTCACTTTCAGCAGCAACCGGGGCGCGTTACCGAAATCGGTCTCGGTGCGGGAAAGATGATTATCAGAACTGAAGGAGCGCAAAAAAGGTGGTTGGCCACTGTTGTTAATCAGAACCCCCTGATTGGCATTCACAATACTGAACCACCGCTGCACAACCCCCGGAATGCCCGGGGTATGGCCCCGCCACTCGTTCACATCCTGGAATGGACCAAGTGCCACCCCCAGGCCGGCCGCACCGGGTGGATTCGGCTGGGTACCCCAGTTCACCTCCCGCGGAAACCAGCCACCATTTGCCTCTGCGATCGGCAAAGAGACCGAACCGGGTTGCTGGCGGCTGTCCTCATAGAGGTTGATGTAGGCGTCCAGCACCTGGGTGCCCGCGGGCAACTGGGGCAGATAGAAGCGGATATAACTTCGTTTCTCGTTCAGCAGACCAGCGCCCCCCCGGGCTGAATCCAGGTTGAACAGGGTGCCAAAGTTCTGGGTTGCATCGGTACAGGGGCCGGTGCAGGCAACGTAGGCATCTTTATCCGGAGTGAGCCAAATATAGGCAACCCCCGGCGGAGCCGAACCCTCCAGGGTCGGCGTAAGTCCTGGAGCCGGGCAAAAAGCCGAGCCAGGAAAGAGGGTGCACCAGAACGACAGCAAAATCGCGATAACGGCGACAAATAGCGTAGCAATTATGGGTATCCGCATAACTCCCCTCCCACAAACCTATCGTTGCCGGACCATAGAGCAGGCAGTCGTCCAATGCAAATCGGTACCCACCAGCCGTTACAATGACCACCACCCTCAAGTTACCAGTGGAGCTGCCCCGGGCATGATTATCGATCTTGCGGACCTGAGCCCCAACCAGGTCTACTACAGCCTGATTCAAACCCTGATCCCGCGCCCCGTGGCCTGGGTGCTAAGCGAAAACAGTGGGGGCAACTTCAATCTGGCGCCCTTCTCCTACTTCAGCGGGGTCTGCTCCGATCCGCCTCTCATCATGATCTCGGTCGGTCAGAAACCAGATGGCACGAACAAAGACACCCGGGTCAACATCCTGGCGCGTCGACACTTCGTAATCCATATCGCCAACCGCAATCTAGCTACGGCAGTCACCAACAGCTCAGCCAGTCTGGCCTACGGGGACTCCGAGTTAGAGAGGCTGGGCCTCACAACCGAGCCCTTTCCCGGCAGCCCGCTGCCCCGCCTTGCGGCGTGCCCGATTGCCTTTGCCTGCCAGCTTTACGACTACAGGGAGTTGGGCCGCCACCAGCAGCAAGCAATGATTCTTGGGGAGGTAAAACAGCTCTATCTCAACGATGACGTGGCGCAGCAGGATGAGAAGGGGCGTCTGACCGTCGACGCCACTGCGGTTGACCCCATCGCCCGCCTGGGCGGCAATGACTACACCCGTTTTGGCGAGGTTATTACGGTGCCACGACCGAAGTAGATAGCCCCCAATCAACAGACTGACCAGAGTGCTGTCACAAAAAATTCATCGTTCTGTCACAACGGGGTCACGGCCCGACGGCAAGATCAAGGCCCGTGGACACCAAAACGCCCGGAAAACAGCGATTAATCAAATGCCGCACCCTTTGGCTCTCGGATATCCATCTGGGTTTCAATGGCTGCAGGGCGGATGACCTGCTCGATTTTCTCCACTCCGTAGAGTGCGAACGCATCTACCTGGTCGGCGACATTGTTGATCTTTGGGCCATGCGCAAGGGCCTGCACTGGCCTCAATCCCACAACAATGTTGTTCGCACCCTGCTGGGCCTGGCCAAACACGGCACCAGGGTAGTGTTTGTACCCGGCAACCATGACGAGCTGATTCGGGATTTCTCAGGCAACCGCTTCGGTCGTATCAGAATAGACAACCGCCCCATCCATGACACTGCGGACGGCCGGCGCTTTCTGGTCACCCACGGCGACGAATTCGATAGCGTCGTCCAGTGCAGCAGGCTGGTGGCGGTCGCCGGCAGTCACGCCTACGAGTTTCTGCTCAAAGTGAACCGCATCTTCAACCGTATCCGCAGCTATTTTGGGCGGCCCTACTGGTCCCTTTCAGCCTACCTGAAACACAAGGTCAAAAACGCGGTGAATTTTATCAGTCAGTACGAATCCATTCTCGCCAATGAAGCTCGCAAAGAGGGGGTTGATGGTGTGATCTGCGGCCATATTCATCGTGCCGAAATCACCGATCTGGATGGCATCACCTACGTCAATTGCGGCGACTGGGTCGAGAGCTGCACCGCCATCATCGAAGACCACAACGGCAAGATGGAGCTTATTCACTGGCTCGACATGTCACAGCGGGTGGTCGCCCTGCACGCCCCGAAACAGGCGGAGCAGTCCCGGGTTCGACCCGCAGCCTGACCGCCGGTTGCCCGAATCTCCAGCCCTCCTCACTTGAAAATACTCTACGGCGTCCAGGCCACCGGCAATGGCCACATCACCCGGGCCCGGGTGATGGCCCCGGCGCTGGCAAACGAAAATGTCGACGTCGACTGGCTCTTCTCCGGGCGTGCGCCGGAAGCCTATTTCGACATGGACAGTTTTGGCCCCCACCAGACCCGCCCTGGCCTCACCCTGTTTACCCATCGCGGCAAACTGAAATACTGGACCACCGCCACCCGCAACCGGCTCACCCGCTTCTGTAGTGATACCCGTGCGCTGGATCTCACCCCCTACGACATGGTCCTGACCGATTTCGAGCCAATCACCGCCTGGGCAGCAAAACAGCAGAAGGCACCCTGCGTTGGCCTGGCCCATCAATACGCGTTTCATTACCCGATACCCCGGGCGGGTGAAAATTGGGTCGGGCGCCGGGTGATGCGGAATTTTGCCCCGGTTTCACAAGCCATGGGCATCCATTGGCACCACTTCAACCAGCCTATCCTGCCGCCGATTATTGATACCCAGACCAAAAATGAGGGCTGTGATAGCGGTGTTCTGGTCTATCTCACCGCCCAGGCGCCAGAGGAGCTGACCGCCCTGTTTCACCAGTTCCCGCAACAGCCGTTCCAGGTCTATGCGCCAGTGGCAGAGACCCGCACCCTGGGCAATGTGACCTTCCGGCCCTTCTCAAGGGATGGCTTTCAGGCCCATCTGCGGAGCTGTTACGGGGTGATTTGCAACACCGGCTTTGAACTGATCAGCGAGGTTTTGCATCTGGGAAAACGGCTCTACACCCTGCCGACCAGGGGCCATATGGAGCAGCTCTCCAACGCCGCAGCCCTGCGGCGCCTTGGACTGGTGAAGACCCGGGATGAGCTGGATTACCCCGGCCTGACGGCCTGGCTGCAAGAACCCGAACCGATGGCTATTCACTTTCCCGACGTTGCCAGTCTGCTGGCGGAACGACTCGCCCAGGGCCACCAGCAGATGCTTGACCCGGATTGGCTGAGAGCCATCTGGCAGCGCATCAGGTGGCCCAAGGGCATAGCCGCCTGAGCCACCGCCGACCCTGGCTGCGGCTGACCCATCAACCCTCAGCTGCGACTGTTTCCCTCCGCCCCGTCGTCCAAACCGGCGGGGATGGGATCCTGACGGTCAGACACCCTTAGCGGGGCCTACCCGGCACCTTCCAGCGCCTCCCAGCGAGCATACGCTTGGGCCAGCTCTGCCTCCAAGTCCGCCAGACGCCTCTCTGCGGCAACCACCTCCTCCCGGCCCTGTTTGAAAAAACCGGGATCTGCCATTTTCTGATGCAGACCTTCGATCGCCTGCTCCAGCCGCTCAACCGCCAGAGGCAGCTGCTCCAGCTCCCGCTGAATTTTGTAACTCAACTTTGCGCGAGTCGGCTTCGCAACCGGTTTGGCCACCTTTGGGGCGACGTCTGACTGCTGCCGAGGCGCATCCCGCTGCCGCAACCAGTCGTCATAACCCCCGGCGTACTCACTCACCAAACCATCGCCCTCAAACACCAAGGTACTGGTGACCAGATTGTTCAGAAACGCCCGGTCATGGCTAACCAGTAGCAGGGTGCCGGAATAATCTGTCAGCAGCTCCTCCAGCAATTCCAGGGTCTCCACATCAAGATCATTGGTGGGCTCATCCAGCACCAGCAGATTGCCGGGTTTGGTAAACAGCCGGGCCAGCTGCACCCGATTACGCTCACCCCCAGAGAGTGCCCCCACCGGGGTGCGGGCGGTCTCAGGGGTAAACAGGAAGTCCTGCAGGTAACCCATGACATGACGCTGCTCGCCCCCCACCTCAACATACTCCGAACCCTGCCCCAGGTTATCCACCACGGATTTGGCCGGATCCAGGCTGTCCCGCAGCTGATCCAGATAGAGGGGGGCCAGCCGGGTGCCCTGTTTCACGCTGCCGGAATCCGGCTGTAGCGCCCCCAGCAGCAGCTTGATCAGGGTCGTTTTGCCACAGCCATTGGGGCCGATGATGCCGATTCGGTCCTGACGCATGATGAGGGTGCTGAAGTTCCTGATAATCGGCCGGCCATCCCGGCTGAAGCAGAGATCCTCAGCCTCAATCACCTGCTTGCCGGATGCCGCGCCGACTTCCATCCGCAGCTGGGCCTTGCCCACCTGCTGCCGACGGGCAGCCCGCTCCCGCCGCAGTTTCTCCAGCGCCCGCACCCGCCCTTCATTACGGGTCCGGCGGGCCTTGATGCCCTGCCGTATCCAGACCTCCTCCTCTGCCAGTTTCTTGTCAAAACGGTTCTGAGCCGACATCTCAGCGGCCAGCACCTCCTCTTTGCGGCGCAGGTAATTGGCGTAATCACCAGGCCAGCTGGTAGCCTCACCCCGATCAATCTGCACAATCCGGGTGGCCAGCGCCTGCAAGAAGGCCCGATCATGGGTGACAAACAGAATCGCACCTCGATATCCGGGCAGATAGGCTTCAAGCCACTGGATCGCTTCGATATCCAGATGATTGGTGGGCTCGTCCAGCAGCAGCAGATCCGGCTCCTGCACCAGCGCTCTGGCCAGCAATACCCGCCGCTGCATCCCCCCGGAGAGGCTGGTAAAATCCGGCTCCCCGGCCAGATCCAGCCGGGACAGCGTCGCCTCGACCCGTTGCCGCAGCTGCCAACCATCATGCCGATCCAACTCACTCTGCAACCGCCCTAACCGGGCCAGATCGGCCTCATCGGCCAGGTTGGCACTCAGGGTCTCATAGGCACCGAGGGTCTCACCCACATCACCCAAGCCGCCAGCCACCACCTGAAAAACCGTGCCGGCATCATCACGACCCACCTCCTGCGCCAAAGCCGCCACCACCAGCCCCTGGGCCCGTTCGATAGTGCCACTATCGGGCTGGATCGCACCCAGCACCACCTTCAGCAGGGTCGACTTGCCACAGCCATTTCGACCCACCAGGCAGATCCGTTCGCCGGGCTCGATGACCAGGTTGATATCTTCCAGAACCGGGGGGCCGCCAAAAGCGAGGGCCAGGTTACGCAGGGTAATGAGCGCCATGAAATCTCAGTGGGGAGGGCAAAACAGGCGGGCAATTGTCCGGCAGTTGCCACCAGATAGCGAGTCCGACGACCGGTGACAACCACCAGCCGCCGAACAGAACCCGTCAGGCGTCACCCGGACCAATTAACACCGCCATGTTCCCGGGCAACTGCTGGCCTGCAGCCATCACCGCATGAGCCCGGGGGATCTCATCCCAGCCGAAAGTCTGGGAGAGGCAGGGGTTGAGCTGCCCGGCAGCGACCAGCTGATTGGCCTCACTGGCCTGTTTCAGGGTGGCGAAGTGGCTGCCCTGGATCCGTTTCTGCCGCATCCAGATAAAACGGGCGTCCATGGTCAGGTTGTAGCCGGTGGTGGCGCCACAAAAAACCACCATGCCGCCCCGCTTGACCACATAGGTGGAGACCGGGAAGGTCTGCTCACCCGGGTGCTCAAACACCATATCTACATCGATACCCTTACCAGTGATCTGCCAGATCGCCGCACCGAAGCGCCGAACCTGCCGCAAATAATCCTTGTAACCAGCGGCATCCTCCAGCGGGGGCAGTGGCCCCCAACAGTCGAACTCTCGCCGGTTGATCACCCCGGCAGCACCCAGCCCCATCACATACTCCCGCTTTGACTCATCCGAAACCACGCCAACTGCATTGGCCCCGACCAGGCGACAGAGCTGGATCGCCATGGACCCCAGCCCGCCAGAGGCCCCCCAGACCAGAACATTCTGACCCGGGCCAATCGTGTGCGGTTCATGACCAAACAGCATCCGGTAGGCGGTGGCCAGAGTCAGGGTGTAACAGGCACTCTCAGCCCAGCTAAGGTTTTTGGGTCGGGGCATCAGCTGACGGGCCTGAACCCGGGTGAACTGGGCAAAGGAGCCGTCCGGAGTCTCATAACCCCAGATACGCTGGGACGGGGAGTACATCGGGTCTCCACCGTTGCACTCCAGATCGTCACCGTCATCCTGATTGCAGTGGATCACCACCTCATCGCCGACCTTGTAGTCCTTCACCCGGCGACCCACCTGCCAGACGATGCCAGCAGCATCAGAACCGGCGATGTGATAGTCCTTGCCATGTACGTCCAGCACACTCACCGGCTCGCCCAGTGCGGCCCAGACCCCGTTGTAATTGACCCCCGCCGCCTTAACCAGCACCAGCACCTCGTCCACATCCACTTCAGGAACGGGAACAACCTCCTCCCGCATGGCACTCTCCGGCGGCCCGTGCCGATCCCGCCGGATCACCCAGGCGTGCATTTTTTCCGGGACGTGGCCCAGCGGCGGCACCTCACCGACCTCATAAAGGGGTTTGTAGTCGGAGGATTCGGCTTCAGATTCGATAATCGTGTTCACTTTTCTATCCATTTTGATCGCAGAGGCGACGTTAAGCAGCAGCTGCAAAAACAGCTGTCTCTTGAGTTCGGGGGGCGGATTATTTAAGTGGGGGTGACGGTTCGGAGAACCGTACGTTCAGGGCTACGGCCACAACAGCAACAGCGACGCAGAACGCGGCACCCGTGTTGTAAAAACCGTTTTGTAACGACAAAAGCGTTAACATTTCATACCTGCCCTGAACTGACTCGGCCGAGACCCGGAAACCAAGGCTACGGCGATTGCTGGGAAGTATAGCAACTCGACTGTTACATTTTTTGTAGTGAATAGATTTATTGTGAAAAACCCAGCTGATTCAAATCAAACACCTGATCATGAGCAGACCCACCCCGACCGCCCCTGGCTGATACGCACCTACTCCGGCCACAGCTCGGCCCAGGCATCCAACGCCCTCTATCGGGAGAATCTGAGCAAAGGACAAACCGGGCTCTCTGTCGCCTTCGATCTGCCGACCCAGACCGGTTATGACAGTGATCATCCGCTAGCCCGGGGTGAAGTCGGCAAGGTCGGCGTACCCATCGCCCACCTGGGGGATATGCGCACCCTGTTCAAAGATATTCCGCTAGAGCAGATGAATACCTCAATGACCATCAACGCCCCGGCGGCGTGGTTACTGGCCCTCTACATCGCCCTCGCTGAGGAGCAGGGCATTGCCCGGGAGCAGCTCTCCGGCACTGTGCAGAACGACATCATCAAGGAGTATCTCAGTCGCGGCACCTACATCTTTCCGCCACAACCAAGCCTCCGCCTGATTAACGATGTGGCAGCCTTTACCTATCGTGAAATCCCCCGCTGGAATCCGATCAATATCTGCTCTTATCATCTGCAGGAGGCGGGGGCCACGCCGGTGCAGGAGTTAGCCTTCGCCCTGGCCACCGCGACCGCAGTCCTCGACTCGATCCGGGACTCCGGACAGGTTCCGGAGGCGGATTTCCCCCGGGTCGTAGGCCGGGTCAGCTTTTTTCTCAATGCCGGACTGCGTTTCGTTACTGAACTCTGCAAAATGCGGGCTTTCGTTGCCCTCTGGGATGAGATCACCCAGCAGCGTTACGGAGTGACCGATCCCAAATTGCGACGATTCCGCTACGGTGTCCAGGTCAATAGCCTGGGGCTCACCGAGCAACAGCCGGAAAACAACGTCTACCGGATACTCATTGAGATGCTGTCCGTGGTGCTATCGAAAGACGCCCGGGCCCGCTCAGTACAGCTGCCAGCCTGGAATGAAGCGCTTGGACTGCCCCGCCCCTGGGACCAGCAGTGGAGCCTGCGTCTGCAACAGATCATGGCTTACGAGACCGACCTGCTGGAGTACCAGGATATTTTCAACGGATCAGCCGTCATCGACGCCAAGGTCGAAACCCTGATGGCCGAAGCTCGGAACGAACTGCGGCGGATCGAAGAGATGGGTGGCACCGTGGCTGCAGTTGAGAGCGCATACATGAAGCAGCAACTGGTGAATGCGAACGCTGCGCGTATGGGCAACATCGAAAGTGGTGAACAGACGGTGGTGGGCGTCAATCGCTATCAGGAGAGTGAACCCTCACCCCTGCAATCTAGCGATGGCCGAGCCATATTGCAGGTCGATCCAAACGCCGAGCGGGATCAGATTGAGCGGCTGCAGGCCTGGCGGAGGCAACGGGATCACGGGGCGGTGGAGCGAGCCCTGCAGGCGTTGAGAACCGCTGCGACAGGGGGCCAAAACATCATGGAGCCCTCCGTCGCCGCCGCCCACGCCGGCGTCACCACCGGTGAATGGACCGACGCCCTGCGCAAGGTATTCGGCGAGTACCGCGCCCCCACCGGTATCGGTAATCAGAGCAGTGCGGCTCACACTGCTTCGGGCGAATCCCTACAAGAACTTCGCGCTGCGGTCTCCCAGGCGATGGCGCAACTGGGCCACCGCCCCAGGCTGCTGGTAGGCAAGCCGGGGCTGGATGGTCACTCAAATGGCGCAGAGCAGATCGCGGTCAAGGCCCGGGATGCGGGATTCGATGTGGTCTACGAAGGCATCCGGCTGACCCCGCAACAGATCGTCAACGCGGCCATGGAGGAGAACGTCGACCTGATCGGCCT
Source organism: Gammaproteobacteria bacterium (assembly GCA_022014175.1). GTDB lineage: Bacteria > Pseudomonadota > Gammaproteobacteria > Immundisolibacterales > JAKLLR01 > JAKLLR01. Next base: position 5,359 of record JAKLLR010000043.1, on the reverse strand, counting down.
CTCAATTCTCTCTGGCAGCCATATCGCCCTGGTGACTGATGTGCTCGAACAACTGCAGCAGTGGCGGTTGGAGACACCGGTAATCGTGGGCGGCATTATTCCTCCTGGGGACGCCGCAACCCTGAAAGCCGCCGGGGTCGCCCAAATCTATACCCCCAAGGATTACCAGATTAACGAGATCCTGCTGGATCTGACCCGGCTGATAACGCCAGCAGCCAGTTGAAGAGCAACCTCTAGCTGGATTTATCGGTGGCCGGAGGAGCCGCTGCAACCGCAGCCAGGGCTTGCCGAAATGCCTCGTCCGGCGTAATCACTCCCTGGCTGAAATCGGCACTGATCTGATCCAGCTGGCCATCACTGGCCGCCAGCAACTCTGCTCTGAGCCGCTGCACCGTCACCGCAACCAGGGCCTGAAACGAGCGACCCTCAGAGACACGGCCGGACACCCCGGGCTGGCTGCGGTAAGCCTCTATTGCCTGTGCCAGCGCGGCAACCCCAACGCCACTCTGCGCGCTGGTACAGAGTACCGGCGGCACCCTGTCAGCAGTAGCAACAGCCACTCCCGCACTCAACTGGCTGGCGGTGGCCTCGGCCAGAGACGGCCCCAGGTCCATTTTGTTGACCACGACAATATCTGCAATTTCCAGAATTCCGGCCTTGATCGCCTGGATTTCATCCCCATAACCGGGCACAGTCACCACCACATTGGTATCCGCCAGGTGGACGATATCCACCTCCGACTGACCGGCACCGACCGTCTCGACCAGAATCACTTCACGACCCGCTGCGTCCATCAGGTCAATTACCCTGAAAGCGGTGGCCGACAGCCCGCCCAGATAACCCCGGCTGGCCACGCTACGGACAAACACACCCGGGTCCTCCGCATGCGCCCGCATCCTTAGACGGTCCCCCAGAATTGCACCGCCGCTAAAGGGGCTAGAGGGGTCAATCGCCACCACGCCGACAGTGACACCGCACCGCCGCAGTTCCGCCGCATAGGCACTGACCAGAGTGGATTTGCCGGCCCCAGGCGGGCCGGTAAAGCCCACCACTTGCGCCTGACCCAAACGATTACTGATAGCCTGGTAGATCATGGGCGCCAACGGGGCCTGGTTTTCCACCAACGTCAACAGCCGCCCCAGCGCCACCCGGTCACCCTGATAGAGCAGCTCCAGCCACTCCAGCACAAGCTGTTCGGATGGCGCCGCCTGAACCGAGCGAGCCAACGACCTCAGGCCAGAATTGAACGGGCCGTCCGGATCCTCTCCTCATCAGGGTTGGCGGAGCTCCGGGCCGGGATTTTATGGCCCCGGATGACCGCCGGACGCTTACCGATCTGCGCCAGCCAGCGCTGCAGATGGGGTAACCCGTCCAGCTCCACGCCAACCCATTCGTGACCCATAATCCAGGGCCAGGTGGCCATATCCGCGATGCTGTAGTCACCCGCCAGATAGTCGACATCGGCCAGACGGCTGTTCAGCACCTCAAATAACCTTCGGGTCTCCCGCTGATAGCGTTCTGTGGCATATTCAATCCGAACCGGCGCATAACGGTAGAACACCCCGGCCTGGCCCATCATCGGCCCGACCCCGCCCATCTGGAACATCAGCCACTGCATAACCAGTGAGCGTGCTTTCGGTTCAGCAGGCAGAAACTGCCCACTCTTCTCTGCCAGGTAAATCAGAATCGCCCCGGACTCGAACACCGCAAAATTGTCATTATCGCGATCAATGATGGTGGGAATTCGGGCATTCGGATTTAACGCCCTGTACCAGGGCTCCTTTTGCTCCCCGGCAGCCATGTCGATCACCCGCAACTCGTAGGGCAACCCCATCTCCTCCAGGGCGATGGAGACCTTGTGGCCATTCGGGGTGGCCGCGCTTAATAGTTCAATCATCTCCAGTCTCTCCAGGGTTTGAAATCCAGCACTTACCAGCTCTCGCCATACGGACGCAGATCAAGCTCAAAGGTCCAGGCCGAACGAGGCTGCTGGCAGATTTGAAAAATCGTCTCCGCAATCTCTGCGGGGCGCATAAAGGTCTCATCGGCCCGCTCCGGAAACATCTCCCGGGTGCGGGGCAGGTCGATAATGCCGTCAATCACAACATAGCTGACGTGAATGCCAGCCGGGCCAAGCTGGCGGGCCATGGATTGAGCCAGACTATACTGAGCGGCCTTGGCCGCCGCAAAGGGCGCACTTTCAGCTCCACCCCGTTTTGACGCGGTGGCCCCAGTAATGGCGATGTTTCCGCGACCCGCCTTTTTCATCTCCGGAATCACCGCTTTGGCCGCCACCGCCAGACCCAGGGCATTGACTCGCCAGCACGCCTCGTATTCATCCGGCGTGGCCTCTTCGATACTCTTCCAGACTGCAATCGCCGGGTTGTAGATCAGGCTCTCCACTGGCCCCAACTCAGCGCGAACCTGAGCCAATGTCTGCTCGATCGCCCCGGGTTCACTCACATCACAGGCGTAGGCCGTGGCCCTGCCCAGCTCCGCCGCCAACGCCTGGCTCTGCTCAGTGCTGCGGGAGAGCAGGCCGAGACGATACCCGGCTGCGCTGAAGCGACGGGCCAGAGCTTCGCCATTGCCGGGGCCGATACCGATAATCAGACAGAGCGGGCCAGATCTCAGATCAGCTCTCTGGTCAGACACCGGGCCATCCTCGCCGGACTGGCTCCTGGGTAAACCCGGTCACGCCGGTCTCACCACCCGGATGCCTGACTTCCAGACCGGGGGTACAGCAGCCGCACCCCCGGGCAGCAGCGAATCGCTGCCCACAAATCCAGCTCTCTTCATGGACCGTCATACTCAGGCTCCCGTTTCACTCTGGCCGCAACCGGGGCGGGCCGCCAGCCGTTCGCGCCGGGTTGCCAGAGTGCCATATTCCGACGGCACTGTAATGCCCACCGCATCCGCAAAATCCAGGGCAGAGAGGGCGGGTAATCTCTGAAAAACTCGGGCCGATCCGTATCCTGCCACCACTGCTTCCAGGAGACGGCTGTCGACTGTGTCTGCGATAACCACCGAAACCTTTAATCATCACGGATGGTTGAAACCCGGGCTAGAGGAGTCGATGGGTGTAGCCACGCGGCGGCCCGTCCGCACCAAAATAGCGCTGAAGGGTCATCAGGGAACGGCTGTAGTGGTGCCGTATTTGCTCATCTGAATAGCGGGAACCCGAAGCCACGGGGCAGGCGCTGCGGGCCAGACACCTTTGCGCGCATGGGGAGTCATCCCGCAAGCGGAACTCCGCACAGGCGGCCACATCAAGCGCATTGGCAGAGACCGCTCCCACCGGGCAAGCGCCAAAACAGGGGCGCTCCATACAGCTCTCACAGGGTGAGGTTGCGGGTAACTCCCGCCGGAGCGGTAACCAGGCCCCGGTGACGAAGGCCGCCCGATAAGCGGACCAGATGCCAAAACGGGGGTGAATCCCGATTCCCAGGGGGCTGGGCCGATGCCAGCCCGCAATCTGCCCCAGCTGCATCAGGGGCAGAGGGGCGCTGCCGGGATAGAGCAGCAACGCATCCCCCAGACCCCAGTAGCCGCGAGCCAGCGTCTCCGCAACCTGACGGGAGTAACCGTCAACCGGGTGAGGATCAGAACGGTTGGCGCGACAGAGCGCATCCCAGAAATCCCGCCCGCCGTGACCCAGCAGCACCAGTCGTTTCACTGTAGCCAGATCACCCCCGGCCGCCTCCACCGCCAGTCGCGCCTGCTCCGGCAGCTGGGCAAAATCCAGCACCGCTACCAGATTGATACCCTGGTCGGCGCTAAACTGTAGCCCCCGTTGAAATTGCGCCTGAGATATTGCCGTCATGACCAACCGTTATCCGCAGCGCATCGTCTGCCTCACCGAAGAGACCACCGAAGCGCTCTACCTAATGGGAGAAGAGGAGCGGATCGTCGGCATCTCCGGCTTCACCGTGCGACCCGCCCGGGCCCGCAAGGAGAAGCCCAAAGTCTCCGCCTTTACCAGCGCCAGGATCGATAAAATTCTAGCACTGCAACCCGATCTGGTGCTTGGCTTCTCCGACATGCAGGCGGAGATCGCCGGCCAGCTTGTCAGCGCCGGGATTGAGATCCACATTTTCAACCAACGCTCGGTCGAAGAGATCCTGCGGATGATCCTGACCCTCGGCGGCCTCATCGGTGAAACCGGAAAAGCCGACAAGCTGGTGGCGGAGCTGGAGCAGAACCTGGCCGCCGTATCCCAGCGGGCCAGGGCGTTGCCACTAAGACCGAGAGTCTATTTCGAAGAGTGGGATGACCCCCAGCTCAGTGGCATTCGCTGGGTCTCGGAACTGATCGAACTCGCGGGGGGCATCGACTGTTTCCCGGAGCTGGCGGCTGAACCGATGGGCCGGAATCGCATTATCGAGGAGATCGCCGAAGTCCCCCGCCGGGCACCGGACATCATTATCGGCTCCTGGTGCGGCAAGAAGTTCCGCCCGGAAAAAGTCGCGGCGCGGCAGGGTTGGGAGAGCATTCCCGCCGTGCGCAACGATCAGCTGTTTGAAATAAAGAGTCCCCTGATTCTGCAACCCGGCCCCGCAGCCCTGACCGATGGGGTCGCGGCTATTGAGGCCATCATCCAGAACTGGCAGCCGGAGCCGGGGCATCAAGCACAGGCTTGACACCCTGTGAGACAATAGCGTCGCCGCAGAAACGGCACCCTGACATGCTTTGTAAGACGACGCCCGTGACCGGGTGCACTAGCCAAATTCGAGACAACCCGTGATCTCCACCAGTAACCTGACCATCCAGTTCGGGGCCAAGCCCCTGTTTGAGAACGTCTCCGTCAAATTCGGCGACGGCAACCGCTACGGCCTGATCGGGGCCAACGGCTGCGGCAAATCCACCTTCATGAAAATTCTGGCTGGCGACCTGGCCCCGACCCATGGCTCAGTCTCGGTCACTCCGGGGGAGCGGGTCGGCGTACTGAAACAGGATCAGTTCGCCTACGAAAAATTCACCGTAATCGACACCGTGATTATGGGCCACACCGAACTCTGGGCGATCAAGCAGGAAAAAGACAAGATCTACGAACTGCCGGAGATGAGCGACGAAGACGGCATGCGAGTGGCCGAGCTGGAGATGAAATACGCGGAGCTGGACGGCTACTCCGCCGAAGCCCGGGCCGGCGAACTGCTACACGGGGTCGACATTCCCACAGAGCAGCATTTTGGCCCCATGAGCGAAGTGGCACCGGGTTTCAAGCTGCGGGTCCTGCTTGCCCAGGCCCTGTTTGCGGAGCCGGATATCCTGCTCCTCGACGAGCCCACCAATAACCTCGACATCAATCCGATCCGCTGGCTGGAGGGGGTGCTGCAGGCGCGCGACAGCACCATGATCA
>JAKLLR010000042.1 GCA_022014175.1 Gammaproteobacteria bacterium | reverse complement strand
GCAGATGGTTGATCTTGGCCGGTTGCTCCCGATTGGCGGGGCCGTAGTTACCTGCGGCAATTTTCGCGGCTGGCAGGTCAATCGGTCGACAAATCAAGGTGCGACCATACTCGTTCGCGAGCCTCTGGATCCGACCCGAAGAAAGGTAGGCATAGGGGCTCATCAGATCAAAAAAGAACTCAATCACGGCGTAGGGATCCAGGCCGATAGTAAGGCGGAACCGAAATCACGACGACCCGGACGGAATACAAAAAAGCCCTCACAAAGAGGGCTTTTTGTTACCAGTCCGGCGCCGCTACGCCGGCTGGGGCGACGCCTTGGCCGTCTCTTCAGCATCAGATTCAAACACGAAACGAGGCCGAATCAGATAGATCATCGACGGAATCAGGAATAGCGAACTGAAAGCCGACACCGTCAACCAAAGTGCGATCAGCAGCCCCATCTCAGCCTGGAAACGCAGGGATGAGCCTGTCCAGAGCAGCACACTGGCAATCATTGTCGCCCCGGTTACAAAGACACCACGGCCGGCAGTCAGCATCGAACCCCGAATACTGGCAACCACATCGCGATTGTCTTCGAAGCGCTCCTTCACACCGTCGACGATATAAAACGCGTAGTCCACACCCAGACCAATACCCAGGGCCGCAACCGGCAGGGTATTAATGTTCATGCCGATGTCATTGAAATACATGTAGGTGAAAGTGATGGCGTTTGAGAGCAACACCAGCGGCATAAAGAATAAGCCCGCCACTGTTGACTTGTAGGCGATCGCCGCAAAGATGAACAGCACCAGCAGTGCCAGGGCAATACTCTCGACCTGGCCAGCAAAAATCTCTTCATTAACTGCGGCCAGAACCCCGATCAAGCCACCAGCAAGACGATAGTGCGCACCTTCGAGGGGATTATCCTCAATGTACTTCTTGATCCGGGAAACCGCGACCCGAATCGTTTCACCCTTGTGGTCCCGGAAATAAGCAGTGACCGCGCCGTTGGTGTACTGCGGATCGGAGAAACGGTCAATATCACCGGGGTCGGACGAGGAGAGGTACATATAGACCAACTCGCCGTTGATCATTGCATCGTCACCACGCTCGTAGAAACGCATGTTGCCCTCGTGGAGGCTCGCATTCACCGGCTCCAGCAGATCCACGATGGACGACGTGCCGCCAATCTCCGGCTGGGCCTCAAGATAGCGCTGGAAACGCTCCATGTTCGCCAGCACGGAGGGCTGCTTGAGAGTATTGGGCTCATCGCCCGCCACCACCACAAACATCCGGTCACTACCCTGGAAGGTGTCGTTAATCGCGGTGGCATCTTCGTTGTACTCTGAATCCGGCCAGAGTAACGGCGACCCGGGATTGGCATCCCCCACTGTGATATTGAAGGCGTAATAACCCGATATCGTCAGCGCAACTGCGGCCACCAGAACGATTGCGTAAGCCCCCCGACCAATTACCAGGTTGGCGATTTTGTTAAGCACCCAGACAATCAACTTGGTGGTGTTCAGGGGAAAGGTCACCGCATGGGGATCGCGGGTATAGGACAGCATCACCGGGGTCAGAATAACGGCCGAGACTGCGATGGTGCCGACCCAGATGGTACCGATAAACGCCGCCTTCTGCAGCAGCGGGATCGGAATCAGCGCAACCACAATCATGGCGCCGGCATCCACCAGCACCCCTAGCATACCGGGCCGGAACAGAGCATCCAGACTCTTGCGGCCTGCCTCCTTACAATTGTTTTCGCCGCGGGCCACTTCATCGTCAAAAGCCATCGCCAGCTGCACCGAGTGAGAGATCACCCGGGCGGAAATCAGGAAAGCGATCACAATGACCAGCGGATCAAAATTGATTCCCAGCAGGGTGGAGAGCCCCAGAGCCCAGGACGCACTGATCGAACCGGATATCAAAGGCAGCAGTACACCCCGAATGGTCCGAACCGTGACAAACAGAATCAGCGCTATGGTCGCGATTGTCAGCAGAACGATAATGAACGTCTCATGCAGAGTGCCGTGGACGTAGCCAGTCAATATCGGCTCACCCACCACCATCACCTCAACACTGTCGTCCTCAACACTCTCAACAATCGAGGAGATTTTTGCGTAAATGGCGTCGTAGTCAATCAGCCGATCGATGAAGTCCACCGTAATCAGCGCGGATTTCAGATCCGGGGAGACGTAACGGCCATAAACCAGAGGGTTCGCCAGCACCGCCTCGCGGAGGCTGTCGACACCCTCAGGGCCGGACGGAAGATCCGGCCACATCATCGGCGCGGTTTCAATACCGCCGGTCGAGGCCTTGATCTCCTTGATCTTGCGGGAAGCCAGGGAGATGATCTGGAACTGATTCACCGCGGGCACATACTGCAGGTCATAGGTGACCTTCTGAATCTTCTCCAGTACCGGCAACTGGAAGATATCGCCTTCCTTCGCCTTGATCATAATACTGACGATATTAGAGCCACCGAAGGTCTCTTTGAATTCGTCATTTGTCTTAATATAGGGGTGGTCTGCCGGCAACAGATCACTAAACACCGTCTCCAGCCGTAGCCCGGAGGCTACCAGGCCCAAAACAACTGTCAGGCCAAGCAAGACCACCATCACGAGGTTGCGCCGGCTGATACAGAACGTAGCTAACCTATCGACCATTACTCAAATTCCTCAGTTATTCAGTACTTTTTGTTATCGATTATCTTAAGATTCGGGATCAGCGAGGGAACAGCTGCCACTTGCCATCTGACCAGATACCGGCATTGAGCCCGGCCACCAGATAACCATCGGCGTAAGCCTCGATATCGGTATGCCAGCCATACTCATTCTCAGCCATCCGTTCCCGTTTCCATGAGTCCCCATCCGGGCGACCAAACAGAATGGTGCCTTTTTCACCCACAGCAACCCATTGCTTGCCATCCCAGGTGACTGCGAACAGGTGCTGCCGGGTCTGCTTCGGCGCCATAATCCAGGTCAGCCCGCCATCCCGGGTAAACAGGGTCGTCCCCTCCAGACCAACGGCCACACCACTCATGGCGTCACGAAAAGCGACACTCATCAGGCTTGACTCAATCGGCACCTCCGCATACTGCCAGGTTTTACCGTTGTCGCCACTAACCTTGACCGAACCAAACTCGCCCACCGCAACCACACCGCCAGCACCCTTGAAACCCACGTCGTTCCAGGCCACATCTTCCGAGTCGGCGAATTCTTCGAAAGAATCACCGTCTTCAGCCACTTCGGACTCAGCCTCACTGACCGGATGGACCACTGCGTGACCCGCCCGGCTCCAGCTGGCGCCCTTGTCGTCGGAGTAGGCGATCACCCCGAATTCAGCGGTCGCCCAGGCGCGACCCGATCCGTCGATCTCGGCATTCAGAATTTTCTTTGCGATATCGGAAACCGGCACCTCAGTGGCTATCCAGGTCACACCACCATCCACGGTGTAATACGCCTCGCCGCCATTGCCCAGAACCGCGGCATGATCCGCATCCCAGGCGATGATGGACTGCATCGGCGTCACCGTCGGCAACGCCTGAACCCGCCAGTCGGTACCGCCATCGTCGCTACGCACGACCTTGCCCTCCTTGCCGACCAGCCAGATCACATTATCTGCAGGGCTGGTCACGCCGTAGAACCGGTCCCGGCGCTCAATCGCAGGGGTTGCCATCTCTGTATATTCGATCTCGGGCTCAACCCGAGCCAGCGCGACAAGCGCTCCCACAACAAGAACGGGCGACAAAAAATCCGCTACACGGAGCTTTCTTTTGCTCATGCTTAATACACCAAGTTGAGTCCCTAAAGCCCCAACGGACAGCCCTTTCCCAAGCCGCGCGGAGCTTCATCTTCCAGCAGGAAACCGGAGCACTTGCGGCGCCTGGCCCCTCCCCCCTAGTCCATATTCGGGCACGGACAATACCAGCCTAACCGCGCTCTGTATAGCTTAACGATCATCTTTGCCGCAGTTGGGTTTTATCGTGTATTTACACGGATACCCACAACAACCCACACCATTAAGAGAATTTAATGCCAGGTAGCGAGCCTTATGTTGTACTGCGACCCTCAGCAAAGATATAATTAGTTGCGTTTGTACGCATCGGGCCCGGCACGCCTGCCAACAGGAAGCTGGGACAACCATTTGAACAAAGCGGGCTGCTGGCACGCTACCAACAGTCAATAGGGTAGAACAACATGAAAAACAGATCTCTGGCCATCGGCCTCACCGCTCTGCTCGGGGTCGCTGCAGCCAGCGTCTCCGCCGAGGAGTTGGACACCCGCTGGTACATCGCACCGGCCGTCAGCTGGATGGTTGCCGATGACAACCGGCATGCCAAGGACGACGTTGCCCTGAGCGTCAGCGTCGGCAAGGCCCTCAGTGAGCGCTGGAACCTTGACTTCCGGGTTTTTTGGGACGACCTGGATCGCGATGCCGCTGCGGGCGGCGGCGATTATGAACAGTATGGTGCCGGCATTGATGCCCTGATGTTCTGGTCCCGCTCACCTAGTTTCAGCCCCTTTCTGATTGTGGGCGTGAACGCGATCAACACCGAGGTGAATAACGGCGGCGACGAGACCAATCCCGGGCTGGACCTTGGCCTGGGTTTCCTCCGCCAGATCAACGAAACCGGTATGGCGCTACGCTCGGAAGTGCGCTATCGAAAGGATTTTGACAATGACAGTGTGCCCGGCAAGAGTCATTCAAATGACTGGCTCTTCACCGTTGGTCTGAATATTCCGTTTGGCCCGGCTCCGGTGGCTCCCCCGGCTGAAGAAGCTCCGCCAGTGCAGTTTGTCGAAGTCGACTTTGACAATGACGGCGTTGAAGACAGCATCGACAAATGCCCCAACACCCCCCCAGGCACGACAGTGGATGAGTTCGGTTGTCCCCTGCACGTTGCCCCTGCACCCGTTGCTGTGAAGGAGGTGATCATTCTGGAGGGAGTCAACTTTGAGTTTGACTCCGCCAAACTGACCCCAGAGGCGAAGGAGATCCTGAAGAACGATACCAACGCGCTGCTGAACAGTACCGATGACAAAGCCATTCTGGACGGTCACACTGATTCCATAGGCCCCGCAGCATACAACCAGGGGTTGTCCGAACGCCGGGCTGCTTCAGTCAAGGCTTATCTGGTTGAAGGGGGTATCGATCCCGAGCGCCTGACTACCGAAGGTCACGGCGAGAGCAAGCCCATCGCGGACAACACCACCAAGGAAGGCCGGGCCAAGAACCGCCGGGTGGAGTTAAAACTGCTGGAAGACTGAACCCAGTCGAGAGATCCGGGCCCGGCATGGAAAATCCATGCCGGGCTTTTTTCGTTTTGTAACATGCGCTCCATAAACTTAAAGCCATGAACATTCTGGTCACCGGCGGTGCCGGCTATATCGGCAGCCATATCGTCCGCCAGCTCGGGGAGTCAAATCACCGGGTCACGGTGCTGGACAACCTCAGCACGGGCCACGCATGGGCCGTACTATCCGGCGAACTGATCGAGGCAGATCTGGCGGACCGCGAACGGGTCAGGACCATTGTGGCCAGCGGCAGGTTTGACGCTGTCATTCACATGGCCGCCAGCATCGTGGTACCGGAGTCAGTTGCAGACCCCCTCGCCTACTACCGCAACAACACGGTTCACCTCATCAACCTGCTGGATGCCTGCGCCTCAGCGAATACGCCCCGGCTGATCTTCTCCTCAACCGCGGCAGTCTATGGCACCCCCGCAAGCGGAATCTGCCGGGAGACCACCCCTTTGACCCCGATCAACCCCTACGGCGCATCTAAAATGATGAGCGAACGGGTGATCGCAGACTATGCTGCCGCCTCAGAGATGCGTTATGTGGCACTGCGCTATTTCAACGTCGCAGGCGCCGAGTTGAATGGCCGAATCGGCCAGGCCACGCCCACCGCGACCCACCTGATAAAAGTTGCCTGCCAGGCAGCCACCGGTCAACGCACCGGATTGGACATTTTTGGCAGCGATTATCCAACCCCGGACGGCACCTGCGTGCGGGACTACATCCATGTCGAGGATCTGGCTGCTGCCCATCTGGCCGCGCTGGATTACCTTCATGACGAGGGTGAGAGTACCGCCCTCAATTGCGGATATGGTCACGGCCTCAGCGTACGCGAGGTGATCGACACCGTACAGCGCCTCTCCGGCGTTCAGTTTCCCGTCGTGGATGCTCCGCGACGAGCGGGTGATCCAGCTCACCTGGTCGCTGATAACCGCAAACTGCTCGACACCCTCAGGTGGCAACCCCGTTACGACGATATTGAAATCATTGTGCAGAGCGCCCTGGATTGGGAGAAAATTCTACAACAGCACCAAGGCTAAACCTTAACAAAGTTCAACCTCAGTCACTGCTGGCAGCGGTTCGTTGTTCGATATATTCGATAGCCCGCCCTAACCGCCGCACGGTTGCAGCCTGCCCCACCAGCATCAGAGTCACATCAATTGGGGGCGAGACGGCGCTACCGGTTACCGCCACCCGCAGGGGTTGAGCGACCTTGCCCAGTTTAAGCTCGAACTCATCCGTGACCGCATGAACCGTTGCATCAATCTCCGCCGCCCGCCAATCGGTCAGAGCCGCCAGCCGGGTCGCCAGCGTGCGCAACGGCTCCAGCACCACCGGGCGCAGATTCTTGCGGGCTGCGGTCTCGTCGAACTCATCAAAATCCCGATAGAACACCTGACCCTTCTCAGCCATCTCGACCAGGGTTCGGGCCCGCTCCCGCAGACCAATCACCAGATCCACCGGGTCCGGCCCGGTTTTCGGATCAATCCCTAAACGGCCCAGGTGAAAGCTCAGATGGCGGGCGATGTGGGCCGGATCTGCATTCTGAATATAGTGATGATTCAGCCAGAGCAGCTTCTCCGGATTGAAGGTTGATGCTCCGGCGTTCACGTTATCCAGATCGAACAGTTCCACCATTTCATCCAGGCTGAAGACCTCCTGGTCGCCACTGGACCAGCCCAGCCGCACCAGATAGTTCAACACCGCCTCCGGCAGAAAACCGTCGTCCCGGTACTGCATCACGCTCACCGCACCGTGGCGCTTTGAAAGCCGTTTGCTGTCGCTGCCGAGGATCATCGGCACGTGAGCGTAGTGAGGTAGTTCCGCGCCCAGTGCCCGCAGGATATTGATCTGCCGTGGCGTATTGTTGAGGTGGTCATCCCCCCGGACCACGTGGGTTATACCCATGTCGAGATCATCCACCACCACGGTCAGGTTGTAGGTCGGAGTGCCATCGCCCCGGGCGATGACCAGGTCATCCAGCTCACTGTTCTGGAACACCACCCGACCCCGCACCAGATCATCAACCGCCACCGAGCCATCCATCGGGCTCCTGAAACGAACCACCGGATCGACACCCGCGACCGGCTCGGTCCGATGACGACAGCGGCCGTCATAACGGGGTTTCTCCCTGCGCGCCATCTGCCCCTCGCGCATGGCGGCGACCTCCTCCTTGCTACAGTAGCAGTGGTAGGCGTCGCCCTGATCCAGCAGCTGTTGAATTACCTCTTTGTAGCGGTGAAACCGATGAGTCTGGAAAAATGGCCCTTCGTCATACTCCAGCCCCAGCCAGGTCATCCCCTCAAGAATCGCGTTGACAGATTCAGCGGTGGAGCGCTCCAGATCAGTATCCTCTACCCGCAGCACGAAGGTGCCACCGTGACGCCGGGCGTGTAGCCATGAAAACAGGGCGGTACGGGCACCGCCAATATGCAGATAACCGGTGGGACTGGGCGCAAATCGGGTACGAACACTCATTTCAACTTAAACCACTCGGGTAAAGACCGGCCCGGACACTAGGACCGGGCAAAATAATCCTGCAAAAAATCCTGGAACGACTGATGATCGGCCTGCTCCAGATCAACCTGCTGTTGCAATGATTCCGCGGCTGCCTGCTCAAAACGACGGCGCTTTTCAGGCTCCAGAACCTGAGACTTGAAATACTGTTCGTACCCCCGGGACTTGCCCATGGCAAATTCGAAAAAACCCGTACCCCCGGCTCTCATCTCCGCCAGAATCCGGGCTGAAGGGGTCAAGGCTGAATCCGCCACCGCCTGCGCCTGGAAGTGCACCGAGTCACTGTAGGTCTGCCCCCCTTCCGCTTGGTCGAGAAATTCACTGACCGCACCGACAGCAGAGACGATTTCATTGGCCCACGACCGCAACAGCACAGACTCCCCATTGCGCCGCAGGGCTAGATCGGGCCGCCGCCCCTCGACGGCCACGTTACTCTGATTGGCGTCGATCTCCTGCTGCTCCTCCGCCGAAATGGCGGGGCTCTGCTCAAGCAGGCAATAGACCAGAAAAGCCTCAACAAACCGCAACTCAGGCTCACTGACGCCGACGGGGCTGAAGGGACTCACATCCAGGGCCCTGACCTCAACATACTGCACCCCCCGTTTGCGCAGGGCCGTGGTCGGTTTCTCGCCGGGCTCAGTGATCTGCTTCGGCCGGATAAAGCTGTAATACTCGTTTTCAATCTGCAGGATATTCGCATTCAACTGCCGATAGACCCCATCCACCTCCACTCCGAACGCCTGATAGGCCGGATCCGGCGTCTCGATGGCCCGGGCCAGATTCTCGACGTAGGCATCCACCTGGTTATAGGAGATGTTCAGCGCCGCCTGATTGTTGTTCTTGTAACCGATATCGCTCATCCGCAGTGAGGTCGCATAGGGGCGGTAAAGGGTCGTATCGTCAAATTCGTCAAAACCCATATTCCGCCCCTGAAAAAAAGAGCGACACATCGCCGGAGAGGCCCCGAACAGGTAGGGAATCACCCAGCCGAAGCGTTGGAAGTTTCGAATCAGACCAAAATAGCGCTCGGAGATAAACCGCTGGGGCTCAGCGCCATCACCCTCCCTCTGCTGGAATGCGGACCAGAAACCCGGGGGCAGCGAGTAGTTGAAATGGACTCCGGCGATGGCCTGCATCACCCGACCGTAGCGCAGGTCCAGGCCACGCCGATAGACATGTTTCATCATGCCGATATTGGATTGGCCATACCAGGCGATGGGGATCTTCTTCGGGTCGTTCACCAGGCAGGGCATGCTGGTCGCCCAGAGGCACTCATCACCAATATGCTGACTGACATAGATGTGGGTGTCAGCCAGACACTGCAGGGTCTCGCTCAGCCCCGCGGCGGGCGGGGTAATCAGCTCAAGCAGAGCTTCCGAGTAGTCGGTGGTGATCGTGGGATGTGTCAGGGCTGAACCCAAAGCCCTAGGGTGAGGCGTCAACGCGATATCGCCGCCCGGCGTCACCCGCAAACTCTCCTTTTCGATCCCCCTGAGCGCACCTTGCAACAACGCCGGGTTACCCGCTAACCACGCCAGTCGGGCTTCAAATGTTTGGGTCATAGTGAGTTGCCGACTGAGCGATTGCGGGTGGTCCGCCGGGTAAACCGGCTAAAAAGGTCCGCCGCATTGTGCCCCATTGAAGGGTTAAAATCACCGCAACGCTCAGCCGTCGACCGCGCTACAGCGCCTGAAAGCCGGCAAGCGTTCAATGACAACGAGGGTGAACAGTTCCCCATATCCCACCCTACAAAAAAACCCGCACAAGGCGGGTCTTTCTGACTTGGCGTCCCCAAGGGGATTCGAACCCCTGTTACCGCCGTGAAAGGGCGGTGTCCTAGGCCTCTAGACGATGGGGACCTATAGTTGGTGGAGCCAGGCGGGATCGAACCGCCGACCTCAACACTGCCAGTGTTGCGCTCTCCCAGCTGAGCTATGGCCCCAAAACAGGGCGCGAACTTTACCGGCAGGGGCTTTCGGGTGTCAAGCAGACCCGGGGCCTAAGGCTCACTTGGTGGCGCTTCAGCAGAATGCTAGAATTCGCGCTCCAGACCGGGGCGATTAGCTCAGCGGTAGAGCACTGCCTTCACACGGCAGGGGTCACTGGTTCAATCCCAGTATCGCCCACCATTTCAATCCAGCTCCTGCCGCAGAGCCTGCAGCAGGCGCTTGCGCTCCTCGGCGCTACCGGCCTGCTCCAGCCGGGCCCGGAGATCCAGTGAGAACTGGGCCAGATCGTTGTGCCAGTCCGGCGCGGTAACCGCCTCAGGAGGCAGGCGATGGGGTCCGGAACGAACGCTGGCGACCATCTCGGCCCGCAGATCAATCTCATCATCGAGCTGGGGAATCACCACCTGCGTCGGCGCATCCGGCATCGCCACCACCGCAGCCCTCAGGGCGTCAAGGCTACGCGCTTCGCCATGCGTCAGAAACAGCGCCCGGGTGACCGGTAGCCGCTCCCGAATCCACTCCAGAAGCTCATCAGCATCCGCGTGGCCGGAGTAGAGGTCGAGACTGCGAACCTTCGCCTGAACCCGAATCTCTTCACCCTGTATGCGCACCGCGGAGACCCCGCCCAGCAGCAGACTACCCAGGGTCCCCGCAGCCTGATAGCCGGTCAGCAGTACCGTCCAGTCCCGCCGCCAGAGCCCGCGCTTGAGATGGTGCCGAATCCGGCCCGCATCACACATACCGCTACCTGCCAACACGATCACCCCGCCATCGTAACGGGCAATCGCCTTGCTCTGCTCCACGGTTTCGGAGAACCGCAAACAGGGGTGACGAAGAGAGATACGGCCCCCACCATCGGGCTCCAGCTCATCGGCGTGGGCTTCGAAAACCTCGGTGGCACGAATCGCCAGGGGTGAATCGAGAAAAATCGGGACCTCTCTAATCGCGCCGCTATCAATCAAGCTCAGCAGGTCTGCCAGCAGCTCCTGGGTGCGCTCCACGGCAAAAGCGGGCATCAGCAGAACGCCACCGCGGTCCAGTGCTTCATTGACCTCCGCGGCCAGCCGCTCTCGGCGTAGCGCCGGCGGCACATCCGCTCGCTGCCGATTGCCGTAGGTCGCTTCACAAACCAGATAATCGACCCCTCGCGGGCCCTCCGGGTCGGGATGAAACAGCTTGTGTTCGGGGCCAAGGTCCCCTGAGAAAAAGAGCCGCAGCGGGTTGACCCCCGCCTCCCCGGTGGCAACCTCCAGCTCGATTGATGCCGCCCCGAGAATGTGGCCGGAGTTCCAGAACCGGGCTCGAACCCCGTCGCCCACATTGAACCAGTACTCATAGTCGATGGTGCGGAACGGCTCCAGTGCCGCCTCCCCTTCCACCCGGGTGTACATCGGCACCACCTCGGGTTGACCCCGCTGGGCGCGGCGACGGTTCAGGTGCCGCACCTCGCTCTCCTGAATCGAACCACTGTCCGGCAACATGTAAGAGAGCAGATCCCGGGTCCCTTCAGTGGCATAGACCGGGCCACTAAAACCCTGCTTGATCAGTTTTGGCAGCAGTCCGGAGTGATCCATATGGGCATGGGTCAGCAGAACGGCATCCACCTGCCGGGGATCAAACGGAAAGTCGTCGTAGTTCAACGCCTTGAGGGTTTTTGACCCCTGGAACAGACCGCAATCCACCACCAGCTGCCCGCCAGGGTGGCGCAACCAGTAACAGGATCCGGTCACAGTGCCTGCGGCACCACAAAATCTGAGTCGAATACTCATGGCAGAGGTTTACCCCTCGCTAGAACGTGCTGAAACCCATCACTCTGCACCAACCCACCGGCGCAATCTATGACCCGACGCAACTAACCAGCCTCAACCCAGGCCCTAATCAGGCCTCTCAATCTGACGCAGCGGCTCCAGCTGATACAGCAGGTTGAACGCAGCATCACCGAACAGGCTCTGCGCATGGGCCTGACAATAGCCATCCAGCCACTCCAGCAGGGTCTCCCGCCCAACCCCCCCGGCGGCATCGTAGAGTAACGCCGTGGACTGATTGATGGCAGAGACGTAACCCGCCAGCCACTCCATAAACAGGGCAGTTCCCCCGTGCACCCCGCGTCTTGCCACCAGATATTCGGCACAGCTCAGGCTACCGATACCATGCATCTTGTGCTGCCCCTGTTGATCAATCGCCCCGGCAAGCGGGGCAAAACAGAGCAGCAGCAGAACCAGACCCGCTTTGATTACCCGCCCGAAGGCCCCAGATTCAGTGACTGGAACCGCATCATTCAATGGTACGGCCTTCGCAGTAATCGATGGTGTTGCGCGCCTGCTTCAGTTTCTTCAGTAGCTCATTCACCGGACCTACCGCATCATCCGGCCCGTACTCTTCATACACCGGCGAGAACACGCTGAGCATGATGGTCTCTTCGTTATTGTCGTAACCAAAGGTGCCCCAGTGAGCGATGCACTTAGGCAGGACAAACAGATCACCTTCACGGAATACCCGGGTGAAGGTGCCATCACCAGCGAAAAACCGCACGCTGCCCCGGATGATGTAGACCGCCTCTTCCATGTGGATGTTTTTCTTGACTGGCAGGGTCTGGCCCTGGCCTTCCGCCACGTGCAGCACCATCGCGGTGGTGTGCTCGCCATTGATGTGGCGCATCGACCAGACGCCGGGCACCACCTCTCGCAAATTTTCAGCATCCAGCGCATTGAACTGTTTCAATTGCAGTGTTTCCGCTGAGGTCGCGGCCAGCACTGGCAGAGCCATACATACGCACAGTAACAGCAACAGAGTTCTGTAAATCATTTGTATCTTCTCCTGGAAGTAATGCTTAAACCGTCCGCACCGAAACCGGATTTCATGAGTGCCCTGGTTTACAATCGGGTCAACCTGACCGCCCTAGAAGCCAGTCAGCCTAGCTCACCAGCCGCAGCAAATCACTACCCGAATATGACCTTCAACACTCCAAGCGAAGCGGAAGCCGCCTTTTACACCGCACTGGAAACAGCGGACCTGAAACTGATGATGTCAGTCTGGTCGAACAGTGAAGACATCATCTGCATTCACCCCATGGCAGCGCGACTGAGCGGCACGGTTTCGGTAGAGAGTGCCTGGCGACATATGTTCCAGCATCCTCTCAGCATCAGCTGCCGAGTCACCGACCGGGAGACCCTCAACAGCAGCGGGTTCGCGGTACACGTGGTCCACGAAAATTTCGAACTCTCCGGTCAGGACGAATCGCCTCAACCGCTGATCGCGACCAACATCTACCGCCAGGAGGAGAAGGGTTGGCAGATGATCCTGCATCACGCCTCGCCCATCGCCAGCACCAGCCCCTCGGAAGAGGAGTCGCAAAAACTGCACTAAAATACCGGCGTTGAAACCACGCATTTCCGAGATAACTTTGATAAAGAGGAGACAGTAGAACAATGAGTAAACAGGCTCTGGTGACCGGTGGCAGTGCCGGAATTGGCGAGGCCGTCGCTCGAAAACTCGCCGCCAACGGATATCAGGTGACCATCACCGGTCGCAACGAAACCAGTCTGAGCAAGCTGGCCGGAGAGATCCGCGGCCGCTATCTGGTGGCCGACATGGCCAGCCTGGATGATCTCCCCCGGATCGCAGAGCTGTTCGCCGAGACCGGTCTGGATGCACTGGTCAACAACGCCGCCACCGCCCACTTCCTGCCGATCGACGGCTACACTCAGGAACTCTATGAGACCCACTACAACACCAATGTACGGGGCCCGATCTTTCTGATCCAGGCGCTCCTGCCCGCTCTGCGCCAACGGGGCGGTGCCATCACCAACATCTCCTCCCAGATTGTTCAGGGCGGCGGCCCCTACGGTGCCCTGTATGCGGGCACCAAGGGTGCGATCAACGCGTTTAGCCGCTCGCTGGCGCTGGAACTGGCGCCGGAGGGCATCCGCGTCAACGTGGTCGCACCGGGCCCCACCTCAACGCCGCTGATGCACGCCATGGGCGACGAGATGATCGAGGGCACCAAGGCGGTTCTGCCCCTCAAGCGGCTGGCTGAGCCGGAAGAGATCGCCGGGGTGGTGCTGGCCCAGCTGGAGTGCACCAACGCGGTTGGCACCGTCTGGACAGTGGACGGGGGCATGACGGCCTAATACACTTGCCGGGCTGCTTCCCGGAATACCGACAGAAGATCGGCACGGTGGATGTGGCCCCACTACCCTTGAGGAGGGGAAGTACAGATGACACATCTACGCATTTTCGCGGCCGGCCTTATTCTGACCGGACTGCTCGGCGGCACCCAGCCTGCTCAGGCACTGCAACTCACCGGCACCGTCCTCGATGCTCAGGGCCAACCCCTGGAGGGGGTCATGATCCGGGTGGAGAGCAGCAGTGCCGCAGCTGGGGTAACCAAAGTCTTCAGCGGTAAAAATGGCCGTTTTCTGGTGCCGGACATGGGTCCCAACGTCCATGTTAACTCTCTTCGGGTTAGCGCCCATAAACTGGGTTATGCGCAGCAGAAACCGGACAGCAACGTGCTCACCCAGCTGGTCGACGAAGTCATAGAGAACCAGGCCCGGGTCGACTTCAGCCTGGCAGAAACCGACAACGTGGCCGCACAGGTCGGCGGCTCCGCCTGGGTCAACCTGGCCCCGCCAACCCTGGAACGTCACCGCACCGTGCACGTCTGCAGCCAGTGCCACCAGGTACCGGATCGGCGCATGAAACGCTTTGCGGAGGGCCTGGCTGGCCTGGAGCCGGCGCAGAAAGAGGCGGCCTGGCGGGCCATCATCAGTTATATGCGGGTCGCCTTTTATGGCCTGATTCAAGCGGAGCATGCAGAGGTTGACGTGCCCCTGGAGTACCTGACGAACCCCGCCAACAGCTTTATCGATCAGGGCGACGAGGATGCCATTGCGGGCTGGCTGACCCAACATATGCCGGAGAGCTTCAGCCACTATCCCGCCAGCAGCACAGACCAGTTCACCGCCCGGAACGGCACCAGCCCACGGACCGTGATCCGGGAATACGCCTGGCCTGAAGCCTCCTTCGTGCGGGAAACCGCGGTCTCGAACGGACAGGTCTGGGGGGTTGATATCAACCGCAACCGAATCGGCCAACTCGACCCTGAAGATGGTGGCTATCGCTGGTACGACGTGCCGGTTATCGGCCCTTCAGCCCCACACACCATGGTCACCGATCAGGACGGAGGTCTCTGGGTGACCCTGCTGGGCGGTGGCGGTGAAGGGGCCGCGCGGCTGGACCCAAAAACCAACCGCTGGACCATCTATCGCGGCTTTGAAGCGGGGTATTCCGCCCACGATTTCGCCGTCAATCATGACAACCAGATCCTGTTTGACAACAACGACATGTCCTGGATGACCATCGTCAACCTCAACAAGCTGGTGGGCTTCAAACGCAACGGCAGCCATGTCGAGTCCTACGACCTGCCGATGGAAGACGGCGACAACCCTCTCCACGTTGGCGTTTACGGGGCTATCATGAGTCCGGACAAAAACGTCTGGTTCTCCCAGAATGGCGGCATACTTGGGCGCTTCAACACCACCAGCAAAAAGGTGGATGTGGAGATTCCCTTCCCGGTCGGCACCGGGCTCCACCGCATGACCATTGATGACAACGGCATCCTCTATATGGGCCTGCAGGGCGCCGGTCAGGTGTATGTCTACGACACCGTCAATATGCAGGAAAAAGAGCGCCTTGATCTGCCGGACCGGGCCGCCTCGCCCTACGCGGTGGCCTGGGACCGCACCCGCAACGCGCTCTGGATGGGCACCGTCAATAATGACGCCCTGCTCCGCTACGACCTGGCCACTCGGGCGTTCACCGAGATCCCCTTGGGCATTGAGGATCTGCATATGCGGATGATCGCGGTGGACTACGACAGCGGTGACCTCTGGATCACCAACTCACCGCTGCCGGCTGACACCCCGGAGATGCGGAAGATATTTCAGGTACATCCCGGAGATGCCTGAGAGCAGCCCGGCCTGAAACAAAATTCCGCAAAACATACCCCGATGGAGAAGCGACGATGACCCTCTTCAACCTGAACATCAGGGCAACGGATAACCGGCCCAAACTGGGCTGGATACTGGCCACCGCCCTCTGCTGGGGGTTGGCCGGTTGCGACAACCCCCCAACCACAGTGGAGTCATTCGCGACCGACGAGACTGGCAGCGTTAGTCGAAAACAGGCCGACGGGCAGTCTACCCAGCTGTCGGGAGAGGTCAGCGACAGCCTTGGTGCCCCTTTGAGCAATGTGACTGTGCGACTGCAAGGGGGCGGTATCATCGGCGTAGCCACCGTCTTCAGCAATGACGCGGGCCAGTTCACTGCCCCGCTGACCGGCGAAAACATCAACCTGGCCGAGGTGGAGATCACCGCCCGGAAAATGGGCTATGAAACCAGCACTGTAACCGGCGGCAGCGAGGTCAATTTGATCCTCCCCGCTGGCAATCTGGCCGATGAAGTACCCGCCTCGGCCTGGGTGGCCCACTGGCCCGACAGCACGGCGCGGCAGGAGATCATGCTCAACTGTGTGGCCTGTCACCAGTTCCCGGATGAGCGGATCAAACATACCGCAGCGGCCTTCAGCGGCCTGTCGGAGCCTCAGCGGGAGCAGGCCTGGCGCGGTATTTTCTCCATGATGCGCAATATTTTCCCGGCCATTTTCCCGGCCGACCCGGACGCTAAAATAGCGGCCATCGACGCCGGCACCATGGAGAAGAAGGAGGCTCTGGTCGAGATGTTCATGGACCCCTACACCAGCCTGCTCGATACCCATGTAGAGAACGTCTCCGCGCCGTTCCTGGCGAAATACATGCCGGCGGACTTCAGCCAGATCGACAGCTATAACGAGGGCGCGGAGTGGGGCGTGAATGACCGCACCCTCTGGCGGGAGTTCGCGGTCAGCGGAAATAGCCTGATCAGGGAAGGCGCGGCTGCCCACGGTCGCTTCTGGGCTGTCGATTACCGCCAGCATCAAATGGTGGAGTTGGACCCCAGCACCGGCGAACAGACCCGGCACAGCTATCCCCAGGAAGGCCCGGCTGGCCCCCACACCATCAATCGGGACGCCGACGGCAATCTCTGGAGCACCCTGATGGTCAACGACTCCATTGCCCGCTACGACCCCCAGCTGGACAAGTGGCAGCACTACCTCACACCCCGCAGTGGCGAGGCCCTGGCCCACGACATGTCACTGGACTATCGCCATGAAGTAGTGCGTGATCGCAAGGGCCGAATCTGGCTGAGCCTGATCGGCCTCAACAAGATCGGCAGCTACAATCCCGACAGCGGCGAGTACCACGAATATGACGCCCCCGACGTCGAAGGGGTGTCCGATTTCCAGACCTCCCTCTACACCGTGGTGATGACCTCCGACAAAAAGTACCTCTGGTTCTCCCAGTTGAACGGCGGCGTCGGCTCCTACAACCTGGAGACCGAAGCCTTCGAACACTACCGCTGGTATCCCCACGGTGCCGGGCCGCACCGTCTGAGCATCAGCAAGGATGATGTTATCTGGGTCCCTCTGACCGGGTCGGGGCAGCTCCTGGCAATCGATGGCCATAACGGCAAAGAGATCGGCCGCTACGACCTGCCGGACCCCAACTCCAGCCCCTACAGCTGCACCTACGATGCCAAACGCAACGCCGTCTGGGTTGGCACCACCAACAGCGACCGCTGGTACCGTTTCGACATTGCCAGTGAAAGTTTCACCATCTACCCGCTGCCCCGCAAAAACACCTTCTTCCGCGCCATCGATGTGGATTACGACACCGGCCTGCTCTGGAGCGCCTACAGCCACTACGTCGGCGCAGACAGGGGCGAGTACTACATGGTCAGCCTGGACCC
>JAKLLR010000041.1 GCA_022014175.1 Gammaproteobacteria bacterium | reverse complement strand
ATCTGGCATCTGTGCACCTTCTCGTTCTGGGGGACGGTGCCAGAGCGGACAGGGAGGCCCGAACGGCACTCACGTTCTTCGAATCCGAAGGCCACGACTGGGGAGCTGCATTGTGCCTGGAGATCCTTGCGGGCATTGCTGAGCACGGCAACGACATGGATGGAGCCAGGTCGATGCTCGGGAGGGCACTCGAGCGACTTCGAGGGACGGATCACCGGTGGTTGGAAGTGCACCTCCACCGCCACATGGCTGAGCCCCTGCTGATCCAGCAGCAGGCGGGCAAGGGCCTCGCCGGTGTGCGGGAAGTCGCTGCGCTCTATGCTGTGACGCTTCAGGATCTGGCTGGCCCAGAGGCTCGGGCCATATAGCAGGAGGCCAATCCCGAGGAGGATCAAGGCCGGCAGCAGCATGGTCAGGTTTTCCGGGTCCGGCTTCGCGGCAACCGCTCTACCGCATCCTGCCCAGGACCCCGAATTTGGCCTTCAGCCGAAGTGGCGAAGTCTATTCCGAGGCGCAATTGATGCAGAGGGTGCTGTCCGGCACTGCTTGTAGCCGTTCAGGGTTGATACTCTTGCCACAGCTGCTGCACCTGGTATAGGTGCCGTTGTCGATCCGCTCTAACGCCAGGTTGATACGGTCGATTTCGTCTCTGGCAGCGAGATCCAGGCCGTCCAGTACATCGTCGTTATTGTGTGATACGGCCTGGTCTTCGCCGCCAGTCTCAAGGGGGCGGGTCTCGTGGGCAAGATCTTTGTGGATGGCGGTTCTACGGCTCATGAGTTCGGCTTTTCTTGCCAGAAGCTGCTGGCGCTGTTGGTCTGTCATAACGGTTCTCGTGATCAGGTTGAAAGTTTCCGGTCTGGCCTGAAGAGGATAACCCCGGCTGGCCTCAGGCGGACTGCGCCAGGTCAAATATGGGGGTTAGCCGCTCAGATCGAAGGCTTTGGCCAGTAGCTCGTAGGAGCGTAGTCTCGGCTCAAAGTCATAGGTGACGTTGACCACAAACACCTCGTCGGCGGAGTAGGTGTCGGCCAGGGCTTCCAGCTCTGTGCGGCACTGCTCCGGGGTGCCGACCACCATGGTGTTCAGGGTCTCCTCGAAATAGGCCTGATCGCTCTCGCTCAAACCCCGCAAAGTATCCAGTGCCTGAGCAGGCGGTAACAGGGGGCGGATCTGGCCATGACGAAAGGCAAAGACCTTCCAAAGGGTGTGGGTGCTGGCGATCAGTTGAGCCTCCTGTTCGGTCTCGGCGCAGATAGTGGCGACTGCAATCCCGGCGGCGGGTTTGTCTCGCAGCGCGTTGGGCCGAAAACTACGCTGGTAAGCGTGAATGATCTCTGCCGGGCGGTCGTGGGTGCCGATAAACAGGGCCAGCACAAATCCCGCCCCCAACTCGGCGGCCAGCCCGGAACTGCCAGCGGCAGAGCCGAGCAACCAGATCTCCGGATTACCGCCATCCTTTGGTACCACTTTAGCCGCAGCCAGTGGGTGTTCTGGTGGCAGCGTGTCGCCCAGATAGCCCATTAGATCTGCCACCTGCTGGGGGTAGGCCTGTTCGGCATCGATTGTGGGGCGGGGGTGTGACAGGGCGGCGCTGGTCAACGGGCTGCCACCGGGGGCCCGGCCCAGGCCGAGGTCGATCCGGTCCGGGTGCAGCACGCTGAGCATGCGGAAGGTTTCAGCCACTTTATAGGGGCTGTAGTGGGTCAGCATCACCCCGCCGGTACCGACCCGAATCCGTCTGGTGGCCTGGGCGATATGGCCAACCAGAACCTCCGGGCAGGGGCTCGCATAACCCGGGGTGTTGTGGTGTTCTGCCAGCCAGTAACGGTGGTATCCGGCCGCATCGCAGGCTTGCGCCAGCCGGACCGAATCGCGGATACCGAGACTATCCGGCCCGCCACCGTGAATCGGGGCCTGGTCCACTACGCTGAGTTGGAAATTGTTCAATCCAGTTGTCTCTCGCTCATGCCAAACGGGAAAAAGTCTAGCATGGCGGCCCCCCGGCTTTTCCTGCCCAACCGGAGCATGGTAAAACAGCCCGAGTTGTTGTTTTGTTAACGTAATTTCTGGGATTTATCCTGACTTACAGCAAAACCCCAGACAGGAAGTATCGGTGAATGATCTGACCCGCCAGGTTTTACGCACGGATGCAGCAGGCATGCCGCTGGGGTGGATCGACTATCAGGAAGCCGCTCGGCTTCACTATCACGGGCTGGTGGCCTACAGCTTTGGCAGCAGGCTGTTCAGGCTGCGGGGTGGTTACAGTGCCGTGACCGGCTTGCGCAGTCTGGTGGAGATCAACTCCATCGTCGCGACCTACGGCCATAGCAGCCTGCGCAAGCAGGGCTACCGCAGTTATACCCCGCCCCTGAATAACCCCACTCTGTTTAAGCGGGACGCCTTTGCCTGCCTCTACTGTGGTAACCCATTTTCCCGGCAGGATCTCTCCCGGGATCATGTCACGCCGATCAGTCGTAACGGCCAGGACAATTGGAATAACGTGGTGACCGCCTGCAAGCGTTGTAATAATCATAAGGCCAATCGCACCCCGGAGCAGGCGGGAATGCAGCTGTTGGCGATTCCATTCACCCCGACCCATGCGGAATACATTTATCTGAAAGGGCGGCGGATTCTGGCGGATCAAATGGAGTTTCTGATGGCTCATTTTCCCCGTACCAGCCCGCTGCATGAGCGTTTAAAGGGCCACCGGCCCTAACGTTTGCCTTTCCGCCTTCGGCGCAGACTGTTTCATCGGATGCCATAATCCCCCTCTTTTGCTTCAGGGGTTTGCGGTGGGTCGGATAAACAGCAGTTTTGAGTCTGAGACAGGCCTGCTCAGGGTCACTATAGATCGTGAGCAGAAGCGGAATGCCCTGCGTCTGGACCTGCTCGATGAGCTGCGGGAGACCTTCACCCGCTATGCCGATCAACCCGAGCTGAAGCTTGCGGTGCTGCGGGGTGCCGGTGAGAAGAGTTTTGCCGCTGGTGGCGACTTGCAGGAGCTGGAGGTCTACCGAACCCCGGAACAGGCGGGCGAGATGGCGGACCGGGGGCGGACCGCACTGGATGCCATTCGGCAGTTTCCCCTGCCGGTGATCGCAGCGCTGAATGGCGTGGCCCTGGGTGGTGGCGCAGAGCTGGCGATGGCCTGTGACTTCCGGCTGGCGGCCAGCCATGCCCGGATTGGTTTTGTGCAGGGGCGGCTCAACGTCACCACAGCCTGGGGCGGGGGTGCGGATCTGATCAATCGGGTCGGCCCGGATCTGGCCCTGCGACTGCTCTGTCGGGCAGAGATACTATCCGCCGGGGAAGCCCTTGAGCTTCAGCTGCTGGATGAAGTGGCAGCGGATGGGGAGTCTCTGGATGAGCTGTTACAGCGGTCTGTTTCACCGCTGCTGGAACAGTCGCCCCGAGTTTTGCGGGGATTCAAAGCGCAGGCTGTAGCCAGTCGGCAGATGGGGCGGGCAGCGCAAATCGCGGTGGAGCGGCAACAGCTGGTGACCACCTGGGTCCATCCGGATCACTGGGCTGCGGCGGCAAAGGCCGGGGGTTCCAGACACCAGGCTGGCCCGGGGTAGTCCGGGGTATTTAGGCGTGATCCCCGTAGTTGCTGTTGCCGCTGACCCAGCGACTCTCTTCACTCTCGCTGAGACGCTCTTTTTTCCAGAACGGCGCGCGATGTTTCAGCTCTTCAATCAGAAACCGGCAGGCTTCAATCGCCCCGCCCCGGTGGGCGGACCAGACGGCCACCAGAACGATGGGATCATTGACGCTGATCTCGCCTGTCCGATGAACAATCAGGCAGTCGAGAAGTTGCCAGCGGCTACCGGCCTCTTCGCAGATGGTATTCAGATGCTTTTCGGTCATACCTGGATAGTGCTCCAGGGTCATTGCCTGCACTGAACGCTGTTCGTTCATATTCCGCATGGTGCCAACGAAAACAGAGGTGGCGCCATACTGTCCCGGGGGCAGCCTGCCCTGATAATCCGCCAGGGTCTGCCAGGGGTCGAACGGCTGAGCTCGAATTTCGCAGGCCATCATCAGCCGCCGGTAACCGGGGGGAAAAACGCCACTTCGTCACCATCTCCGACCAGATCAGTGCGGCTGGCGTACTCCATATTGATCGCAACCAGAGTCTGTGCCGGCAGGGCTTGATGGTCAGTGGCCTGGTCCCAGGCGGCCTTGGCAGTGACTGGTCCGCTGGTTTCCAGGCGGTCTTCGCTGCGGCCGAGCTGTTCCCTCAGGGTGGCAAAATAGCGCACGGATATGGCCATCGGATCTCTGTCTCTCCTCGACTGAGCGGTTATTATGGCACCTGCCGGACTGATCAAACCCCGGTTAAATCAAAACAGTTTCAACAGGTTTCGGGAAATTATGAGCGAGCTGACCCATTTCAACAGGCGCGGCGAGGCCCATATGGTGGATGTGGGGGATAAAGCAGTCAGCCAGCGTGAAGCGGTTGCCGAGGGTGTGATTCAGATGAAGCCTGCAACCCTTGCCCTGATTCAGTCCGGTCGCCACAAGAAGGGCGACGTGCTTGGGGTGGCCCGCCTTGCCGGCATCATGGGGGCAAAAAGGACGGCGGACCTGGTTCCGCTCTGTCATCCCCTGAGCCTCACCGCGGTAGAGCTTGAGCTGGAGCCCGATGTGGCGCTGAACCAGGTACGTTGCCGTGCCACGGTTCGTACCAGCGGTCAGACCGGGGTCGAAATGGAGGCCCTGACCGCAGTGCAGGTCTCTCTGCTGACGATCTACGATATGTGCAAAGCGGTAGATCGGGGCATGGAGATCAGTTCAGTGCGGTTGCTGCGCAAATCCGGCGGCAAATCTGGAACCTGGGTGCGAACCGATACCTGATTTCAGTCGCTGGCGTTTAACCGCGTCTCTAGCGGAGCAGGAACTCCAGCAGCGCCTTCTGTCCGTGCAGGCGGTTGGCGGCCTCCTGCCAGACCACGCTTTGCGGCCCGTCTATCACTCCGGCGCTGACCTCTTCGCCCCGATGGGCGGGCAGGCAGTGCATAAAAAGAGCATTGTCACCGGCCTGGGTCATCAGTGTTTCATTGACCTGAAATGGCGCAAACTCCGCCATTCGGGCCGCCTGTTCACTCTCCTGACCCATGCTGGCCCAGACATCGGTGACCACCAGATCAGCCCCGGCAACGGCGGCCTGCGGGTCCGACATCAACTCAACCTGCCCGGCGCAGGCTTGTAGCAGATCAGGGTCTGGTCCGTAACCTTCAGGGGTTGCGATGCGCAGCTTGAAGTCAAATTGACGGGCGGCGTTCATCCAGGAGTGGCACATGTTGTTGCCATCTCCAATCCAGGCTGCAGTACGGCCCCGAATCTCCCCCCGCTGTTCGACCCAGGTCATCACGTCCGCCAGTAGCTGGCAGGGGTGATAGAGGTCTGTCAGGGCATTGATTACGGGCACTGACGCAGCATCCGCAAAGCGCTGGATTTTGTCGTGCTCAAAAGTCCGCACCATGATGATATCGACCATGCCGGAGAGGGCTCTGGCTGAATCCTCCACCGACTCGCCCCGGCCCAGCTGGGTGTCGTTGGGCGAGAGGAAAATGGCGTGACCCCCAAGCTGGCTCATGCCTGATTCGAACGAGACCCGGGTGCGGGTGGAGGCCTTCTCGAAAATCATCGCCATCACTTTGCGATTCAGCGGCGTATGAACCTGGCCCCTGGCATGGTTGGCTTTGAGTTCGATGGCGCGCTGAATCAGGCCGACCAGTTCATCGGGGGAGAGATCCATCAGGGTCAGAAAATGACGCAGAGACATGGCTGACCCTACTCCGTCAGAAAACCGGTGATCAGCGGGACGAGGGTTTCGATCACCTGATTGACCTGTTGGGTGTCCATAATCAATGGCGGTAGCAGCCGGACGACGTTGCCGGCGGTAACGTTGATCAACAGGCCCTGCTGCAGCGCCTGAGTGACCAGTTCACCGCAGGGGCGATCCAGCTCAAGCCCGATCATGGCGCCCCGTTCCCGGATGTCGACTACCCCGGGGTTGTCCCCGAGCGCTTGCTGGAACCCCCTCGCCAGCTGTTTACCAATGGCCTCGGCACTCAGTTCAAGCTGCTGCTGTGACATGATCTCAATGGTGGTCAGGGCCGAGGCACAGGCCAGCGGATTGCCACCATAGGTTGAACCATGGCTGCCGGGCACCAGAACTTCGGCGGCATCACCCCGAGCCAGACAGGCGCCGACAGGTACGCCATTGCCCAGGGCCTTGGCCAGGGTCATGACATCGGGCCGGACATTTTCGTGTTGCCAGGCGAACCACTGACCAGTCCGGCACATGCCGGTCTGAATTTCATCGAGCATCAGCAGCCAGCCCCGCCGGTCACAAATTCCACGCAGTTGTGTCAGATAGTCGGCACCGGGAATGCGCACGCCCCCTTCGCCCTGTACCGGTTCGACCAGCACGGCGACCACATCCTGGCGGCTGGCAGCGACCTGGTTGACCGCCGCAATATCGTCAAACGGTACCCTCAGAAAACCACTCACCAGAGGTTCGAAACCCGCCTGGATTTTTCGATTGCCGGTGGCGCTCAGAGTGGCCAGGGTACGGCCGTGAAAGCTCTGCTCCATGACCACAATATGGGGTTTTTCGATGCCCTTCTGGTGGCCGTAAAGGCGCGCCAGCTTGATCGCTGCTTCGTTGGCCTCTGCCCCGGAGTTACCAAAGAAGCAGCGCGCCATTGTGGTGCGATCGATCAGTGCCTGCCCCAACTCCTCCTGCAACGGAATCTGGTACAGGTTTGAAGTGTGAATCAGGCGGCTCGCCTGCTGCGCCAATGTTTTAGCGATTGCCGGGTGGGCGTGGCCCAGGCTGCAGACGGCCACGCCGGCAACGGCGTCAAGGTACCGCTTGCCGTCGCTGTCCCATAGCCAGGCCCCTTCGCCACGGGAAAACGCCACCGGCAGCCGGGAATAGGTCGACATCAGGCTCTTTTCAGCCATGTTTTCAATACTCGGGAATAATCGGTGTGCAGCCGACGTTTCAGCTGCATGAGAGGGACCTAATCCTAACAAATATCCTGGCCAACAGCCATTTTTAGGCACGAATCATGCGTTATTTTTTCAGGAAATTCTTGCACGGAAGCCTGTTGACAAGCCCTGGTCTTCGACGCAGGATTGTTCCGAGGAGAAGCAAGAATGAAACACTGCCGTGGCGACGGGGCTTTTACCTCCGAGGTGTTGAAAATCGGGACTGGCTGCCCCATGTCAAGTGCTGGGTTTGACAGTCCCGATGCGTTGATTAAAAAGGCCCCCCGAAGGAGGGGGGAGTGTGTGATAGATGAATGCTGGTGAATCGGATAACCGCCCCCCGCTGGCGGATGACGATCTAGACGTCGAAGCGGCCAGGCCGAAACTGAAGTTGCCGCCACGCTACAAGGTGGTGCTGCTCAATGATGACTACACCCCTATGGAGTTTGTGGTCGAAGTTCTGGAGAGTTTTTTCGGTATGAACCGAGAGCAGTCAACCCAGGTGATGTTGCATGTGCATACCCGCGGGAAGGGGGTGTGCGGTGTTTTCAGTCGTGAAATAGCCGAAACCCGGGTGGCTCAGGTGAGCCAGTATGCCCGGGAGAATGGTCACCCCCTTAAATGTTTAATGGAGGCTGAGTGAAATGCTGAGTTCAGAACTGGAATTCACCTTGAATCAGGGTTTCAAGCAGGCGCGGGAGGCGCGGCATGAGTTCATGACTGTCGAGCACCTGTTGTTAGTCCTCCTGGATAACCCCTCGGCTGCCGCCGTATTGCGGGCCTGCGGTGCCGATACGGCCAAGCTCCAGGGTAGTGTGCGGATGTACATCGATGAAAATGTGCCGCTGCTGCCTGAAGACCTGGAGCGCGAGGTGCAGCCAACCCTGGCCTTCCAGCGGGTATTGCAGCGCTCCATGTTCCACGTGCAGGCCTCCGGCAAGAAAGAGGTGGAGGGGGCCAATGTGCTGGTCTCATTGTTCAGCGAAAAGGAGTCCTATGCGGTCTATCTGCTGCAGAAAGAGGATGTCAGCCGCCTGGATGTGGTCAATTACCTCTCCCACGGCATTTCCAAAGTTGAAGAGTCTGGTGATGACGCGGGCCAGCATCCTGGCTCGACTCAGGAGGAGCCTGCCGGGGAAGGTGGAGGCAGCAGTCCGCTGGAGGCCTATACCGTCAATCTGAATCAACTGGCCCAGGAGGGGCGGGTTGATCCGTTGATTGGTCGTGCAGATGAGCTGGAACGGGCCCTGAAAATTCTCTGTCGGCGGCGTAAGAACAACCCCCTGTTTGTCGGTGAGGCCGGTGTCGGTAAAACCGCCCTGGCGGAGGGTCTGGCGAAAATGGTGGTTGAAGGCAATGCCCCCGAAGCTCTGGAGAATGCCACTATCTACTCGCTGGATATGGGCGCTTTGCTGGCCGGTACCAAATATCGTGGAGACTTCGAGAAGCGATTCAAAGGTGTGCTGAAACAGCTCAAGAAAGAGCCGGATTCGGTGCTGTTTATTGATGAGATTCACACTATTATCGGTGCTGGTGCCGCCTCGGGTGGCGCCATGGATGCTTCCAATCTGATCAAACCCGCACTGGCCAATGGTGAACTGAAATGTATCGGTTCCACCACTTTCCAGGAGTACCGGGGGGTGTTTGAGAAGGATCGGGCCCTGGCTCGGCGTTTTCAGAAGATCGAGGTGAATGAACCGACGGTGCCGGAAGCGATCCAGATACTGAAGGGGCTCAAGGGGCGCTATGAGGAGCACCATGAGGTCCGTTACACAATGCCGGCGATCGCGGCGGCGGTGGAGCTCTCCGAGCGCTACATCAACGACCGCTTTCTGCCGGATAAAGCCATCGATGTGATCGACGAAGCGGGCGCTGCCCAGCGGCTCGCAGCCCCGAGCAAGCGCAAGAAAACCATCGGGGTGAGTGACGTCGAAGAGATTGTGGCGAAGATGGCCCGAATCCCGCCAAAGAGCGTCTCCACCAGCGACCTCGAAAAGCTGAAGAGCCTCGAGGAGAAACTGCAGATGGTGGTGTTTGGTCAGGATGAGGCGGTGGAGAAGATCTGCTCCGCAATCAAGATGTCACGCTCCGGCCTGGGTAACAGCGACCGGCCAATCGGCTCTTTTCTCTTCTCCGGGCCTACCGGTGTCGGCAAGACCGAATTGACCCGGCAGTTGGCCCAGACCCTGGGTGTTGAGCTGATCCGGTTTGATATGTCGGAATACATGGAGCGGCACACGGTCTCACGACTGATTGGCGCCCCCCCGGGGTATGTGGGGTTTGATCAGGGTGGCTTGCTGACCGATGCGATCACCAAAAACCCCCACTCAGTGCTACTGCTGGACGAGATCGAGAAGGCCCACCCGGATGTGTTTAATCTGCTGTTGCAGGTGATGGATCACGGTACCCTGACCGACAATAATGGTCGGCGGGCGGATTTCCGCAATGTGATTATCATCATGACCACCAACGCCGGTGCGGCACAGATGGAGAAGGGCAGCGTGGGTTTCACCACCCAGACCCAGGATATCGACGATGGCGGTGCCATCAAACAGACCTTCACGCCGGAGTTCCGCAATCGTCTGGATGCCATCGTGCAGTTCGGTTCTCTTGACAAGGCTACGATCCAGAGTGTGGTCAGCAAGTTCCTGATGATGCTGGATGCCCAGCTGGCCGAGAAGAACGTTAACCTGGAAGTGGACGAGGCTGCCAAGGAGTGGTTCGCCGAGCACGGATATGATCCACACATGGGTGCGCGACCGATGGGTCGTCTGATTCAGGATCGGATCAAACGGCCACTGGCTGACGAGCTACTGTTCGGCAAACTGGCCAAGGGTGGTCGGGTGCAGGTGACCGTAAAAGACGATGACCTGGAGGTCCTGGCAGAGTAACTGTCGCTGACCCTCCCGGGTTCCTCGGGGGGAGCTGATCAGCGGGCGCGGTAGGTGATTCGGCCTTTGCTCAGATCGTAAGGGGTCAGCTGTACGGTGACAGTATCCCCGGTCAGGATGCGGATGTAGTGTTTGCGCATCCGCCCGGAGATGTGAGCTGTGACCACATGGCCGTTTTCCAGCTCCACCTTGAACATGGTGTTGGGCAGCGTCTCGACGACGGTACCCTGCATCTCTATACCTTCTTCTTTCGCCATAAGTTCAAATAAATGGGGCCGATAGCCCGGATGTTAAGCAGCCGGCGAGTTTAAAGAAAAGCGGGGTTCAGAACAAGCGGGGGCTATGCATTAGATGAGCTCGCCGTTGATCAGGAAGTGTACCCAGATACTGGCGGCATAACCCAGGGCAATGGCCCAGCTCCACTTCAGGTGCCCGTAGAAGGTGTAGACACCCCGGGCCTGGCCCATCAGGGCGACCCCCGCCGCGGAGCCGATCGACAGCAGCGAGCCACCGCAGCCGGCAGTCAGGGTGACCAGCAGCCACTGACCGTGAGACATGTCCGGCATCATGCTGAGCACCGCGAACATGACCGGGATATTGTCGATAATCGCCGAGAGCAGACCGACCAGCATATTGGCCCAGGTGGGCCCCAGGTCCACGTACATGAACTGGGATGCCAGTCCGAGGTAACCCAGCGCACCGAGGCCACCGACACAGAGAATCACGCCGTAGAAGAACATCAGGGTGTCCCACTCGGCTTGTTCGATGCTCTTGAAGATATCGAATTTCCCGGTGGTTACATGCTCGTCCCCTGGGATGTCGCTGGCAACGGCCAGATCGCCGGAGTGGTTGAATCCAGCCCCGTTATCCCCGTGCTGCTTCAGGTAGTAGCCAAAGAATTTGAGCAGCCCCAGGCCAGTCATCATGCCCAGTACCGGTGGCAGGTGCAGGAAGTTGTGGGCAGATACCGCCATTGCGATGGTGACCAGAAACAGTCCGATGACCACCCCTCCGCCCCGCTTGATCTTGACCGAGGTCTCGCCAATGGCGGGCGGCGACCCCGAGGTGACCACGCAACTCATGATAACTGCGGGCACCAGCCAGTTGACGATCGAGGGGATCATCAGGGCAAGGAATTCGTGAAACTGCACCACCCCTTTCTGCCAGACCATCAGGGTGGTGATGTCGCCAAAGGGGCTGAAGGCGCCACCAGCATTGGCGGCAACCACAATATTGATGCAACAGAGGGTGACAAAGTTCTTGTTGCCAGCGCCAACCGCTAGGGCAACCGCGGCCATCAACAGGGCGGTGGTGAGGTTGTCCGCGATGGGGGAGATCATAAATGCAAGGCTGCCGGTGATCCAGAATACTGCGCGATAGGTGAAACCCCGGGAGATCAGCCAGCTGCGGAGGGCTCTGAATACATCCCGGTCAGCCATGGTGTTGATATAGGTCATCGCCGACAGCAGGAACAGGAACAGTTCAGCGTACTCAAGCAGGTTATGCCGAACCATGGCCCCCGGCGTATGAACATCGCCCTGAGTCCGATACGCCAGAGCGGTCAACAACCAGATGATACCGGCAGCAACGATCACAGGTTTGGACTTGCGCAGATGCAGGGACTCTTCACCAATCACCAGTAAATAGGCGACTACAAAAACTGCCAGGGCGATGATGCCGTAAGCCGCTGAAGTGAAATCGAGCAGATGCGGGCTCTCCCCGCCAGCGGCCATGGCCAGGCCCGGTAAAAAGAGAGCGGCAATCAGGGCGATGAAGAGGGCGCGGTGCTGCATAGTTGTTCCTGTGTTTGGTCACAAAAGCCAGGTGACTCGGTCACTGCTGGAACAGAGATCGGGGGATGTTGCTCAGGTATTTAGAAATTCTAAAACCGCGCCTTTTATCCGGAGTGCGGGGCTGGTCATCACTCGGGGC
Organism: Gammaproteobacteria bacterium; assembly: GCA_022014175.1. Lineage (GTDB taxonomy): Bacteria > Pseudomonadota > Gammaproteobacteria > Immundisolibacterales > JAKLLR01 > JAKLLR01. The sequence goes on along the minus strand of JAKLLR010000041.1, from coordinate 5,947 downwards.
AGCGAACCCATTTGCCAGCTTGCAGCATCTCCAGAGGTCTGAATCTCTTTTTGTAATGCATTGATGGGCTGTTTTCAATCCAGTAGCCGAGGTAGAGCCACTCCAGCCCCAGTTGACGGAGCTGATCAACTTCCCAGAGAACCGCGAAAGTGCCGAGCCCCCGGTTGGTGCAGTCCGGATCAAAAAAAGTATAAACGGCGGACCAGCCCAGGGGTAGATGATCCACCGCCGCGACTGCCAGCAACTTCTCTTTGTCACGAAACTCCATATAGCTGGTTTCGAGTGAGCGGCTGCGCAGGAACTCGAGTTGCTCTCGGGTCTGGCGCCGGTTTATTTCACTGTCGTGACGAGCCGCCTGGTAGCGCTGGTAGATTGTTTCGTGCTCTTCCGTAAACGGACCATTGAGGGGTGTCACCTGCAGGTCCTGATTCCGGTTCCAGCAGCGGCGCTGGCTGCGATCAGGGGTGAACTCCTTGACCGACAGGCGCACCGGCACGCAGGCGTTACAACCGGGGCAGTGGGGCCGGTAAATATTGTCACCGCTGCGGCGGAAGCCGTTGTCGATCAGTCTGGCGAAGGTCTCTCTGTCCACCCGCCGCCGCGGATCCGCGAACAACATGACTGCTTTCCGGTCCTCCAGATAACTACAGACCTGTGGCTCAGTCGCAAAAAACAGGGTTTTGCCGAGGCTCGCATTGAACATCATCATTCACTCCTCCAGGCATTGTTCGCCGTGGGTAGCGTGACGGCGGCATCCAGCTCCTCTACAAAGCGGTGCCGGGGGATCATCTCCGCCCCAAGCCGGATCATGTGATCTGAACTCACCTGGCAGTCGATCAATCTATAATCCCAGTCGAGCAAATAGTGTACCAGCGTGGCCAGGCCCACCTTAGAGGCGTTGCTGACCCGTGAGAACATGGACTCCCCAAAGAATACCTGGCCCAGGGCCACACCGTAGAGGCCACCCACCAGATCCCTCTCCTGCCAGACCTCAACAGAGTGGGCCAGCTGCTGGTGGTGCAATTCGGTATAGGCGGCTTGCATAAGAGGGGTGATCCAGGTGCCCCCCGAGTTCTTTCTGGGGGCGGAGCAGGCGGTGATCACCTGTTCAAAAGCCTGGTCAAAAGTGACCCGGAAGCGGTTTCCTTTCAGCGTTTTTCGGAGGCTTCTCGATGCGTGAAAACGTGCCGGATAGAGTACGCAGCGGGGGTCCGGGCTCCACCAGAGAATCGGCTGGTCCGGATCAAACCAGGGGAAAATGCCCTGGCTGTACGCGTCCACCAGCTGTGTTGCTGATAGCGCCCCGCCTGCGGCCAGCAGGCCATCTGGTTCGGTCAGGGCCTGTTCGAGGGGTGGAAACGACGATTGATAGCTCTCCGTTTTAAAACAGTAGAGTTCCGGGCCACTCATTGGTTTCGGAACGGCGAGTGTTGGTTCAACAGCTCTATCTGGCGGTCGACGCTACCCCGTTCATGGCGGAGATAGTCATCCACCGCGTCAGCAAACCGTGGGTCTGCGATCCAGTGGACCGAGTGGGTTTCGCTGGGCAGAAATCCCCGGCTGAGTTTGTGTTCGCCCTGAGCGCCGGCTTCAAATCGTGCCAGCCCTTCGCGGATGCAATATTCGATGGGGGCGTAATAACAGAGTTCAAAATGCAGATTGTCCTGATATTCGGTGGCACCCCAGTAGCGCCCATAGAGGGAGTTGGATCCCCGTAGACAGAGTGCGGAGGCGACGGGGGTGTTGCCACGGGAGGCGATAAACAGCACGGCGGATTCAGCCATCTCCTGGCCCAAAAGGCTAAAGAACTCACCGTTGAGATAGGCAATGGCGCCATGTCCGGCGATGGTGTTCTGGTAACAGCGGTGAAAGTAGTGCCAATGATCTTGTTTGAGCGCATCGCCGGTGAGCGCCTCAATTTCGATCTCCGCCTCGGCGATGCGACGGCGCTCCCGCCGTACATTCTTTCTTTTTTTTGCGGAAAAGCCCTCGATGAAATGATCGAAGTTGGCGTAACCCGGGTTGTGCCAGTGGAACTGGCAGCCGGTCCGGTGTAACCAGCCTTGCGTAGTCAGCCCGTTGGCCTGATTTTTGTCGGGGAACAGCCAGTGGGCAGACGAAGCGCCTTCATCCGTGGCGAGGTCGATTACCGCGTCACGAATTGCCGGGATCAACGCCGCATCAGGGCCGAGTTCGTTTGCGGTCAGGATCCGGGGGCCGCTGACCGGCGTAAATGGTACCGCCGCCACCAGTTTCGGGTAGTAGGACAACCCGGCGCGCTGGTAGGCATCAGCCCAGGCCCAGTCAAACACGTACTCCCCGTAGGAGTGCCGTTTGCTATATAAAGGGACTGCAGCTGCCAGTTTGCCATCCCGCTCCACCAGCAGGTGGCGAGGTTGCCAGCCGGTGGCGGCAGTGGTGCAACCCGACCGCTCCAGGGCGTAGAGAAATTCATGTCGCAGAAACGGATTATCTCCATCCACCAGCCTGTTCCAGCTCGCGGGCGTGACCTGGGCCAGGGACTCGAGGATGGTAAAGCGAAGATTTTGGTTCATGGGGGAGATTACAGGCCGACAGACCGACCGCATACGGGGATAATGTTACTCCAATGGAAACCGGTGTGACGGCACTACAGGTCGGAAAAATTTGATGGGCAAGGAGTTGTTGTTGGGCATGGCCCAGATTGATGCTTACGTGGGTGACGTCAGCGGCAATCTGGATCTGATCAGGAAGCGGGTGGTAGAGGCCCAGACCCAGGGTTGTGATCTGATTATCTTTCCCGAGCTGGCGGTCACCGGATATCCCCCGGAGGATCTGCTGTTACGACCGGAGTTTATGCAGCAGGTTGCCGACGGTGTGAGCCAGCTGGCGACCGAGATTACCGACATTACGGTGGTACTGGGTTGCCCGGAACAGCTTGGGGAGGCTCTTTACAACACTGCCAAGGTGATCCGGGATGGGGCGGTTGTCGGTACCTATCACAAGCAGTTGTTGCCCAATTATTCGGTGTTTGATGAGAAGCGTTATTTCACCCCTGGTAGTGAGCCCCTGGTGGTGACGGTTGAGGGTGAGCCGGTGGGCATCACCGTGTGTGAGGATGTCTGGGGTCCGGGGCCGGTGGCCGCTGCAGCAGCGGCCGGGGCCAAGCTGGTCGTTAATATCAACGCGTCGCCCTATCACACCAATAAATCCCAGGAGCGGGAGGTGGTGATCGGTGATCGGGCCCATAATAATCAGGTGCCGATCGTTTACGTCAACATGGTTGGTGGACAGGATGAGCTGGTCTTCGACGGTGACTCATTTGTGGTGGATGCGACGGGTCAGGTGGTGCAGCGGGCACCGGATTTTGAGGAGGGACTCTACCTCTCCCGTGTCCAGGTGGATGGCTGGATGAGACCGCTGCCGGGTCCGGTCTGCCGCTCCGAGAGTTTTGAGTCCGGGGTCTACCAGGCTCTGGTGACCGGGGTGCGGGACTACGTCAACAAGAACGGATTTAACGGCGTGGTGATCGGACTGTCCGGGGGTATTGATTCTGCCCTGACCCTGGCTATCGCCGTTGATGCTCTGGGGCCAGAGCGGGTCGAAGCGGTGATGATGCCGTCTGGTTACACCGCCGGAATTAGTCTGGAGGATGCCCGGGCCGAGGCTGAGGCACTGGACATAAAGTACGCAGAGATCCCGATCGGGGGGGTGACTGATGCGGTTGAAGCGGCCCTGGCCGAAGAGTTCACTGGCCTGATGGAGGATGTGACAGAGGAGAATATCCAGGCCCGAGTCCGGGGGCTGCTGGTGATGGCGATTGCCAACAAAAAGGGCAAGATTGTGCTGACCACCGGCACCAAGAGCGAAATGGCGGTGGGTTATGCCACCCTTTACGGTGATATGGCCGGGGGGTTTGCGGCCATCAAGGATGTGCCGAAAATGTTGGTCTATCGCCTGTCGAAGTATCGTAATACCCTGGGACTGGTGATTCCGGAGCGGGTCATTACCCGGCCACCTTCAGCAGAGCTGCGGCCAGATCAGCTTGATCAGGACTCCCTGCCACCCTATCCGGTGCTGGATGCGATTCTGGAGATGTATGTGGAAGAGGATCGCTCCATCCGGGAGATCACGGAGGCCCACGGCATAGACCGGGCCACGGTGGAGCGGGTGGTGGGTATGGTCAACCGGGCAGAGCACAAACGCCGTCAGGCTCCTCCCGGGGTGCGCATCAGTACGCGGGCTTTTGGCCGTGATCGACGTTACCCGATTACCAGCCGTTTTACCCCGGGGGCCAGTTAGGGGCGTGGTCCCGTGGTAGGAGGGTCGGCGGGAAGCCCGACCATCAGTCGTCTAGATAACTCACCACCTCGTTCAGCGGTCGCCTGGGAGAGGGTTCGGGCAGTTCGTTGGGGTAACCAAAACAGATAATCGCCACCGGCTTAAGATGTTCCGGCAGGTCGAGGGCTGAGCGGAGTCTCTCTTCGTCAAAGGCGCCGACCCAGGTCGAGGCCATGCCGGCTGCAACGATAGCGAGCTGAGCGTAGGCTGCAGCAATGGTCGCGTCCTGGCCGGCGTAGAGGCGTTCTCCACGTTCGCCAAATTTTTTGGCTGAACGTTTGCCATCAGCGCTAAAGATCAGAGAAACCGGTGCTTCAGTCGCGAATTCCCCCCCTTCGAGCAAGGCCTGGCGTAGTTTCAGTCGGTCCGAATCGGTGGTGATCACGGTGATATTGTAAGCTTGGAGGTCCCCGGCTGAAGGTGCGGCGACAGCGGTTTCCAGAATCGCGTGCAGCTGTCCGGCCTCAACTGGCATATTTTGTTGATAACAGCGTACAGAGTGGCGGTGGCGAACAGTTTTGAAAAAATCCCACATATCGCCGCTCTCTTTAGAATTTGCCGCCACTGCCCGGATGGTTCGGGAAGTTGAGGGAGAGTACCCGGGCGCTGTCAGTTGCGAGCTCGTGCATACCGAGAAGCCGGTAGGCTTCGCTCATGATGGCCAGTCCATCGGCTGAAGAGGGTGTCATCGGATAGGCTTCAACCACTGTACGGGCTCTATTGGCGGCGGCCAGATAGGCCCCGCGTTTCATATAGAAACGGGCGATGTGGATCTCCTGTTTCGCCATCTGGTTACGTAGATAGATCATGCGCTGCTGACTGTCGGCGACGTACTGACTCTCTGGAAAGCGGCGCAGCAGCAGACCAAATGCGTCGAAAGACTGTTTGACGTGGCGCATGTCCCGGCGGGAACTGTCCTGAGGTGCCAGCCGATCAATCAGGGAGCTGTCGATGGTGAAATAGATCAGCCCCTTGAGGTAGTAGGCGTAGTCGACCGACGGGTGGACTGGATGCAGGGTGATAAAACGATCCGCTGCCTCGATGCCAGCCTCGGGATCATTGTTCTTGTAATACGCGTAGGCGAGGTCGAGTTGCCCCTGCAGAGCATACTTACCGTAGGGGAAGCGGGCCTCCAGTTTTTCGTAGTATTCGATGGCCTGGTTGTAACCCTTTTTGTCCATAGCCCGGCGGGCTTCAGAGTAGAGTTTCTCCGCTGACCAGCCTTCTGTGCGATCATCGCTGGGCCGATCGCTGGCGCAGCCTGTCAGCAGCAGCGTGAGCAGCAAAAAACAGATCGTCAGTGGTCGATATGTGGGCAAGGGCGAGCTTCCGGCAGTTGATCAGCGTTAGTATACCTAACAACTCCGCCCGCACGGGCCTGGAGTCAGGGGAGTGAACCGGGCTGTTGGAAAGACGTGAAATTATCGAGCCCTATGGAGGGTTGAGACTGGATCAGGCCCTGGCCGGGCTGTTTCCGGAATTCTCCCGCAGTCGTCTGAAACAGTGGGTGCTGGAGGGGCAGGTCCGCTTGCGTGGTGAAGTGGTCACTGAGCCGAAGCGCAAGGTTCAGCTCGGCGAGGCGGTGGAGTTGACACTCCCGTTGTCACCGGTTTCGGAGGATCGCCCT
>JAKLLR010000040.1 GCA_022014175.1 Gammaproteobacteria bacterium | reverse complement strand
ATTGCTTCAAGATGAACCGGGGCAATCCACTCGCGCAACGGGCGAAATCACCATTCCCGAAGGGCGCTACCGGGCCTATGGTCAACGCCTTGATGTTGAGCGAGGCCGTCTTATCTTCAGTGGTGGGCCACCAAGCAACCCCGGCCTGGATATGCGAGCGGTGCGCCTTATTAACGACATCACTGCCGGACTTAAGCTACGTGGTAATCTCAATAAACCTCAAATAGAGCTATTCTCTATTCCCGCCATGGGGCAAACAGACACACTTGCCTATCTCCTGCTGGGACGTCCGCTCGACAAAGCATCATCAGAAGATGGCGACATGATGGTTCAAGCGACTTTAGCCCTGGGTTTAACGGGCGGTGATCGTATTGCCCGCGCGCTAGGCAGCCGCTTTGGTATAGACGACATACGCGTTGAATCCAACGACAGCGGCGACCAGGCCTCTTTAGTCATGGGCCGCTACCTTTCGCCCAGATTGTATGTGGGTTATGGCGTTGGACTGGTCAAAGCCATCAACACTTTTAATGTGCGCTACCAAATAAGCGACCACTGGCAGCTCAAGGGTGAAAGTGGTGAATATTCGGGTATGGATATTCTCTATACCATCGACCGTTAACAGGTGGTTTGACAGGATCAAGTCCGGGCTCTTATCCGTTCAGTGGATGAAACCCACCAGGATGATCCCCAACCACCCTGGCCCTCCACCTGAGCCGCATGACCCGAATAAATTCTCTGCAAAACGGATTTAAAATCATGGCCGAAAAAACAGAAAAGACCCTCGCGCTGGACGTACTTTATCCCCGCTCTCTAAAATATCTCAACACCTACCTGCAATCCCTTGTTCGTGGACGCCTGTGGTTGCAAGTCATGGTGGGCATGGTGCTGGGTATTAGCCTGGGGATTATTATTGGCCCCAGCGTTGGCTGGGTGGACCCTGCGACCGCAGCAACAGCCAGTGACTGGCTGGCCTTTCCCGGCAAACTGTTTCTCGCCCTAATTCAAATGATCGTCATACCTCTGGTATTCGCCTCCATCATCCGCGGTCTGGCGGCAACAGAGGATCTGGAGCAACTGCGTAAAATGGGGCTGCGTGTGGTGCTGTATTTTATTGTTACCACAGCACTGGCCATTATTATCGGCTTAACGGTAGCCTCCCTGATCAAACCTGGTGCCTATATCGACAGTCAGACCCTGCAAGCTACTTTGGGCACGCCTGCGGCGCTTGGACAAATGGCCCCAGAAGCGCTGAATATTCACCAGCTGCCGCAAAAAGTGATTACCCTGCTGCCTTCCAATCCTCTGACCTCCATGGTCGAAAACAACATGCTACAAGTGGTTATTTTCGCCATGGTTGTCGGTGTGGCACTGGTGATGATGGTACCCGCGCAAGCCAAACCGCTGCTCGACCTGATGGGCTCATTACAGGAAGTTTGTATGACGGTAGTGCGCTGGGCGATGCTGCTGGCACCGATAGCGGTGTTTGGTCTGCTCGCCCAGTTGACAGCAAAACTGGGCCTCGATGCTTTGCTAGGTATGGCGGTTTACGTTGGCACAGTCCTGTTCGGCTTATTACTGATGTTCTGTGTTTACATGATTATTCTTTTTGTCTTTGCCCGACAAAAGCCCCTGCCCTTCATCATCGACGTCAAAGAAGTGTTACTGCTCGCTTTTTCCACCTCCAGCTCCGCCGCCGTGATGCCATTGTCCATCAAAACAGCGGAGGAAAAACTCAAGATAAGGCCATCGGTGGCCCAATTTGTCATTCCACTGGGTGCCACGATTAACATGAATGGCACAGCCCTTTACCAGGGCGTCGCAGCTCTTTTTCTGGCACAGGTCTTTGGCATTGACATTGGCCTGGGTGGAATGGCTCTAATCGTGCTCACCTCGGTCGGTGCCTCCATCGGAGCGCCGGCAACACCCGGCGTGGGTATTGTTATTTTGTCGATGGTGTTGAGCACCGTGGGCATTCCCCCCGCCGGTATCGCGCTGATAATGGGAGTAGATCGAATTCTCGATATGAGTCGTACTGCCATCAATGTCAGTGGCGATCTGGTAGCAGCAAAAATGATGGACCTATGGGTAGGCAGCAGCCTTAGTCACAGTGAAGAGATCACTGCACAACAACAAAGAGACTTTATTCGGGAAAAGACCGGGGAAGATGTTTTAACCATTGAACCCCAAGGCGCCAAATAATGGGGCCATACTTGGCTATTCTTCACTGCCCTTAAGTATCAGATTGGCGGTGATGATGCAGCGGATTCTTTCTGGAAAACGCCGCCGTGCGTCACTCTTTGAGCAACCTGATGTGGGGTTTAGGTATCTATTATGAACAATATGAAAGAGCAGCGCCTGCCCAGAAAATTAGCCGCCACAGGCAGAGCGGACCACAGACTTCAGTTAACGGGTGCTTCACAGTGAGCGACCGACAGCTAACAGTGGGATGGCGTGAATGGGTGTTGTTGCCGGAGCTCAACCTGCCACCACTCAAGGCCAAAATAGATACGGGTGCCCGAAGCTCCTGTCTGCACGCTTTTAGTCTTGAGCCCTTCCTCAAAGGTCCGGAGACCTGGATTCGGTTCGGCATGCACCCCCACCAAAACAACCCGAATATAGAGGTTTTCTGCGAGGCCAAAATTGTCGACAAGAGATTTGTCACAGACTCGGGGGGACACAGGGAGGAGCGTTATGTCATTTCTACTTTGCTGGAGCTGAACAAGGCACAATGGCCGATTGAAATCACCTTGACTAACCGCGACACCATGCGCTTTCGCATGCTGCTCGGGCGAACGGCCATGAAGGACAAAATTTTTGTTAATCCGGGGGCATCCTATTTATTGGGCCGCTTGGGTAACCGGCCTATCGACCTAGATTGCCAGGAGAATATCAATTGAAAATAGCCATTTTATCCCGTAACAAAAAACTCTACTCCACTCGGCGCCTGGTTGAAGCCTGTGAACAACGTGGCCACGAACCTATGGTGGTAGACGTCTTACGCAGCTATATGGATATCGCATCCAGCAAGCCGGAAGTACATTTCAATGGGGAAAGCCTACCGGCTTTTGATGCCATCATTCCGCGTATTGGCGCTTCAGTGACCTTCTATGGAACTGCAGTTTTACGGCAATTTGAAATGATGGGTTCTTTCCCGCTGAATGAATCGGTTGCTATCAGCCGCTCCCGAGACAAATTACGCTCCTTGCAATTATTGTCGCGCAAAGGTATCGGCCTGCCCAATACCGGATTTGCCCATGACCCTGGCGACATTCCAGACCTGATCAAGATGGCCGGCGGCACTCCCCTGGTAATAAAACTGCTGGAGGGCACGCAAGGAATCGGCGTGGTCCTGGCGGAAACCAAAAAGGCAGCCGAAAGTGTCATCGAGGCCTTCATGGGGCTCAAGGCCAACATCATGGTCCAGGAGTACATCAAAGAGGCAGGCGGAGCGGATATCCGCTGTTTCGTGGTTGGCGATAAGGTGGTCGCCGCGATAAAACGGCAGGCTCAACCGGGCGAGTTCCGCTCGAATTTGCACCGCGGAGGTGCTGCCTCGCTGATCAGGATCACGCCCAAGGAACGTGCCACGGCGGTTAAAGCCGCAAAAATCATGGGTCTCAACGTTGCCGGGGTTGACCTTCTTCGTTCCGGGCGCGGTCCGCTGGTCATGGAGGTCAACTCCTCACCAGGCCTTGAAGGTATAGAAACGGCAACAGGCAAGGATGTTGCCGGCCTGATCATCGAGTTTATTGAGAAAAACGGCAAACCTCACCGTACCCGTACCCGGGGGCAGGGCTAAACAAAATGGTTGAAGAGTCTCTCATCATCAATAAGACCACTATTAAACGAGGTACCCGAACAACCATCGATCTGCCGGCTGGGCGCCTTTACACGCATGCTCCCATGACGATACCGGTCCACGTTGTCGCTGGCAAAAAACCGGGGCCGCGCCTGTTTCTTAGTGCTGCAGTTCATGGTGACGAAATCAATGGTGTTGAAATTATCCGTCGTGTGCTGAAACTCCCGGCGCTTAAACAGTTGAAAGGAACTTTGCTGGCCGTACCTATCGTCAATATCCATGGTCTCATCAGTCATTCTCGTTATTTACCAGACCGACGTGACCTCAACCGTTCATTTCCCGGGACCGACAAGGGTTCGTTGGCCGCCAGGCTTGCCCATCTGTTTATGACAGAAATTGTCGCAAAAAGTACCCACGGTATCGACTTGCACACAGGCGCCATTCACCGAAGCAACCTGCCCCAGGTCAGGGCGAATCTGGATGACGAGGAAACAAACCGCATGGCCAGAGCGTTTCTGGTCCCGGTCATCATCTCATCCAATCTGCGCGATGGCTCGTTGAGAGAGTCCGCCTCGGAATTTGGTATTCCCACGCTGCTCTACGAGGCCGGCGAGGCGCTGCGTTTTGACGAAGTCGGCATTCGCGCCGGTGTTAAGGGCATTGTCAATGTAATGCGTACTCTGGGCATGCTGCCCGCTTCTCGCTCCAGATCGAAGCCACAGATAGAGCCGGTAGTGGCGCGTTCGAGTTCATGGGTGCGGGCGCCGGGGAGTGGCATTCTAAGAGCCATGGTGCCCCTGGGTGGGCGGGTTAAAAACGGGACCCTTTTAGGGGTAGTCGCTGACCCCTTTGGTGAAAGAGAGGTGGCGATCACCTCAACATTTGGCGGTATTGTCATCGGCAGAACGAACCTGCCTCTGGTCAACGAGGGTGACGCGCTCTATCACATCGCCCGATTTGAAGATATCCGGGGAATAGAGGCTAAAGTCGATGAATTTCAGGTAGAGCACTCGCCGGAACCGATATCTTCTCCCCACTCAGAGAGCCCTATTATCTAAAGGGTCATGGCGTTAAGGGTTCAGCATAATCAGGCCGCAATCCAGTCAGAAATTTCCGGCAAGGGATTAAAAGCAGCCTTTGAGTATGCTTACCACCGGGCTCTTACCCCTCGCATCGACGTGAGCAAACGGCCCGTGAGCGGAATTAGCACTGCAAACCCGAATCCACCAGTGCGAGGTAAGAATGCCCCTCGTCTCGACATATCACTGAAAAAACCCGCTAACCGTTGAGCATCTGCGCAGTTCGCTCTACCGTCGCCGTTGAGATCATCCATAACACCGTATTTTGGATTCTCACCGATATGTTGAATTTTCCGGGTTGCTACCTTCCAGAAAGCCAAAGATCTCCTGCAAGCCCGTAGGGTCGTCCGCAGTAACCGAGCTTTCGCGGCGTCTACCTATACGCCACTGAAACTGTGGATCTGATAATCGCTGCGACCACCGACCCCACCGATGCGCTCCAGGGTGACCGATGCCAGCAGTACTTCCTGTGTCATCTCATAGAGGCGGAACTTGAGGGAAGAGCGCCGGCATTGATGACCAGCAGGCATTAGTTTAGCCATTATATTTGTACAAGCCCTGTCATGAGGCGCCCTGTTCCAGGCGGCTGTATTTGCGCAGCAGCATTTTTTCAAGTTCCACCAGAAACAACACCGATGACGCAACGACAATGACACGCAGCCAGGCCTCTGCACCCATGCCAGTAGTGACAAACAGTGTCTGCATCGGGCCCAGATAGGTAAAGCCCAGCTGGAAAACCATCAACAGCCCGATGGCGTACAGCGCATAGGGGTTTCCCGTCAGGCCCTTATGCGTCAACGAAGGCGCCAGCAGGTAGCGAGCACTGAACAGATAGAATATTTCGAACATCACCAGGGTGTTAACGGCCACGGTGCGAGCCAGTTCGATGGAGCTGCCATGATCCCGTTCCCACAGAAACAGCCCAAAGGTGCCGGCGACAATGATCAAGGATACAAAGATCACGCGCCAGATGAGAAAGCCGGATAGTAGCGGTTCCCTGGGGTTGCGCGGTGGCCGTTGCATGACATTGCGTTCCGGCGGCTCGAAGGCCAGGGTCAGGGCCAGGGTGACGGCGGTGATCATGTTGACCCAGAGGATTTGCGCGGGGGTAATCGGCAGCATGCGGCCCATGACGACGGCGGCGATGATGGTGAGTGCCTCGCCCCCATTGGTGGGCAGAATAAAAAGGATAGATTTTTTCAGGTTATCGTAGACCGTGCGGCCTTCTTCCACCGCATGGGCGATGGAAGCGAAATTGTCGTCGGCGAGCACCATTTCTGCCGCCTCCTTGGCCACTTCAGTGCCCTTGTGCCCCATTGCCACACCGACATCGGCGCGTTTCAGTGCGGGGGCATCGTTAACCCCGTCGCCGGTCATGGAAACCACTTCGCCTGCGGCCTGCAGTGCGGTGACCAGTTGCAGTTTCTGCTCAGGAGAGACGCGGGCAAAAATATCACACTGCAGTACTGCATTCTGCAGCTGCGCCTCATTAAACGTCTCCAGTTCGATACCTTTGACCACGGTGGCGCCGTCACCAATGCCCATCTGCGCACCGATGGCACGGGCGGTGATGGCATGGTCACCGGTAATCATTTTCACCCGGATACCAGCCGACTGGCAGGCCTGCACTGCAGCGGTTGCCTCATCACGGGGCGGATCGATAATGCCCACCACCCCCAGCAGCGTCAGCCCCTCGTCGACATCATTAAAGGCCAGGCCTTGCTGTCCAGCAGTGGTCGGTTTGAAGGCAATGGCGAGTAGCCGTTGGCCCCGCTCAGCCATGCTGTTCATACAGCTTTCCCAGTGGGCTCTATCGAGAGGAAGGTCCTCGCCACCCACGCGTTGCTGGTGGCACATCTCCAGTACCCGCTCTGGCGCACCCTTGAGATAAATATAGCCGTGCCCCTCATGATCATGGTGCAAAGTGGCCATGAAACGGTGCTGGGATTCAAAGGGGATGGCGTCAATACGCGGGTACTGAGTATGGCAATAACTCTGTTCCAGGCCTGCCTTCAATGCCAGGGTTACCAGCGCGCCTTCGGTAGGATCACCCTGTATCAACCACTGGCCGTCAACTTCTGACAAAGACGCGTCATTACACAACAGAGCGGCTTGAGCCACCTCCTGTAGCAGTGGAAAGGCTTCAGGAGCGGTGTCCTTGCCGTCGAGTTCGAAGGCGCCGTGGGGATCGTAACCGCTGCCACTCACCTCGCAGATGCCAAGGCCAGTGGCCAGGCTCTGCACGGTCATTTCATTACGGGTCAGTGTTCCGGTCTTGTCCGAACAGATAACAGTGACCGAACCCAGGGTCTCGACCGCCGGCAGACGGCGGATGATGGCGTTCTTTCGGGCCATACGCTGCACACCAATGGCCAGTGTGATGGTCATGATGGCGGGCAGCCCCTCCGGAATACCCGCTACTGCCAGGCCCACGGCGGCGAGGAACATGTCGCCGACGGAATAGTCCCGCCACAGCGCGCCATAGGCAAAGGTAGCGGCGGCAATAACGCCAATAGCGATAGTCAGCCACTTGGCAAACACCGCCATCTGCCGCAGCAGAGGGGTAGTGAGCACCTGGACCTCGCGAAGGAGACCGCTGATGCGGCCAATCTCGGTACCGTCACCGGTCGCCACGACGACACCCTGCCCCTGGCCATAGGTCACCAGCGTGCCCGAGTAAGCCAGGCACTTACGATCACCGATGGTGGCTTCTTGTCCCACCGGCTGGATGAGCTTTTCTACCGGTACGGATTCGCCGGTAAGCATGGCCTCTTCGATACGCAGTTCGCGGGCCTTGAACAATCGCAGATCGGCCGGAACCTTGTCACCCGATTGCAGAAACACCACATCACCTGGAACAAGTTGCTCTGCCGGCAGGCTGATCAACTTGCCATCGCGTTTAACCATAGCCTGCTGGGAGAGCATGTTCCGGATGGCATCGAGAGCCTTTTCTGCCTTGCCTTCCTGAATGAAACCGATGATGGCATTGATCACCACCACACCGATGATGACGCTGCTGTCGACCCAGTGACCCAACAGGGCCGTGACTGCTCCGGCACCCAGCAACACATAAATAAGCACGTTATGAAACTGGGCCAGAAGACGCGCCAATGGACCTTTTTTCTTTGCCGGACTGAGTCGATTAGGGCCGAGTTTCTGCAACAGCTGTTCGGCGAGCGGTTGTGAGAGGCCTTCAGTAGACGAGGATAGTTGCTGAAAAATGGTATCGACTTCAAGTGCATGCCAAGGCACCGACGTTGAAAAATCGGGGTTAACTTCATCGCGAATATTGTCATGCTCTAGCGCAGTCATTGTCTTTACCCTTTACACGATTAATTATCTATTTCCGGATAAAAGCCTAACTACAGAATTTTACGCTGCTTATATTCTGAAATACCCTCACTACCCCGACGGAGGAACACCTTCTGAATATTCGTCTACGCAAGAATGCCACAACTCCGTTTTCCGAGGGAAAACATATTCAACCGCATTTTTTAGCCCCTCAGAAGTACTCAGCCATGCTGTGAAGGAATCAAACTACGGCCAAGGTCAATTAGTATCAAGACGCCAGACTCTCACCTCTATCTTAGTGCCCTGTAAACAGGTAGATAAGAGCAGCGGTCACCACCGCGACCAACAAGGTCTGTAACCCGCTGCGTAGCCATGAAATATCTGCGATTCGGCCAAGAAAAACGCCGAGAAAAAAAACCAATACAAGCGCCACAAGGATGGCCCCGTAAAGGGGTGGTAGCGGCAGCATGACACCCAGGCTTGTAAGCCATAAGGGCACCAGGATCAGCAGTGAAAAAACAAGCGGTGCCAAACCATTCACCAACGCCACCAACAGGGGTGCCAGGCGCGCTGCCTGACCATGTGTACTCTCCTGAAGATCGCTGATCATCGCACCTTCAAGTTTACCTAGCGCGTGGCGCCGCTCTGCAGATTCACTGATGTACGCACTACTGATGCCGCTCATGCCCAGTGCAATAGCCGCGCCCAGGCAAACATTGATAATTACCTCTAAATCAGCCGGTTTACTGACAAGGAACCCAAGGATAAGCCCCATCATGGTGAGCGCCCCATCAAAACCATTGACAACAAAATAGCGCCGCAAAATCAGATTGCTTTGGGTGACGCTCAGCAGAAATCTGATGTGACTTAATAGCCCCACGGCCACCTAACCAGAATCCGTTTCATTTTGTACTTCCACCTCATCAATACTGTGCAGAGAACCGCCCATACTGGTAACAGCGGATTGCACTGCGTCGAAATCAATGGCACTTGCCTCCACTGTTATCTGCAACGTTTCGGTCTTTTCATCCACTTCCAGAACCGTCAAACGCACACGATAATCGGCGCCGACTTCTGCAATGACTCTGGAAAATTCGAGCGCATTCGGTTGATGAGGCTTTAGAACATCCAGAACTAGCCTTTTGACGAAAACCATAATTTCAATCCCTAATTTTTCGCCATTTTCCCGGGGGTAAATATGGCAATATATATCCTGATACTCCCAGACATAAAAAACTTGTTTTAGGTATATTTAATTAATTTTATAACCTAAATTACTAAAGAAATTACTTTCTTCTCTAATTGATTCCGATTATATATCACTTTCTGCACCAACAGCTAAGAAACCATCCAACAATAATCATCGGCATGAAATTCTCGCCAGAGTACGGCAACCAGGGCTACAGCTTCAGAAAAATGGAACTCCCCTGAAGTAGCTGAAGTGCCGGTTTCTGAACATAATAACACCTATACCCCTCAGCAGATTTCGCGCAATATACAAGTCAGGCTTACCCTCTCGCAAGGTCATTTTTTCTTAGGGGCGAATCCCATGAGAGAAAAGATGAGAAACTTATCCTAACCGAGCAAATGACAGAATTTTAAATTCCCCAAAACGCTAGCTCAGTCAACTAAACTTTCCGTCCTGAAATTACAGGCAAAAAATACTCTTGAGGAGGCCGCAAAAATTCCTCTAAAATTGGCTAAAACCGGAACAACCTATCTCGAACTTAAACAGCGCACTGAATTCCTCTCATTAAAACTTAAAATCATCCATAGGCTATTTGATATGCTATCGGTTTACTTGAAGCACAAACACTCCGCCACATTAAAATTGATTATCATGCGGTTAATCGCTTCAGAGATTGTCACATTTATCGTCAATAACATAATCCTGGACCACTAGGTTACCTTCTTATACTAATGGCCAACCGTGAATATTCATTGTCACCGAAGCATCAACATCCAGAAACCTGAGCTATCAACAGACATCGATGAACGAAACCATAGTGACAGTCGGCAGTGTGGCAGGCGGATTAGGGCTGTTTTTACTGGCTATCACCTTGATCACTGACGGTCTTAAATTCGCCGCCGGCGACGCCCTGAGTGATATGCTTGGCCGCTGGACCAAAACACCAGAACGGGGCATCGCCTCGGGCATCATCATCACCGGGTTGGTGCAATCTTCCAGTGCTGTTACGGTCGCCACCATTGGGTTTGTCAACGCAGGCATTTTGAGCATGTCCCAGGCACTGGGCGTGGTTTTTGGAGCCAATGTGGGGACGACCATGACCGGTTGGCTGGTGGCCGCCGTAGGGTTTGAGTTCAAAATCGAAGCCCTTGCTTTGCCACTTATTGGGCTTGGCATGTTGCTGAGATTAGCGGATGCAAAAAAACGCTACGGTGCCATAGGCCTGGCGCTGACAGGTTTTGGCTTGTTTTTTATCGGTATCGATGTGCTCAAAGGCGCTTTTCAAGGCATTGCCGCTTTCGCTCAGGTCGATCAGCTAAATTCCGATGGGCTTTCAGGCCTGCTGCTGTTCATCGGCATGGGCTTTGTAATAACCCTGTTGACACAGTCATCCAGCGCGGCCATCGCCATAGTGCTGACCGCTGCCACCGGTGGGGTTATCAGTCTTTCTGCCGCCGCTGCCATGGTGATCGGGGCCAATGTCGGCACCACCTCCACCGCTATTTTTGCGGTAATCGGCGCCACACCCAATGCCAAACGTGTTGCCAGCGCGCATATTATTTTCAATCTCGCCACAGGCGCTGTAGCGCTGGTCTTGTTACCGGTGATGCTGTGGTTGGTGGGTATCGGGGGTAAAGCCTTTGGACTTGACGATAACCCGGCCGTCAGTCTCGCCTTGTTTCACACCGTGTTTAATCTGCTGGGCGTGCTGTTAATGTGGCCAATGACTGCAAAGCTGGCACAATTTCTGACTAGGCGTTTCCGTAGCGCCGAAGAGATTGAAGGACGACCACGCTATCTGGATAAGACCGTGCTGGCATCGCCGACACTGGATATGAACGCCGTCTGTCTTGAACTTGGCCACATCGCCCAAATAGTGCGCGGCATGGCAAAAGGTGCCATCAGCTCTGAGTTCGCCCCAGGTGAAAAGCTCGAAAGCAACCAGCTCGCCGTGCAACAACTGGTGCAGGAGGTGGATAGCTTCGTTAGTCAACTGGGTGGCGCTTCTTTGCCCGCTTATATAGCTGAAGAACTGCCGAAGATCTTAAGATGCGATCAATATCTCTCTACGGCAGCGGAGCTGTCCCGGGTACTTGCCACCTATCAAAGCCGGATTCACACCTTAGGCGATACAGAACTGATGGCTGCTCTGGCGCAAATTCGCTTAGCGCTGGCTACCTTGATCGATGCAACGGATGTCCAGCACGCCACATTCCTGGTAGCAGATTGTGACCGGCAGTTAATCTCATTTGAGTCTGCGTATCAATCACTTAAAGAGAAACTGCTGGTTGCCGGTGCTCACCAGCGGATACAAATACGGGACATGACCTTGACCACCGAGCAACTGACCCGAATGTATCAATTGGCCGAGCAGATGGTTAAATCAGCGCGAGTTATGGCACATCTGTTTAACGCCTCAAATCTGGAATATAACCAGAAATAAAGAGAGATCAAAGATACCGCAAAAAAGGACCTCCTATTACTTATATCCAGGCTAATATCAAGAATTCAATAGCGTATTTATGAAGTAAAAAATCCCACAACAGGAAGAATAAATTATAACTGCCATCCATATCTTAATAATTATTGTCTATATTTATTAAAATATAGCCATGCAATCATGGCCGGTTGATCCGAAGTTATTAACATAATTTAAACAGCTTCAAGATTCATAAAAATGCATGCAACAGATTTAATTTCGACATTACTTGTTCGCACGATTTTAAGATGCCGCTCGCTTTAGTGTGACCCACCAATCATCAAGGTGTGGTGCGGAGCACCTGGGACAATCGAGTTCTAACCAGCGAGTCTTGCCGGCGCCTCATGACAATGCAATCGAGTCCGACTGTATTCAGCTAGACTCAGCCCACCCCTGAAACTCTATAATTCCGCCCACTGCAGGCTAACGGACCATCGCACTGCGCCTCTGTGCCTTTTTATGGTGGTCGCCCACCAATCAAGCACGTATTAGCGGATAATCCGCTGCCGCACCCTGCCTTCCGGATATTCACCTTGAGCCAAACCGCTTTCTCAACCCTCAAGCTTCACCCTGACCTGCTGACAAATCTCAGCTCATTGGGTTATGACAACATGACCCCCATTCAGGCCCAGAGCCTGCCACCGATACTGGCGGGGCAGGATGTCATTGGTCAGGGCAAAACCGGGTCGGGCAAAACCGCTGCCTTTGGTTTGGGTCTGTTGCAGAAGCTGGATGTCAGCCAGTTTCGAGTTCAGGCGCTGGTGCTCTGCCCAACCCGGGAGCTGGCGGACCAGGTGGCTACGGAGATTCGCAAATTGGCGCGGGCGATTCATAACATCAAGGTATTGACCCTCTGCGGGGGCTCACCGATTGGCCCCCAGATCGGTTCTCTGGAGCACGGCGCGCATATTGTGGTGGGCACCCCCGGGCGGATTGAGGACCACCTGCGCAAACGCACACTGATGATGGGCAATGTAACAACGCTGGTGCTCGATGAGGCGGACCGGATGCTGGAGATGGGTTTTCAACCGACGTTGGATGCCATCATCGCTGATCTTCCCAGACAGCGTCAGACCCTGTTATTTAGCGCGACCTATCCCGATGCCATACAGGCCATCGCTGACCGGGTCATGATCAAGCCGGTGATGGCACAGGTGGCATCCAGCCACGATGAGAAGAGCATTCGGCAGCACTTCTACCGGGTGAGCGATAACGAGCAACGCATGCTGGCACTGCGCCTTCTGATACTCCAGCACCAGCCGGAATCGACGTTAATCTTCTGCGTCACCCGCCAGCAGACCGAGGAGGTTGCGGAAGCGCTGCGCAGTTATGGCTTTAGTGCCCTTGCCCTGCATGGGGATCTTGAGCAGCGGGAGCGGGACCAGACTCTGGTGCGCTTCGCTAACAGGAGTATTGCGATTGTGGTGGCCACGGATGTAGCCGCCCGGGGGCTGGATATCGAGGCCCTTGATGCGGTCATCAACTACCACATCGCCCGGGACATCGAGGTGCATGTTCACCGGATTGGCCGCACCGGCCGCGCTGGCAGCC
The DNA here is from genome assembly GCA_022014175.1 of Gammaproteobacteria bacterium. Taxonomy (GTDB): domain Bacteria; phylum Pseudomonadota; class Gammaproteobacteria; order Immundisolibacterales; family JAKLLR01; genus JAKLLR01. Next base: position 4,619 of record JAKLLR010000040.1, on the reverse strand, counting down.
AAGGTATCGCCTGCTCGCTGTTTAGTGACAAGGAGAGCTACAAGCTCTCCTTACTGGAGGCGCTGTCAGGTCAACCGATAATCGATGAATCACTGCCACCGCTCAGCGTGCTGGAGAGAACCCCCAAACAACCTTCGATGGCGACCCTGCAGATTGACGGCGGCAAGAAGCAAAAACTGCGACCCGGGGATATTCTCGGTGCCCTGACCAGCGAAAACGGTATCACCGGCCAGCAGGTCGGCAAGATTCAGGTGGCGGATAACCGGGCCTTTGTCGCGGTCAACCGCAAGGCGGTCAAACCCGCGTTGCGAAAGCTGAGTGAAGGCAAGCTGAAAGGCCGCTCGTTCCGAGTCAGGCTGCTGCCCGATCAGCACTCCTGAGAACCCGGCGATGCACGAGCAACAACCAAATAACCCCCTGCATGGCGTGACTCTGGAACAGATCGTGACCAGCCTGGCGGATTATTACGGCTGGCAACAGCTGGGCCAGCGCATAAATATCCGCTGTTTCACCCATGACCCATCGGTGAAATCGAGCCTGAAATTCCTGCGAAAGATGCCCTGGGCGCGAGAGCAGGTCGAGGCCCTCTATCTCGCCAGCCAGAACGATCTGAACCGCTAATCGCCAATTTACCGAGAGACACCTGTGACCAATAACGACATTCTGCGGCGCATCCGTTACACCTTTGATTTCAACGACACCAGGATGATCGACATCTTTGCCCAGGCGGATCATATCGCCACCCGGGCGCAGATCAGTGAGTGGCTGAAAAAAGAGGACGACCCGGCGTATCAAGAGTGCAGTGACGTTGACATGGCCGCCTTTCTAAACGGCCTGATCAACCACATGCGGGGCAAAAAGGAGGGTCCGCAACCGCTCCCTGAAAAACGCCTGACCAACAACATTATTCTACGGAAGCTGACGATCGCCCTGAGCCTGAAAAGCGATGACATCCTGCAGCTCATGGCCCTGAGCGAATTCTCCCTGGGTAAACATGAACTGAGCGCCCTCTTCCGCAAACCGACCCATAAAAACTACCGCAAATGCCAGGATCAGGTTTTACGCAACTTCCTCAACGGCATGCAGATCAAGTATCGCAGCGGTAATGCAGCCGAACCTGATGAAGCCAGTCCGCCCGACGGACCCTAGATGGGGTTCACAGCCTAGAGCGTAACACCATGGGGCCGCGCCGACGATGATCAGGTTGCCATGTTCAACCTCACCAATGGCTTTAGGTTTTAGGTCTTAGCGACTTTAGCCCCAAAAGATAAGGTGCCATCAAGAGCGTCATTCACCCCGCGCCCGGTGTTCATAGCAAAGTGACTATCGCCAATTACAACTCCGGTCTCTGCGTCAAGTGATACGTTGTAAGGCTCTCCACACGGTGAATTTGCGATAAGCGGGACGACCGCCGGCAAGCCACTCGCAACAGACTGGCCGTCGTCCAGTCACTGAGAAACGACTGGAAGGGCCGGGCAATAGATGCAAACCCTGCTCCAGCATAGAAGTTACCTCGCCACAGCGTGCGATAGGAACTTGCCACCGGCCTAGGCGCCCACCAACCAATAGAAACCGTAAGCCGGGATAAGCAGCTGACCGTTGACCTGGGCTGGTGATGCACCGCTGACGAGATCACGCAATTCGGCCAGTTCGAAACGACCCCGGTTGCGCAGGTCTCGCAAATTGAATAGCTCTGGCCTGTCGTTGAAATTCGCCACGATCAGCACAGAGCCCTGAGGGGTCGAGGGGTGGGTGCGGGTAAAAACAAACAGATGCGGGTTCTCCACGTCAATCAGTTCCCGATTGTTGAAGTCTGCCATCGCCTCGATAGACTTGCGTACGGCTATCATCTGTCTCAGACCCTCGAAGATACGGTGTTCAACGCTGCCCCTTTGGTGTCGTAACTCAGCGCGTTGCCAGTCGTAGGAGGGCCGGTGAATCCAGCGCGAGTCTTCTGCCTTGTCGGCATCGTTGATGAAGCTTTCGTTATTCAGGGTGCCCAGCTCATCGCCATAATAGAGCAGCGGAATGCCGCCGAAGGCCATGATCAGGCTGTGCAGGAGCAGGATCTGATCAATACAGGACTGCACTTTGACGTCGTCACCCCGCTGCAGTGCGGTTTCCAGGCCCACGAGTGACGCCAGCGAACCGGAAATCCTGGCATCCCCGGTCTTCCCGTTACGCCCGAAAGGCCGGCCCCGGGCCGGTGAGTCGTCATATTCGCCGGTGAAATAATCAACCAGGAATTTGCGGTGGGCGCGGGGATCGTAACCGACGGCGCGAATGTCGGCGTCGTCAAACCCCAGGCCGATATCGTCGTGACAGCGAACATAGGTCAGCCATGTCGCCCGGTCCAGTTTGTCAGGCAGACTGCTGATACCCTGGTTGAGCAACCTGGCATTTTTGGTTGCCACAGCGTCCCACAAAAGCGCCATGAAAGTCGCGTTGTAGGCGATCTCGCACTCCTTGGCAATCACCGCGTCTTCGCCGAAGTACTTAATGATTTCCACCGGCGCAACGATGGCCTCGGCTATGAACAGTACCCCCGGCGCGGTGACCTGGCAGCAGTCCTTGAACAATTGCAGAATAAGATGCGCCTCCCGCTCATTCTGAGAGGTGGTACCGAGCTTCTTCCACAGGAAGGCAACAGCATCCAGCCGAACAATGTCGGCGCCTTTGTTGGCCCAGAACAGGATGATATCCAGCATTTCGATGAATACAGCAGGGTTGGTGTAGTTCAGATCCCACTGGTAGTCATGAAACACCGTCATGACCCATTTGTTCATGGCCTCGTCAAAAGTGAAGTTGCCCGGGGCACTCTCAGGAAAAACTTCCGGCATCGTCTCTTCGAATAAATCAGGTATCTCGCGGTTTTCAAAGGTGTAGTAGTACTCCTGATGCGACAGATCGCCCTGCCGAGCCAACTGCGCCCACTCGTGTTGATCGGACGTATGGTTGACCACCACATCGAGGGTCAGAAGCATGTCACGTCGACGCATCTCTTCAGCCAGTGACGCAAGATCCGACAGGCTACCGGCGCGGGCGTTAATATTGCGAAAATCACTGACCGCATAGCCGCCATCGCTGGCGCCGGCAGGGCACTCCAGAATCGGCATCACGTGGACCATATTCACGCCCAACTCCTGCAGGTAAGGCAGCTTGTCCGCAAGGCCTTTCAGATCGCCTGAGAAGCCATCAAGATACAGCGCCATACCGACCCACTCCTGCCGGAGAAACCAGTGGTGATCCTGTTCGCGAGCGCTGTCCAGTGCCTTCAGAACCGGGTCGCGGGCAACATACTGCTTTGCCATCACACTAACCAGTTGCAGCAGATGCGCCTGAAAGTCATCCCGCTGCCCATAAAGCGTGTGAAACAGGCTGTATATGGCGTAAAAATTGGCCCCCAGACGGGTATAGAAATGGCGCAGATCACGCCTGCGAATCTCCGGCTTGAGCTGATCAAGAATACTGTTCAGCAGATAATGTGACTGTTGTTCATACATAGGAAAGTGCGCGTCCTTATCCGTCCAATTGCCAGTTTTGCGAGAACACACGGTAGAAATCGGGTTCGGAAACCGTGGCACCACGGCAGCCTACCACCGCCGCAGCGAACTGCTGAGCCCGCTCTAGTGCAAGTGCCATGGGCCACTCTTGTAGCAACCCGAGTAATATGACGGCAGCAAAAGCGTCACCGGCGCCGACAGTATCCACCGGGTGAATGTCGGGAGATGGCACCACCCTCAGGTGTTGGCCGTCCGGGAGAAACAACTCAGCACCTTTCGCGCCCTTGGTGACCAATAGTCCCTGCAGCTGGTAGTGGTGAAGGAACGCGCGGGCACTACCACTCGACGCAGTCACCCCCGTCAGCAGTGCCAACTCGTCGCTGTTCAGCTTCACCCAGTCAGCTCCTCGCAGGAACTCCTTCACCAAAGTCTCCTGCCACCAGGGCGAACGCAGGTTTACATCAATAAAAACCGATCGCGGAGCGCTGTTTCGCAGCTGTCTCAAAGTGCCGACGGAGGTCGGAAAACGGGCCGCCAGCGTACCGTGATAGAGTAAATTGCACCGGGGTAGAGACACTTCTGCAATGTGATCATAGGCACAGTCGGGCACTATGTCGTAACCAGGTTCGCCACCCTGGAAGGTTACCGTCACCCGGCCCGTGGGGTGCACTGCGTCTGTTTGCAGGCTCTTGCTGGAGAGGCCCCAATCCCGCATGGCTGAGCGCACCTCGGCGCCCTCCGGATCGTCTCCGACCCGGCTGATCAACTGCGGCGCCTGGCCGAAAGCCCGCAGGTGCCAGGCCACATTAAACGGCGCCCCACCCAGTACCCGACTGCCGTCAGGGAAGTGATCAAACAGCACCTCGCCGTAAATATAGAGGCCTTCTTTGGTGGTCATATTTTTACCGGGTAGCACCATTCTGGGTGATAGTGGGCAACGCCCTCGAGGATGCCCGCACTGTAGTTGCCATTCATGTGGCTGTAGCCACCGCGAGCAATGTACAACTGTGCGCTGTGACCACTGGCAGCGGCCAGCTGCAGCGCCTCTTTCTTTACCTCCGGATCACTGTTGGCTACCAGTACGGCTGGTATCGAACTGGTCAACACCTCCATATC
>JAKLLR010000039.1 GCA_022014175.1 Gammaproteobacteria bacterium | reverse complement strand
CCGCGCATTACCTCGGCGGTCACCCTGATGTCGGAAGCGCCGATTTTCATTGACGACACGCCGGCCCTGACGCCGACAGAAATGCGTGCACGGGCGCGTCGCCTGAAGCGCGAACATGGCCTTGGCCTGATCGTGGTGGATTACCTGCAATTGATGCAGGTTGTGGGCAGTAAAGAGAACCGCGCCACCGAGATCTCACAGATTTCGAGGGATCTGAAAAGCCTGGCAAAGGAGCTGGGTGTTCCGGTTGTTGCCTTGTCCCAGCTCAATCGCTCCCTTGAGCAGCGTCCCAACAAGCGGCCGGTGATGTCGGATCTGCGTGAATCCGGTGCCATCGAACAGGACGCGGATCTGATTGTCTTTATCTACCGCGATGAGGTTTACAACGAGGAGACTCAGGACAAGGGGGTGGCGGAGATTATCATCGCCAAGCAGAGAAATGGCCCCATCGGCACCTCGCGGATGGCCTTCCTCAATGCCCATACCCGGTTTGAAGATCTCGCCAGCGGATACTCAGAGGGATACGGGTGAGTTCAGCCCGGGTTGTGCTTGACCTTGAGGCCCTGCAGCACAATCTCGGGATCTGCCGTGATCTGGCAGGTGATGCCAGTGTGTTCGGTGTGGTCAAAGCAAATGCATACGGCCACGGACTGCTGACTGTTGCCCGGGCACTTAGAGGCGCGCGACCCGGAGTCGAGGGGCTGGCCGTGGCTAATCTGGATGAGGCGATCAGGCTCCGTCAGAGTGGTGATGAGGGTCTGGTTCTGTTGCTGGCCGGGGTGCACAACGCTGAAGAGCTGGTGGCGGCCCAGCGTCACCAGCTCGCACTGGTCGTACACAGTGCTTTTCAGGTTGATCTGTTGCTGCAGCATCAGGCTCTGGCTCCCTTCAAGCTCTGGTTGAAGGTGGATAGCGGTATGCACCGGTTGGGTTTGTCACCTGCTGAAGTGCCGGTTCAGTTGGCCCGTTTGAGAGCCAATGGAGTCGTGTCCCGCCCCCCGGGACTGTTGACTCACCTGGCATCTGCGGATGAACTCGAGGGCGCCGAGACAGTGGAGCAGTTGGCCTGCTTCGATGCGGTACCGAAGGCGGGTTTCGGTGACTGCTCAGCGGCTAATTCCGCCGGCATCATGGCCTGGCCCGCGAGCCATTATCAGTGGGTACGGCCAGGCATCATGCTTTACGGAGTTTCTCCGTTCTCTGGTGAAATCGGCGCCCAGAGGGGGTTGAGGCCAGTGATGCAGTTTTCGGCACCGGTCATCGCAATCAGGCAGCTCGCCTGGGGTGATCGAATTGGATACGGGGGGGCGGGACGTTGTGAGAGGCCGACTCGAGTCGCGGTGGTGGCTGCGGGTTATGGTGACGGTTATCCCCGCCATGCAAGTCAGGCTACGCCGGTCCTGATTGGTGGTCGGCGGAGCCCGCTGTTGGGGCGGGTTTCGATGGATTTTATCACCGTCGATATCACCGATGATCCGGGCGTTGCGGTCGGGGATGAGGCGATTCTCTGGGGTGGTGAGCTGCCAGTGGAGGAGATCGCGAGGGGGGCCGAGACCATCGCCTACGAGTTGTTGACCCGGGTCACCTCACGGGTCCGGGTGGAATACCGGGGAGATCCGGATGGCTAAGGCACGACGGATCTACGTCTGTTCCAGTTGTGATGCCCAGACCCCGCAGTGGAGCGGCCAGTGCAGCGAGTGTGGGGCCTGGAACAGTCTGGAAGAAGCACGCCAGTCAGGTCAGCGTGCTGCCTCTCCGGGGCAGTACGCAGGGGAGTCCCAGGTGGTGGCCCTGGACCAGATCGAACCCGCTGTAGTGTCCCACCGCAGTACCGGCATCAAGGAGCTTGACCGGGTTCTGGGGGGTGGTCTGGTGCAGGGTGCCGCAGTGTTGATCGGGGGTGATCCCGGCATCGGTAAATCCACCCTGTTGCTACAGATGGTGACGGCGCTTGATGGTGCCGGGGCTGAGTCCGGTCCCGGTCTTTACGTCACCGCAGAGGAGTCAGTCCAGCAAGTGGCCCTGCGGGCGGAGCGGCTGAACCTGCCTCGGCAAAACACTACGGTGATGGCGGAGTCCGATCTGGATCGTATTCTGGTTGAGGCCAGCCGTAGCCGTCCCGAAGTGGTGGTTGTTGATTCAATCCAGGCGCTGGTGGCGCCAGACTTAACCTCCGCCGCAGGCTCGGTCAGTCAGGTGCGGGAGTGCGCAGCCCGTCTGGTGCGTTTCGCCAAGCAAAGCGGCACGGTGGTGTTTATCGTCGGCCACGTCACCAAAGAGGGTGCTCTGGCAGGCCCCCGGGTGTTGGAGCATATGGTCGATACGGTGCTCTACTTCGAGGGTGAATCGAGCAGTCGCTACCGGCTGCTGAGAGCGGTTAAAAATCGCTTTGGTGCGGCTAACGAGCTGGGTGTGTTCGCCATGTCTGACCGGGGCTTGAAAGCGGTGGGCAATCCCTCAGCGATTTTTCTCACCCGACACGAAAAACCGGTGCCCGGATCCGTCGTGATGGGGAGTCTAGAAGGTACCCGTCCCATGCTGGTGGAGATTCAGGCGCTGGCCGAGCCGAGTCATCTGGGTTCGCCGCGCCGGGTCTGTGTGGGTCTGGAGCCCCAGCGACTGGCGATGCTGGGGGCGGTCATGCACCGCCATTTGGGGGTTACCAGCCACGATTTGGATCTGTTTGTGAATGTGGTGGGTGGGCTAAAAGTCTCGGAGACCGGAGTTGATCTGCCGGTTCTGGTGGCACTGCTATCGAGCATCCGGGAGAAAGCGCTGCCTCAGGATCTGGTGATATTCGGGGAGATCGGCCTGGCCGGCGAGGTGCGACCGGTTCGGGGTGGTCTTGAACGTCTGAAGGAGGCCGCCGGCCTCGGTTTTCAGCGGGCTCTTGTCAGTGAATACAACAGCCCTAAACCGGGTCAGGCCATCAAGGGCCTGAGGGTTCATGGGATCCGGAATGTAGGGGAGGTTGGAGCCTGGTTCAGCGATCTGAAAGTCAGCTGAATTTCACCGAGAAGCTAGCGAAAAACAGCCACTAGGCTTGATCCCGCAGGAAAAACTGTACCTTGACCGTGCCGATTTCGAGTATATCGCCGTCGTTCAGCTGGTAGGAGGCTTCGCCGATTTCGGAGCCATTGACTACCGGTGAATGATCGCCGCCCAGGTGGGCCAGATAATAGAGCCCACCGCGACGGGTAATGACCGCTGCCTGCGCACCGGTTTTACCAATGTTTGTCAGTGATTTAGTCAGCTCGAAGGTGGCGCCTGAGCGAGGGCCATTCAGTATCTGCAGGGTGGCGACTGCCGCCGTTGATACCGCAACCGGCGGCGGGGCTGCGGCTGGGGCGCGACTGAGCTGGGCTATCGCTGCGGTATCCAGCACCATGGTCTGTTCATAGTCGGTCTCGGCGCTCTCATCGCCTTCGAAAGCCAGGGTGTGTTTGCCCATACGAATCAGGTCACCGTCGGCCAGTTCGTGGCGGGTAATCGGGCGGTCATCAACAAAAGTGCCGTTGGTGCTGTTCAGGTCCTCAAGCACGGACTGATGACCTACGGTGGTGATTTTCGCGTGATAGCCACTGATTGCCAAGCTATCAATCGGAATCTGGCAGTCCGGTCGCCGACCGATCAGCATCTCGCCCTGAGCGAGGGGTACTTCGGAGACTACTGCGCCTTTGAAAGAAACGATTAATTTAGCCATCGCTTACTCGTTGCCCCTTACCTTGCCTGTGTGGATCGCTGCGTCCGCTGATTCCCGATTATTAATCGAAACTAACTGTAATAATTCCCTGCATTATTAACCAGCTAAGCACATTTGTTAAGTTAAAGTACTAACCCCGCAAATTGTAAACACACTATTCAATGATTTTCACCTGTTTTGCGGCCCGCCGGGTTTGGATGGTCGTTCCCGAGCGACGAGCGGTTGCTGGGGCTTCTCAAACTACTTGGAGGGCTTGTTCCCCTGACTGGAGCCATCGAATCTTGAGCCGGTTGCTGTCTCGGCATGGGTGAGTCGCTCTCGCTTCACCCGATCGACCCTCAGCCCAGGATACTGGCCCGAGCTACAGATGTTCTGCAGCGGGGCGGGGTGGTGATTGCCGCCAGTGAATGTACCTATCTGTTGCTAGTAGCCATCGGAGACAAAGAGGCGCTGGAGCGGGTTCGGGGGATTCGTCAGCTGAACCCGCGTCATCTCTTCACCCTGATCTGTCGTGATTTATCTGAGGTGGCGCAGTACGCCATGGTGGACAACAGCCAGTACCGCCTGCTCCGGGCCGCGACCCCTGGGCCCTATACCTTTGTGCTCAAGGCCAGCCGTAATGTGCCACGTCGTCTGCAGCAGCCCAAGCGGCGCACCATCGGGTTGAGAATTCCCGCCTCCCCGGTTCTTCAGGCACTGCTCGACAGTCATGGAGAGCCGCTTCTGGGAACCACCTTGATTGTTCCCGGCTGCGATGACGCCGAGTCCGACCCGGGTGAGATCGCCCGGCTGTTTCAGAGTCAGACAGACCTGATTCTGGATTCGGGACCCGGTGGCTTATTGCCCACTACTGTCATTGATTTGACCGCAGGCGCGCCGCTGGTGACCCGCCTCGGGGCCGGTGAGACTTCACATCTGTTTGAGTCGGATTAAATCACTAAAGCGGCCATATTTTGGAGAAACTGAGAAAAGATGTGTGGACTTAAACGTCTCGATATTGCTGGACTGAACACCGGTTTCCGCAACGATGATGGTATTCGAGTGAAGGGGGTTGGTGCGGGGCCACTATCGGTCTAGTCGCCAAACAAATCGCAATAATCGCGGTGAAGCCCGGTGGCTGGAGAGACGACGTGAGGCATTTTTTCTGCCTTGGGGGCCGGGTGCCCGCCGGTTTGGCGGGTACTCCTCACGACTGGGGTCCGGGCCTGGGTCCGGCCGGAGAGGTTGGTTCCGATGTCAGCTGCCGAACGGCTGCCACCAATCTGCTAGACTCGGGCCGCTTCGAATTCAGCACCTTGTCCTTTGCGGGCACCTCAGCGGCGGGCTGCACCGTTCTGTCGTGTTGCGTTTGACCTGGGTATTTTGCGCGGTGATTCACGGTATACACTTCGGCCTGATCAGGGCCACCCGGCAGAGACAAGGTTTGAAGCTTTTTGCGGGGTTACTGCTGGTTTTTGCCCTGACGGATTCAACGGTCCTGCTGGCCTCATCCCGGTCTGAGGAGGAGATCAAGGCCGCCTATATCTATAATCTGGCCCGCTACACTCAATGGCCAGGCCGTGATGGTGCAGGTGCGGCCGAGCCGATACGGCTCTGCATCAAGGGTAATTCGAAAATTGCGACAACAATTGCTCAGGGCATCTCTCGCCACGGTGCGGCACATGGCTATCAGGTGTTGAACACGGTGGCGACGTCCCCGGGCTGTGATCTGATCTACTACGATAAGGCCGGGTGGGATGGCCCTACCGCCCTGGATAGTATTCAAAGGGGGGTGCTGACTCTGGGTGATGGCCTGGCGTTTATCGATGAGGGCGGCATGATCGCCTTTGTAGTCGAGGGTAAGCGTCTGCGATTTGCGGTGAATTTAGGTGCAGCGCGCCGGGGCGGACTGACGCTCTCCTCCCAGATCCTGAAGCTGGCGGTTGAGGTGCGGGATGATGAATAGTCTGCTCAGCCGGCTGTCGGGATTCTCAATTCGTAACAAGCTGAGGTTGATCGTTCTGGTCTGCATGCTGGTCAGCGCTCTGGCTGCCGCCGCCATTCTGGTTTTTTTTATCGAGCGTCAGGCTACCCAGCGGCTGGAGACCGCCTCCGCGAGTACGGCAGACGTGGTGGTGCTCAACACCGTCACCGCGCTGCTCTTCAGCGACAGTCGCGCAGCGCAGGAGGTGTTGTCAAGTCTGGTCAGCCACGACGCCATTCTGTATGCCTCTATCATTGATACGGAAGGCAACACCTTCGCAGAGTACAGGCGACTGGGTGCAACGTCGACTGCGGGTGTTTCGCAGCGACCCGAGATCGGGGAAATAATCCATATGGATGGTCGGCTGCTGCTGGCTAAAGGGATTCAGGCTCAGGGTGAACAGCTCGGTGTGCTCTACCTTGAAGTGAGTACCCGGGAAGTCAGCGGGTTTCTCTGGCAGCTGCTTGTCGCCCTTGGTGTGGGCGTTGTTTTAGTGACCTTGCTGGCAGTGGCACTGCTCTCCCGCATCGAAGGGGTGGTGCTGACGCCCATCTACACCCTGATTGGTTCGATCAAGCAGATTTCGGCCACTAACAACTTCAGTTCACGGGCGCAGAAGCTGACCGAAGATGAGCTGGGCGAGCTGGTCGATCAGTTCAATCAGATGCTGGCGACGATTGAAAAACATCAGCAGGCCCTGGCCCGGGCGCTTGAGTCCGCAGAGCAGGCCACCCGGGCCAAGTCTGAATTTCTGGCCAATATGAGTCATGAAATTCGTACGCCGATGAATGGTGTGCTGGGGATGGCGGAGCTGCTTTCCCGGACCGAGCTCAATGCGCGCCAGATGAAGTCGGTGAAGGCAATTTTTGAATCTGGCAGTGCGTTGTTACGGGTCATTAACGATGTGCTGGATTTCTCCAAGCTTGAGGCTGGAAAGCTGGAGTTTGAGGTGGTGCCCTACGATCTGGAGAGTATCCTGGCTGGCGCCCTGGCGCCGCTGCAGGAGGCCGCTGAACAGAAGGGGTTGGGGTTTACTGTCGAGACCGATATCGAGGGCGGTTCGATGGTTTGGGGTGACCGGCTCCGGAACCGACAGATACTGACCAATCTGGTGGGTAATGCTCTGAAATTTACCGAGCGGGGGTCGATCAAAGTGCTCCTGTCGACCCGCTTGGTTGAGGGTGGTCGAATTGAACTCAGGGTTCAGGTCGATGATACCGGGATAGGCATTCCGGACGCTGCACGGGATCGACTCTTCAGCTCCTTTGAGCAGGCTGACGGCAGTACAGCTCGTATCTACGGGGGGAGTGGTCTTGGCCTATCTATTTGTAAACAGCTGGTTGAACTCATGGGTGGCCAGATCGGTGTTGAGAGCGGGGAGGGGCAGGGTAGTTCCTTCTGGTTCACTGCGGAGCTTGTTGCTGGCCCCAGGGGGCCAGCGAGGCGGGATGCGGATGTCATGCTGTCGCAACTGGAGGTGTTGCTGGCCCCAGGGGTTCTGGCGGGGGAGTGGCTTGGGCTTGATCGGGAGATTGAACGGTTAGGGGGCGTAGTCCGAAGTCTGGAGGGAGCGGAGGGCCCCCAGCAACAATCTGGCTCAGGTGATTACGCGGTCGCCTTGGTTCTGGATGAGGAGGCGTTGTCACGACTCCTGTCTGGTCTGGGTGAAGAGAGTCCTGTGGCCGGAATAGGCCCCGTCGCGGTGATCGGGGTGGGCCCAATCTCTCCGGCAGTTCGTGATGCTGCGCAAGCCCGTTTTAATGAAATCTGGTGGCAGCTTGGCGCAGGACCTGAGCCCTATTACCGCTTGCTGAACTATCTGATTGAACTCGCTCCGATAGCTGCGGGCGAAGGGGTGGCGGAGACCCGGCTGCCGAGTTTGAGCGGGAAGGTTCTAGTGGCAGAGGACAATGCGGTGAACCGGTTGGTTCTGGGCGGCATGCTTGAGGCTCTGGGGGTGGATTATGCCGTCGGCGCAAACGGGCGGCAGCTTCTACGGCTGTGGATGTCAGAGGAGTCCGTGGCGCTGATTCTGATGGACTGCCAGATGCCTGAGATGGATGGCTATGAGGCGACGATCGAGTTGCGTCGACTGGAGGCGTGCATGGGTCAGAGTCGCTGTCCAATTATCGCACTGACCGCCAATGCGATGCGGGGTGACCGGGAGCGCTGCCTGGGGGTCGGGATGGATGATCATCTACCCAAGCCCTACACCCTGGCCCAGTTGACAGAGGTGATGGGTCGCTGGTGGCCGAGCGAGACTCAGGTCGGAGGTTCGGTTGTCGATAACCTGCCGGAACAGCGAGCACTAAATTTGGGTACTCCGGGCGTGGAAACCGAGAGCGCCTCCCAAAATCGCCAACTTCTGGTGCGCAGAGAGGCTCTGGCGCAGATTGAGCAGATTAAACCGAAGTTAGCCGCCTCCATTGTCGCCCGGTTTATCAGTGATACTCCGACTGTCCTGAAAGACATGCAAACCGATTTAACCCGGTCTGATCTGGATGGGCTTCGGATTGCGGCCCACAGCCTGAAGTCGAGCGCAGCAACAATCGGGGCTGATGCCCTGGCGGATTGCTTCGCCCGGATAGAGGTGGCCGCAGCCGAGGGGGGGGGTAGTGGGTTGAGTGCGCTCATCGTTTCGGCCGAGGCACTCTATGGCCGCGTGGCGGCGGAGTTGGCCGGTTACAGCGTGGCCGAGGCGTGAAAACGGGGGGGCTGGTTCCGGGGACGGGTGCTGGTGGTTGAGGGTGCCGCGATGATGCGGACCGCCACTGCTGGCATCCAGCGTGGTGAGGGTGATGAGAACGGGAGCAGTTTTGCTGCCATCGCGGCGGCCCGTACAAAATTGCCGGATCTGCTGCTTCCCTTAGCACCAACCCCAGGGTGGTCGGCAGTCGTTTGAGTCTGCTTCATGCCTTGGGTCTGCACGTGTGCGCAGGGCCGCAGAGGGTATTGCAAACCTGGCCCGGAGTGATTTTCTCGCTGGCGAAGGCTGTGTGATCTGGCCGGGGTTACTTTTTGGCAAGCCGATAGCTGAGACGACTTCGGTGTCACCATGCTGGGTTTGTCCACATACTCTGCGGGCAGCAGATGGTTCTCCGCCAGCCCCGGCGTTGGCTTGTCTCTCCCCGCATCTCCGTGCGGTTTGTTACTATGCCGTCCCTCTAGCGTTGATGCCCGGACAAGAGGGGTTGGTATGGTCAAGGCAGTGGCAATTGATGTTGATCAATGCCCCGGATGAGTAGGGTGCGAGTCGGCCTGCTTGTTCCACAATGCGGAGTTTTTAATTCCGTGGCCTCTTTCGTCAGGGTATTCCACGTTCACGCTGAAGCCGGTCACCTACTCTCCCCCTCTGTCTGCCGTTTTCGGCGCTCTCAACGATCAGTCTCACATCCGGAAGGTCACCAGGTACGACCTTTACACCGGCGGTCCGACTTGCGCCAAAGCCTGTCCAATCAAGCGGGTTGAACGAGGACCATGCGCTAGCGGTTAGAATTGGGAGGGGAATAACAATTGATTTGACTAAGAGGAGAGGAAAATGGGAGCAAGACTAGAGAATAAAACCGTCCTGATTACCGGCACTGCGGGTGGCCAGGGCCGGGCAGCGGCGCTGTTGTTTGCCAGCGAAGGTGCCCGCATTGTGGGTTGTGATCTTAAGGGCGAAGACAATCAGGAGACTGTTCGCCTGGTGAGAGCGGCTGGCGGTGAGATGGTCGGTATGGAACCGGTTGACCTGGCGGATGAGGCTCAAGTTAAGGCCTGGATCGACTTTGCGGTAGAACAGTACGGCGATTTCGACGTGCTCTACAACAACGCGTCCGGCGTTCGTGGTGGTACGGTGGAGGGGCTCAGCCGAGAGGATTGGGACTTCAACCTCGCCAACGAGGTCACCAATGTCTGGTTGGCGGTGAAACACGCGATGCCGGTGTTCAGACGCAAGGGGAGTGGCAATATCGTCATCACAGCCTCGGTCGCGGGTATTTTGGCTGCGGCGATGCCAGGCAATATTCCCGGGAATTTTGTTCACAATGTCTCCAAGGCCGCAGTTATTCGCATGATGGTTAATCTGGCGGTTGAGCTGTCGCCCCACAACGTTCGGGTCAACAGTATCTCCCCGGGTATCATCGATACCCCGGCCACTCACGGTTTGATCGAACTGGCCGGCGAAGAGGTATTCACCCAGGGCACTCTGACCAAACGGGTTGGTCAGCCAGATGACATCGCTTATGCCGCGCTCTATCTGGCCTCGGATGAGTCCAGCTACGTCAATGGTGCAAACCTTGTCGTGGATGGCGGCTGGACCGCTAGTGGCGGGGCCGGGCGGCCGGACCCAGAGCTTGCACAGGTGCTGGCCCAGGCGATGGCGGATCTGACCAACGTGCCGACCGGTGAAGCCCTGGTAAAAGGCTGAATCCACCGTGATGGGTGAGGAATCTAATAACTTCAAGCAGTAGTGTGTTCAATAATTTTTTCAGGGAGAGTGGAGATGGCAGGACGTTTTGAAGGCAAAGTTGTATTGATCACTGGAACCGCAGGCGGACAGGGCCGGGAGGCCGCACTGCTGTTCGCCGCCGAAGGGGCGAAGGTCGTGGGTTGTGACCTCAAGGTCGATATGCAGGCGGAGACCCTGGAGATGGTCAAGGCTGCCGGTGGCGAGATGGTCGCCATGGCACCCCTGGATCTGGCGGACGACGGTCAGGTCAAAGCCTGGATCGATTTTGCGGTGGAGTCCTACGGTGACTTCGACATTCTCTACAACAACGCCTCCGGCGTACGGGGCGGCAGCATCGAGCAGCTCACGGTGGAGGATTGGGATTTCAACATGGCCAACGAGCTGACCAATGTGTTCCTGGCCTGTAAGCACGCACTACCTGTGTTCAAACGCAAAGGTGGTGGCAATATTGTGATTACCGCCTCAATCGCCGGTATTGTCGGTGCGGGCATGCCCGGCAACGTACAGGGCAACCTGGTGCACAACGTCGCCAAGGCGGCGGTGATCCGGCTCAGCGAAAATCTGGCGGTGGAGCTCTCTCCCTACAATATTCGGGTGAATGCGGTCTCGCCGGGCATGATCGATACTCCGGCGATCAAATCACTACTGGACGCGGGTGGTGAGGATCTGTTTTTCGAGTCGATTCTGATCAAACGTCGGGGCCAGCCCGCAGATATTGCCAAAGCAGCGATGTTCCTGGCCAGTGATGACGCGAGCTACATCACCGGAGCCAATCTGGTGGTGGATGGTGGCTGGACCGCCAGTGGCGGTCTCGGGCAGCCCAACCCGGCGGTGGGAGCGAGACTGGCAAATGTGATGGCTGACCTGACCACCATTCCAACCGACGTCTAAGGAGATAGAGCATGGCTGAATTGTTGAATGGTCACCGCGCGCTGGTATTTGTTGGTGGTGATGGTCTTGGGGAGGCGGTTGTCGCCCGGCTCAGGCAGGAGGGGGCTCAGGTGTTTGCAGCTGGTCCCGGTGGGGATACCCCATACCACTCCAAGCCTGCCGAAGTGAGCGCTGTTTTTGACCGGGCGGTAGCGAAGCTGGGTGGCCTTGATGACGTGGTCAACACGGTGACCCACTGGTGGGTGGGTAATCCGGAGGATGCGGATGCCGCAGTATGGGATGAGCTGAGCACTGGTAATTCAGCCGCTGGAGTGGCTATTGCTCAGGAGAGCGCGCGCCGGATTACCGGCAAGGGCAGCCTCTGCAGTCTGGGGTGTCTCTGGTCGGCCGCAACCAGCCCTGAACTGGGGTTGACCGGTGCGTCCAAAGCAGTGCTGGCACCCCTGACCAAATCACTGGCCCTGGGTGGCGCCAAACGGGGTTTCCGGGCAAATCTGGTGAGCGTGGGTCTGATCGATACACCCCATATGCGCCACATCTCGGAGCAGCGCGCCAAGGTGGCCGGGGCTGATGATGCGGCGGGGGCGTTTGACCGGGAGACCGGGCGGGTCGCCCTGCGGCGTGGTGGCAAGCCGGATGAAGTAGGCAAAGTTGTCGCCTTTCTGGCCTCAGATCATGCCCGTACCATGACCGGCGCCACCGTTCTGGTGGACGGCGGCCTCCTGTGGACCTGAGGAGGATGCCAGCATGGGTTTACTAGATAACAAACGTACTCTGGTTATTGGCGCAGCGTCGGGTATTGGTCGAGAGACCGCCAAGCTGTTTGCCCGCGAAGGGGCCAGGGTGGTCGTGGCCGATATCGACGAGGGCGGTGGTCAGGCAGCAGCCGGCGAGGTGGCCGAACTGGGTGGCGGCGACAATTTTGTTGCGGTTGATGTCACCCAGCAAGCTTCGGTGAATGCAGCGGTTGGTTCCGCAGCCGAGACGCTTGGGGGTATTGATGTCCTGGTGGTCACTCCATTTGTGGGCACTGCGCCAACCGTCGTGGGCCTGGAGCAGGCGGATTGGGAGCGACAGTTTGCGGTGATGGCAACCGGAACCCTGTTTGCCTTTCAGGCGACTATTCCACATATGCAGAAGCAGGGCGGGGGCAGCATGATCGCCACTTCATCTGCGCATTTTGGTGACTACGGCGCCATGACCCACGCAGCCATTATTCCCGCCTATGGTTCCAGTAAGGCTGCGGTTGAGTTGTTGGTGCGTTCAACCGCGACCCTCCACTCTCCAGAGGGTATTCGGGTCAACTGCGTGATGCCGGGCTTCACCATTACC
Organism: Gammaproteobacteria bacterium; assembly: GCA_022014175.1. GTDB lineage: Bacteria > Pseudomonadota > Gammaproteobacteria > Immundisolibacterales > JAKLLR01 > JAKLLR01. Next base: position 5,959 of record JAKLLR010000039.1, on the reverse strand, counting down.
CCGGGTGCTATGGCCTTGTTGGCCAACTACGGGATGGGTAGCGAGGAGCAAATAGAGGCCGCGTTGGGTGCCGGTATGCCGATGGGCTCCGGCAAACCCGAGGACGTGGCCGAAGGCTTCCTGTTCCTAGCATCGGATTATGCCTCCTACGTGACCGGGTATTCCCTGCCGGTGGACGGGGGCTCGCTTTCCGGTGCATTCGGCAAAATGCTGGCCTGATCCGGGAGTTTAATATGGCTATGCTAGAGAATAAAAGAGCGTTGGTGATTGGGGCCGCGTCCGGGATTGGGCGTGAGACAGCGTGCCTGTTTGCCCGTGAGGGTGCCGATGTGGTGGTGGCCGATATCCAGATTGAGTTGGGTCAGGAGACCTGTGGCCTGATTCAGGAAACGGGTCGTAAAGGCGATTTCGTAGGGGTGGATGTCACTGATCAAACATCCGTGGATAGTGCTGTGGCCCATGCTGCCGAATTTCTTGGCGGGATCGACGTATTGGTCGTGACTCCTTTTGTGGGTACAGCGCCGGTGCTGATGGGGCTGACCCAGGCCGATTGGGATCGTCAGATCAGCGTTATGGCGACGGGTACGTTGTTTGCATTTCAGGCGGTCATTCCGCAGATGCAGAAGCAGGGCAGTGGTGGCAGCATGATTGCGACCTCCTCTGCCCATTTTGCGGATTATGGTGCCATGACCCATCCAGCAATCATTCCGGGTTATGGGTCGGGTAAGGCGGCGGTTGAACTACTGGTTCGTTCTACCGCAACCCTGCACTCGCCTGAGGGTATTCGGGTTAATGCGGTGATGCCGGGCTTCACCATCACCCCGGGTGCGGTAAATTTGATGAAAGAGAACGGGGTAGAGGATCTGGCCATGATCGAGGCTATTCTTGGGCACGGCATGCCCATGGGGTCTGGCAAACCTGAAGATGTGGCCGAGGGGTTCCTCTTCCTGGCTTCCGATTATGCCTCCTACGTCACCGGCTATTCACTGCCGGTGGATGGGGGTTCCCTGGCCGGGGCCTATGGCAAGTTAGCGCCTTGATCTAAGTGAACGGACCGAGGGCGCTGTTGGTTCAGTGCCTCCGGCCAGTTGGTTTACTGGTCCGCGAGAAAGGAGAGTTTGACCTCCTCTGCCTCCTCTGGACCCAGGTCATCCCGACGAGGCGCAAATACGCTGACCAGTACCACTTCGTCAGTAATGAATTCACCGACATGCTCCTTGAACGGCGGAATCATGATGGTGTCGCCTTCGCCGAGAATGATCTCTTCACCATCAATAAACAGTTTGCACTTGCCCTTGAGGATGATGGTGATCTCCTCTTCGTGCTGGTTCAGCTGTACCGGAACGTCATAAGCATTCTTGAACTTGTAGAGGGCCGCCGTGGCGCCGGTGCCGTGCAGGTGTTTGAATTCGAATTTGCCGGGAATGACCTCCGTCAGCCGCTCGTCGTTAAATCGCAGGATTTTTACTGCTTCTGTCATTTCGATTTCTCCAATATTTATTGATTGTTTGTGCCTGTTGCTTATCATAGTCGCGGCCCTGCCCCAGCGGTGGGTGACCAAATAAAATCAGAATCAGGAGATCGCACACCATGGCCGATGCCAAAATCGCACAGAAGGGCCCCTATGTACAGGCGATGGAGCCGGGTACCTACTATTTTTGTACCTGTGGTCAGTCCAGGACTCAACCCTTCTGTGACGGCGCCCATAAAGGCAGCGGTTTTGCCCCTAAGGTGGTCGAAATCGAGACCCAGAAAACGGTCGCCTGGTGTGGTTGCAAGCAGAGCAAGGACGGTGCCTTCTGTGATGGAACCCACAACAGCCTCTAGGCTTTTGTCTGCGCTGTATTAAACCTCTACGAGCAGCTGGTCATCCTCGACTTTGGTCGGGTAGGTGGCCAGCGCCTTCTCGCCGCGGATGAAATTCAACAGCTGAACGCCCGGTGGGAAGTTGGCCCACTTCACCACCTCTCCGGTGCGGATATCGAACTGTGCCCGGTGAAAGGGGCACACCACGCAGTTATCCTTCAATTTGCCACGCTGCAGCCCTACGCCCATATGGGTGCAGCGGGCTGAGGTGGCGTAGAAGCCATCGTCCAGGTGGTAAACCAGTACGTTAGTGCCATTGACGTTATGCCGGGCCATGCTGCCCTGGGGTATTTGATCTGTGGCACAGACGGTATGAAATGCCATATTGCTTCCTCCTTAACTGATTTTTAATCGTGGATTCGCGGTTTGCTGAGCGGCTCAATCTTCGGCCATTAGCAGCCCGGGATCAACCCGGGCATCGTTCAGGCTCACACCCCAGTGAAGATGGGGCCCGGTGGCTCGGCCGGTCTGGCCAACCTGGCCGATGACATCCCCTGTCTTAACCGGGTCCCCGGGTTTGACGTCGATCCGGCTCATATGACAGTACAAGGTGACCAGTCCCTGGCCGTGGTCGATGAAGACTGAGTTGCCGTTGAAGAAGTAGTCTCCGGTATCGGCGATCACCCCGGCGGCCGGGGCGGTGATTGGGCTACCTTCCGGCGCGGCGATATCCAGCCCGCTGTGGGGGTTGCGGGGTTTTTCGTTAATCAGCCTTCGTAGTCCAAAGGGGCTGCTGATCGGCCCCTGTAGTGGCCAGAACAGGGCAGGCTGAGTCGGCACATCACGGAAGTTTCGGAAGATGGCTTTCATTTTGATCTGTTCCCTGCCGATCCGCTCCAGGTTGGTTTGAGATGGGGTGACCTTGCCTTTGTCCGCGATGGTGATGGATTGAGTTTCGTAGGCTTTGGGCGCCACCTGGAAGGAGACGGTTTGTGTGGTCTCCTTAGCGGTAACTGTCAGCTCGTGCTGCCCGTTTCTGGCCCCCAGCGGGATACCGACCACGGCCTGCCAGCCGATCGCACTCGGTGCGACCATAACTCGGCGGCTACCGTAGTGAACAACGGGTGGCTGGTCGTCATTGGTATCGAGGGGCACCCAGGCTATACCGCCGGGATAGCTGTTGCTGGCCCAGACTGGCGCGGTGGCACAGAGCATCAGTAGCAGGCTGATCGCAGTGACTCGGACCCAGGGCATGATTTCGTTGTCAGTCATGGATTTCCTTTACCGTGGTTCGCAGTTGACCCTGATTAAGTTGCACGTCCAGATCATCTCCCACCTGCACCTGTCTGGCTGAGCGGACCACCGATAGATCCGGCGGATGGCTGATCAGTGCGTAACCCCGCGCCAGTACGCTCAGGGGGCTTACCGCATCCAGCTTGCCGCTGATCCGGGCCAGCCGGTTACGGTAGTCTGAGAGGCGATGGTGTTGTTGCAGCAGCAGTTGATGCCGTTGTTGTTTCAGCGCCGTACGCATATAGCGGAGCCTGAGTTCAGGATTAAATTTGAGTAGTTGTTGTCGATGGAATTGCAACCGCCGCCGCTGTTCCCTGAGCCTCAGTTTAATGACCCTTGCGAGACCCCCCTGGGCGACCTGGTAGCGTTGGCGACGATTTGCCAGCCAGCGGGATGGATGAGGCAATCGGGGCCTGAGCCAGTCCAGCCGCTGCTGCCGAGCCCGCAGCCGGTTGCCAACTATCGCCAAGAGACGCCGGGCCGTTGCAGTCAGCTTCTTGAGTAGTTCCGTTGTGTCGGGCACCGCAAATTCCGCTGCCGCAGTGGGGGTCGGGGCTCTTAAGTCGGCGGCCAGGTCGCAGAGGGTTATATCCACTTCATGGCCAATGCCGGCGATGACCGGAATCGTGCTTGCAGCTACGGCGCGTACCACTGGTTCTTCGTTGAAGGCCCAGAGATCTTCAAGGGAGCCACCGCCGCGACCGAGCAGGATGAGATCAATCGCACCGAAACGGTTGGCCTGTTCCAATGCCTCTACAATTCCGCTAATCGCCTGCGGTCCCTGCACCGGGGTGGCAATTACTACCACCTCTGCCAGCGGGTAACGGCGCTTGAGGGTCGTCAGCATATCCCTTATCGCTGCGCCGGACGGGGAGGTGATGAGGCCGACCCGAGTCGGGAAGGCGGGCAGCTGCCGTTTGCGGCTCTCCGCAAACAGCCCCTCAGCCTGGAGCTTCTGTTTTACGAGTTCCAGTTGACGCAGCAGGGCCCCTTCACCGGCGGGCTCCATGTGTTCGATCAGCAGCTGAAATTCGCCCCGCTCGGTATAGAGTCCAACCTGGGCTCTGACCAGAATCTGATCACCACTTTTCGGTTTGAATCGCAGTAAGCGGTTGCGGTTTTTGAACATCGCGCAGCGCACCTGAGCACGGCTGTCTTTCAGTGAAAAATAGAGGTGACCTGACCCGGGGCTGGCCAGATTGGAAATTTCCCCCTCGACCCAGATGAGGGGGAAGGAGCCTTCGAGAAGCTCGCTGACTTCAGCATTCAGGCGAGCGACGGTATAGACGTCCCGGGCGATTTTCGCGGGCAGTGGTGGGGTTGTGTGGTCAGGATTCATTCAGTGATGTCGTTCCGTTTGCAGCATTATAGGCAGTCTCCAATTGCTGTGGGGCCGTACTGAATCTATAATCTCTCTTTGTCGATGGATGCCCCCACACCATGCAGATTTCTGAAGAAGCCCTGACGTTTGACGACGTCCTCCTGGTTCCGGATTACTCCGCCATCATGCCCCGGGATGTTGATCTCCGAACCCCGCTGACCCGTGAGATCAGCCTCAACATTCCTCTGGTCTCCGCGGCTATGGATACCGTGACTGAAGCCCGCCTGGCGATTGCCCTGGCGCTGGAAGGCGGTCTGGGTGTCGTGCACAAAAACATGAGTCCCGAGGCCCAGGCCCGGGAGGTTTGGCGAGTGAAGAAATACGAGAGCGGGGTGATCACGGACCCGATTTCAACCTCGCCGGACACCACTATTCGCGATGTGCTGGCCCTGACTCGGGCGAACGACATCTCGGGGGTGCCGGTGGTGCAGGGCGATCGCCTGGTCGGCATTGTCACTGCCCGTGACCTGCGGTTTGTGACCGAGCTGGATCGACCTGTCTCTACAGTTATGACGCCGGAGGAGCGCCTGGTGACGGTGGAGGAGGGCGCCTCCCGGGAAGAGGTGGTGGCGCTGTTACACAAACACCGCATCGAAAAAGTACTGGTAGTGGATTCCGCTTTCCAGCTGCGGGGACTGGTCACAGTCAAGGATATTCAGAAAGAGTATGAATACCCCATTGCCTGCCGTGATGACAGGGGTCGTCTGCGGGTCGGCGCAGCTGTGGGTACCGGCGGGGACAATCAGACCCGACTGGCTCAACTGGTGGATGCCGGGGTCGATGTGGTGGTGGTTGATACCGCTCATGGTCACAGTGAAGGGGTGTTGGGAATGGTGCGCTGGGTCCGTGCTGAATATCCGGATCTGCAATTGATCGCCGGTAATATCGCTACCGGTGCCGGTGCCCTTGCTCTGGTCGAGGCGGGGGTTGACGGGGTCAAGGTCGGGATTGGCCCCGGTTCGATCTGTACCACCCGTGTGGTGGCCGGCATCGGCGTCCCCCAGATCACCGCAGTACACAATGTGGCCGAGGCCCTGAGAAACAGTGGTGTGCCGCTGATCGCCGATGGCGGCGTGCGTTATTCAGGGGATCTGGCCAAAGCGCTGGTTGCGGGTGCTCATTCGGTAATGATTGGCAATCTGCTGGCGGGGACCGAAGAGTCCCCTGGCGAAGTGGTGCTCTACCAGGGCCGCTCCTACAAAAGTTATCGGGGCATGGGCTCCATGGGCGCCATGGCTCAGGGGTCCAGTGACCGCTACTTTCAGGAGGGCATCAGCAGTACTGACAAACTGGTGCCCGAGGGCATAGAGGGCCGGGTCTCCTATAAAGGCCCATTGTCCGCGATTGTTCATCAACTTATGGGTGGCGTTCGGGCCAGCATGGGTTATACCGGTTGTGCTGATCTGGCTGAATTCCGCTCCAAACCCAAATTTGTGCGGATCACCGGCGCTGGAGTTCGGGAGAGCCACGTGCATGACG
>JAKLLR010000133.1 GCA_022014175.1 Gammaproteobacteria bacterium | reverse complement strand
GGAGTGGGTGGTGTTGGTGCGCTGATCTGGAAGAATCTGAGTAAAGTCTTCCAGTTTTTCCGCAGCTAACGGCAATCTTCAGCTCGGGATACGGGCTTCATATTGCAAGGAGACAAGGGAAATGTTTCTTGGTCCGGCTATTTTTCAGCAAGTCGTGGAGGTCACGCCACTGGTGGCGATTGATCTGGTGGTCCGTGATGCGCACGGCAGGGTGCTGCTCGGGCTGCGCCGTAACCGCCCGGCGCGGAACTTCTGGTTCGTTCCGGGTGGCCGCATCCTCAAGAATGAGCGTATGGATAATGCGTTTTTGCGCCTGACGCTGGAGGAACTGGGCAAGCCTATGTTGCGCAGCACCGCCAGGCCTTTGGGTGTGTTTGAGCATATTTACCTCGACAGTATTTTTGGCGAGAACATCGGCACCCACTATGTGGTTCTCGGTTATCTGATAGACCTGCCCGCCGGTGCATCTCTGGTGCCGCCGGCCGCCCAGCATCAGGAGTATCGCTGGGTGTCACCCGGGCAGGTTGAGGCTGATCTTTCGATACACCAGTACACCGGGGATTATTTTGCTGTGTTACCGTCGCGTTCTTCGGCACAGGAGTGTTAGGCATGTTGCAACCCGTCATCATGGCTGGAGGTTCCGGCTCGCGCCTTTGGCCCCTGTCGCGCCAGTTGAACCCCAAGCAGTTTCTGGCGCTGGTGTCGCCGGAGGTGACCATGCTCCAGGCCACCATCCAGCGTTTGCAGGGGCTGGATGCCGCCGCACCCCGGTTGATCTGTAATGAGGAACATCGTTTCCTGGCGGCCGAGCAGTTGCGCCAGCTGGGCATGGAGGAAGCGGATATCCTGCTGGAGTCGGTGGGCCGCAATACCGCGCCGGCCATTGCGTTGGCTGCGTTGCACTCGATCGCCGAAGGCGAAGATCCCGTGCTGCTCGTGCTGGCCGCTGATCACCTGATTCGGGATACCCAGGCGTTTCACACATCGGTGCGCACCGCCATGCCGCTGGCGCGCGATGGCAAGCTGGTGACCTTCGGGATTGTGCCCACCAGCCCGGAAACCGGTTATGGCTATATCGAGCAGGGCAAGGCGCTGGCAGAAGGGGGCTTTGCCGTCGCCCGCTTTGTCGAAAAGCCGGACGCACAAACGGCCACTGGTTATATCGAGCAGGGCAATTATTTCTGGAACAGTGGCATGTTCATGTTTCGTGCCAGTGTGTATCTGGCCGAGTTGGAAAAGTTTCGCCCGGATATTCTGGCGGCCTGCCGCAAGGCCCATGCCGGGTGCCAGCGCGATATGCATTTTATCCGGATGGATCGCGATGCCTTTGCCGCGTGCCCGGATGACTCCATCGATTACGCCCTGATGGAGAAAACCGATCTGGCTGCCATGGTGCCGTTGGACGGGGGCTGGAGTGATATTGGTTCCTGGTCGGCCCTGTGGGAAGTGAGTGACAAGGATGCCGATGGCAATGTGTTGAAGGGCGATGTGCTGGCCCGGGCTTGTCAGAACAATCATATCCACGCCGATAGCCGACTGGTGGCGGCAGTGGGTGTGCAGGATCTGGTGATTGTGGAAACCAGGGATGCCGTGTTGGTGGCACACCGCGATCAGGTGCAGGACGTTAAGAAGGTGGTGGAGCAGATCCGCAACGATGGCCGCCATGAGCACATCAATCATCGTGAGGTGTACCGCCCGTGGGGTGTGTATGACTCCATCGATAACGGCCATCGCTACCAGGTCAAGCGCATCACCGTCAAACCCGGCGCGCGGCTTTCCACCCAGATGCATCACCACCGTGCCGAGCACTGGATTGTGGTGAGTGGCACCGCCAGGGTGTGCATTGGCGATGAAACGGTGCTGCTGACGGAGAACCAGTCTACCTATATCCCGGTGGGGCAGGTGCATAGCCTGGAAAACCCCGGCCGTATTCCACTGGAACTGATCGAGGTGCAGTCCGGCTCTTATCTGGGCGAGGACGATATCGTGCGTTTTGATGATCGTTACGGGCGTTGCTGAATGCGCCTGATCCGCTGCGTCAGAGTTCTGTTGGTCGGCCTGGCAGTTATTCCGGGTTCGGAGTTGTCGGCGCAGGATCTGGCATTCCCCGGGTACAGTGGTTTTCTCAATGTGCCATCAGCTTCGGTGCTGGGCCATGGGCAGGCGGAAGTCGGGTATAGCGATCAGGGCTTTATCGCCGGGGAATATGGCCACTACCACAATTTTCATGCGGCGGTGGGTGTGTTTCCCAATCTGGAAATTGGCGGCCGCATTATCTGGAATGATACTCACGCGAATTTGTTCACTGATTGCTGTGGCCCTCGGGATTTGTCGGCAAATGTGAAAGTGCAGGTGCCTTTTATCCCCGAGAACTGGTTTTCTCTGGCGGCGGGCGCCCAGGATATGGGCGGGGCCGCGAATTATTTCGATTCATACTATGTGGTAGCAGGTCGGCAGTTTGGCCCGGTTGAGCTGGCGCTGGGTTATGGCCGCCCGGACGATGTTCCCCGGTATCTGGACGGGGGGTTTGCCGCGCTGTCTTACCGGCCAACCCGCTGGCTGAACCTGATGCTGGAGCATGACGCTGTGGATGCGCGTGCCGGGGTGGGATTGACCACACCGCGTGGCTGGTTGCCTGGTGGGGTACAGCTGAAGGGCAAGGCACTGGCCTATGATCGGGGCGACAGTGAGAATGGCAGGAAGTTTTTTTCGGTGGGGATTTCTATTCCGCTGGGGGGGGCTTCTGCTGGCTCTTTGAAATCGATCGCGGCTGAGGCCACGAATGTTTTTGAAAAGCCGGAATCAAAAGAAATCGCGGCTGAAGCCGCTCCTGCAGTTGCGGTGGTGGTGGGGCAGATTCTGGTGGGGGCAGGGTATGAGCGAGTCTCTGTTGGCTCGGTTGGCAATGAGCTGACGGTGCGGTTTGAGAATAACCTGTTCAATCGTGATGAGCGTGCTGCATTGCAGGATGTTGCGCAGCGGTTGCATCAGGCGTCTCTTGGCCATACTTCCGTGCGGTTGGTATTGCTCAATCAGAATATCCCGGTAATCACGCGCATGTTGTGGCTGGATGGTGATGCGCCACGGCTGATATCGGCCAGCGAGCAGGCGCTGCCGCAGCAGTGGGATTATCAGGGCAGTGACGGGCCAGTATGGCGGCCACGTCTCACGCTGAGTCCGCGCTTGAGCACCGGGGTAGCCACAGAGTACGGGGTGCTTGATACATCGCTTGCTTTGACCTCGGAAGTTTCCTCGTCACTCTGGAGCGGGGCCTTGGCATCGGTGAGCTGGAACGCAGAGCTGTACAGCAGTGATGACTTTGATGAGAGCGGCCCCTTTGCGGCTGCGCGTCAGCGTACGGATTTGCTGCATGCTGACCTGCAGCAGGCTTTTCGCCCACACCGGCAGTTGTTTACGGCCTTTTATGGCGGCCGGTATCTATACGATTACAACGGCTGGCTGAACGAAACGCTATTGTTCACCCCGGGGCGGCGTCACGCGCTGGGATTCCTGACGGGCAATTTCTGGAATGCCGACAACAGCGATGACCAGTCGCGCCAGATGCTTGGCCGTTACAGCTGGTATTGGGCAGAGCGCGATGTGCTGGTAAACGTGCATGCCGGTGAGTTCTTTGAAGGCGATAGCGGATTTCGTGTCGATAACCGGTTCTGGTTCGGTGATTGCGCTATCACACTGACCTACAAGAACACCGAGGCAGAGTTTATCGGTATGGGCGTGGTGATCCCTCTTACGCCGACAAAAGACCGTCAATTCCGTTACCTGCAGGTGCGCGGTAATCCGGACTGGAATTACACGCTGCAGACCCGCATCAATGAAGATACCAATGTCGTGTCATTCGGTACTGCCACCATGGTGCGCTCGCCGAACTCTCTTGACCGGCTGTATCTCAACCGCTTGCGGCTGGCCCCCTGACATGATCCTGAAACATCCTTGTTGTCAGATCAGCTCTGTGACCGTCTTCACAGATGTCGTCATATTAGTGTTAAATAACCCACAGTTTCGCGCATTAGCCGGGTTGGCCGTCTAAGTATCTGTCGGAGCTGGTGTCTGACGGTGCGGTTGGTCCGGATCAAGGGAGGGTGACATGGAGTTGGTGAGCGTAACAGGGTTGTTAGCAGGGCTGTTTGCGTTGATTTCCCTTGTTTCCCTGCGTCCTGTCGCGTTCCGGGTTGGCCTGCTGGACCTTCCTGACCAGCGTAAGCTGCATAAAGGCGCGGTTCCCCTGATTGGCGGTTTGAGCGTGTTTACCGGTATGGCCGTGGCCTGGCTGGTGGCCGTGCCTTTCGACCGCGCTTATGCGATTTACCTGCTGTGTTCCCTGTTTCTGGTCGCTCTTGGCGCGCTGGATGATGCCCGTAATATTCCGGCCCGCTTCCGCCTGTGGGCCCAGGTGGTGCTGGGCGCGCTGTTG
>JAKLLR010000132.1 GCA_022014175.1 Gammaproteobacteria bacterium | reverse complement strand
ACAGTTCGTCCAGCTCCGCCTGACCGCAAACGCTCCTCAGAGTCACCTGAGCGAGCTGGGAAGTGGCGAAGAGATAGTTTTCTACCTCCCGCACCGCCTTGTTGGGCTCCAAGACCCTGAAATATAGAACCGCGTTGACTTTGACCGAGACGTTGTCCCGGGAGATGACATCCTGACTGGGCACATCCATGACGATGGTGCGCAGATCCACCCGCACCATCTGCTGCACCAGGGGGATGAGAATGATCAGCCCCGGCCCCTTGACCTTCCAGAAACGGCCAAGCAGGAAGACCACGCCGCGCTCGTATTCCCGCAGGATTTTGATGGCGCTGAGGGCAAGTGCCAGGAGCACTCCTACAACCAGATAAATCAGGGGAAAAGTCATCTTGTGTTCTCCTTTGGCTGAACGCTCAGGATCAGGCCATCCACTGCGGTGACCTCTATGGCTTGATCGATTTCCAGCGGCTGCGCGCAGGCCGCCTGCCAGAGCTCACTGTGAACCCGCACCATGCCGTGGCCATTGCTGAATGGCTCCACAGCCACGCCGCTGCTACCGAGCAGCCCTTCAGCCCCACTGAGGGCTGGGCGTTGGCCAGCACGGATCGCCATACCGATGATGGTGAGGAAAAAGAGGGCGCTGACGACAGCCACGCTGAAGATCAGGGGCAGGGAGATGCCAAAACCTGGCACGCTGGTATCGATCAACATCACGGAGCCGAACACAAAGGCCACCACACCCCCCAGGCCCAGAGTGCCGAAGCTGGGTACGAAAGCTTCGGCCACCATTAGCGCCACCCCCAGCAGTAACAGAGCACCGCCGGCATAGTTGATGGGCAGGGTCTGAAAGGCAAAGAGGGCGAGCAGCAGGGCTATGGCGCCGACGGTGCCGGGGATGATGGCACCGGGGTTGGAGAACTCGAAGATCAGGCCATAAATTCCGAGCAACATCAGGACATAAGCCACATTGGGGTTGGTAATCACTGCCAGCAGGCGGGTCCGCCAGTCCGGCTCATGGTGTAGCAGCGGCGCCCCTTCAGTGTGGAGCTGAACGGTCTGCCCGAGGAGCTCCAGAGTTCGGCCATTGACGGCACGAACCAGTTGGTTGACATCTGTGGCCACCAGATCGATCACGCCCTCGGTCAGTGCCTCTTCTGCAGGCAGACTGGCAGCCTCTCGTACGGCTTTTTCTGCCCAGGCCCCATTGCGCCCCCGCATTTTTGCCAGCCCCCGGAGGTAGGCCACGGCATCGTTGACCATTTTTCGCTCCATGGCGCTGCCGGGCAGATGGTCTGTCTCCTCCGGCGCCTCGCCCCGGGGCTCATCAGCGTCGGGGTCTGGCTTAGGCAGCGCAGGCGCGCCCATCCTTACTGGCGTGGCCGCACCCAGATTGGTGCCCGGCGCCATGGCGGCGATATGGCTGGCGTAGAGGATATAGGTGCCGGCACTGGCTGCGCGGGCGCCAGAGGGGGCAACAAAACCGGCTATCGGTACCGGCGAACTGTTAATGGCTTTGACGATCTCCCGCATGGCGCTGTCCAGGCCGCCAGGGGTGTCTATGGTCAGAATGACCAAAGCTGCACGCTCTTTCTCGGCTCGATCCACGCCCTGAACCACATAGGCGCTGACTGCGGGGCCGATAGGGCCATCAATCTGCAGCAGCAGAATCGCTCCGGAGCGGATTTCAGGTCCACTTTCAGCGCCCGCTGCCGAGGTAGCGAACACCATGAGCAGCGCGCAAATCACCAGTCGCATAGTGGGGGCTGACGGCACAGGGCTTCCTACCTTCTATCTGCTGGTCCCCAGAGTACACCTGTTTATCCTGTTTCAGTGAGTCCCGCTTGGGTTTGACAACCGGGGCCCGTGACCCCTGTCAAGCACGGTCGCCCGAAATTGAAGCAGAATGGACGAAGGGAATCGAATTGAGGAGGGCTTGATCGTTTGGACGTTGTTCATCAGGATCTCCTGTTGCTGGTGCTGGTTATCCTTGCTGCGCGGTTTGGCGGCGAAATTGCGACTCGTGTGGGTGCCCCCGCAGTGATGGGCGAGCTGGTGGCCGGAGTGGTTCTGGGACCCAGCCTGCTGGGTCTGGTTGCGCCGGTGGAGCTGATCCGGGTGCTGGCAGAAATCGGGGTCGTTTTCCTACTGTTTCGAGCGGGGCTGGAGACTGATGGCCACCGTTTACTGGCCGCTGGCCCCAAGGCGATTGTAGTTGCGCTGGGTGGGTTTTTCGGCCCGCTGGTGCTGGGTTATCTGCTCTGTCGCTGGGCGTTTGCGCTGCCGCCTTTGGGTGCGCTGATCTGTGCGGGCGCTTTAACTGCGACCAGCGTAGCCATCTCGGTGCGGCTGCTAGGGGATCTGGGCCTGATCGAAACTGATGCGGGCCAGATTGTGCTCGGCGCGGCCGTGCTTGATGACCTGATTGGTGTGATCGCATTGGCGGTGTTGGTTCAGATGAGCGGTGGGGCAGAATTGAGTCTGCCGGGGGCCGCTAAAATCATCCTTTTTGTTCTGGTTTTTGCGCTGCTGGCGCCGATTGGAGCCCAATGGCTGATGCGACTGGTCGCCGGGCTGGAGACCCGTTCGGAAACCCCGGGTGTGATTCCGACAATGGTCGTCGCGCTGGTGCTGTTTTTTGCTTGGGCTGCCGAACTCTTCGGGGTTCCTCATATTCTGGGTGGGTTTGCCGCAGGGCTGGCGCTCTCCCGACGCAGTTACGTCAGCCAACTCTTCCCCAATCCGGTGAATGGCCCCTTTGCCAGGCGAGTACAGCAGGAGACCCGGCCGCTGATACAACTCTTCAGCCCGATTTTCTTTGTGCTGGTGGGGCTCTCTCTCGATCTGCAGGCGGTGGCATGGGGGTCCGGGTTTATCTGGGTGTTTTCTCTCAGCCTGGGTGCGGTGGCAGTGCTGGGAAAGTTTGTCGGCGCGGTCCTGTTGCGGGCGCCCTGGCCACAGCGGGTGCTTATCGGCATGGCGATGGTGCCCCGGGCTGAAGTGGCCCTTATTTTTGCTCAGATGGGGCAGAGCGCCGGATTATTGGACCCGCCGGTTTATGCTGGCCTGATTATGGTGATCGCCTACACCACCTTGCTCAGCCCGTTCTGGGTGCGCCGATTCAGGGATCTTTGCAGGCGAACCGGGCGGGCTCACCACCTGGCCTGAACCGGCTTGCATGACGTGGGAGAATGGTCGCTTTTCGATCCCCGGACCAGACCCCACATGAGTGCTTCTTCTACATCGACGCTGGACGAACTGGAACGCCGGGTATTGCGGCTCAGTGAGGAACCCTGCACCCATCACAGCGAAGCGCAGATTCATCACCGTCTGCTGGTGGAGCCCCATGCCTATATCGGCTTCGTACGGGCACTGCTGCTGGCGCTCTGCTCCGGCGAGGCCTCTCTCGAACTGCCGGCCAAACAGCTTTTTCCGGATCCCGCTGGCGGCGATTTCCGGGTGATGCCAGCGGTGGTGCGCTGGCGGGGCGAAAGCTGTGCCACGGTAAAGGTGGTGGGGACCAACCTGCGCCAGCAGCAGGTGCCGGGCCAGATTACCGTCGGGCGGGCATTGGCGCTGGATCCGGATGAGCATTTTGTCTCTGATCTGTTTGATATCTGTCTGCTGTCGTCGATCAGGACCGGTTTGTGTGCTGCCTTGGCCGGGGAGCTTCTGGCCCCCGATAGCCGCCGCCTGCTGCTGTTTGGCGGAGGCCGGGTTGCTTACTACTGCGGAGTGCTGCTGGGTCAGGTGATGGGCTTGGAAGAGATTGTGGTGATCGATCCGCTGGCCGAGCGGGCGGCGAACTGTGCCAGCCTGCTGCAGCGGGAACTGCCGAGCACGAGGGTAAGCGGCGAGACTACCGTAAGGCCTGACCAGCAGTCAGATATCGTGGTGCTGGCTACTGACGCTCGTGAGGCCTTGTGTGAGCCGCCCGGCTACGGGGCGAAACTGATCGTTAGCGTGGGCGCGGATTGCGATCAGCAGAGCGAGCTGAGCGACAGCTGGCCCGGGGTGGCGGCTATCTACGTTGATCTGCCCGATAGCGCCCGTTTCGGTGATCTCAAACGGTGGTTGCAGCGGGGTTTGGTCAGGCCGGAGCGGGTGACGGATCTGCTGACTCTGCTGAAATCGGGGCAGGCCCCGACTGACGGGCAGAAGCTCTTTATCTCCACCGGTTCAGCCCTGTTCGATAACCTCACGATCGCCTACCTGCTGGGTCGCTGGGCCGGCTCCTCTAGTCAATTTCCGCAACTTCGCTAACGAAATCTTCGTATTTGTGATTTGGCGTGCGGCTGATGGCGGGCTGCCTGGCGAGGGTGATGCGGTGGGGGAAGTCGAGTTGCTGCTGGAGAGCTAAGACCAGGGCGGCGCTTTGGCTCTCATTGAGCTCGGGTTCGATTACATATTGCGCTTCGATATGGTCCGGTTGCTTCTGCACCAGGCGGAACTGCTGAAA
>JAKLLR010000038.1 GCA_022014175.1 Gammaproteobacteria bacterium | reverse complement strand
ACAGCCGTCCGCGACGATCGTTCTAACCAGCCCCGGATCTTCAATGTAGCGCGTAGCCCGCTCCAGGATCGGTGCCAGCTCCCGGTTGATCGCCTCAATTACCGGCTGCTTGCAGTCGAGGCAGCCGATGCTCGCCTGCGTGCATCCGCTCTGGACCCACGCCTGAGTATCATCATTCGAATAGACCAGATGAAACTGCCAGACCGGACATTTTTGAGGATCACCGGGATCGGTACGCCGAATCCGGGCCGGGTCGGTCTGCATGGTACGGAGCTGCTGCGCCACCTGCTCAGGCTCCGCCCGCAGCGAGATGGTGTTGTCGTAGGACTTGGACATTTTGCGGCCATCCAGCCCCGGCATTTTCGAGACCTTGGTCAGCAGCGCCTGTGGCTCCGGCAGAATGATCATACCGCCCCCCTCGAGGTACCCCAGCAGCCGCTCGCGATCGTTCAGGGTGATATTCTGCTGCTCTTCAACCAGCGCCCGGGCAGTCTCCAGCGCATCAGATTCACCCCGTTCCTGATATCGGGTCAACAACGAGCGATAGAGTTTGGCCTGTTTTTTCCCCATTTTCTTAATGGCGGCTTCAGCCTTTTCTTCGTAACCCGCATCCCGGCCATAGAGATGATTGAATCGTCGCGCAATCTCTCGGGAAATCTCAACGTGGGCGACCTGATCTTCACCGACCGGGACCTGCCCGGCTTTGTAGATCAGAATGTCGGCGGCCTGCAGCAGGGGGTATCCCAGGAAGCCGTAGGTGGCGAGATCCTTCTCCTTCAGCTGTGTCTGAAGATCTTTATAACTGGGCACCCGTTCCAGCCATCCCAGTGGCGTGCACATGCCGAGCAGCAGCTGCAGTTCCGCGTGTTCAGGCACCCGGGACTGAATAAATATAGGTGCCGCCTCCGGGTCGATACCCGCCGCCAGCCAGTCAACCACCATCTCCCAGGTACTGTCGGCAATAACCTGGGGGTTCTCGTAATGGGTGGTCAGGGCATGCCAGTCCGCGACGAAAAAATAGCAGGCGTATTCGTGCTGTAGCCGAACCCAGTTTTGCAGCACCCCGTGATAGTGGCCCAGATGCAGTTGCCCGGTCGGGCGCATACCAGATAGGACACGGTTGTTGGCGGCGGATGGCTCCACGCAATTCTCCCTAAAGACCAACCAGTGAAAGTAACAGCTTTCGTGTGCCGAACAGCAGAGGCCCGAGGATCCGGCCCAATAACCCGGTCGCCAGCAGGGCCACAATTATCACGAGGCCGTAGGGTTCCAGCCGACTGAAGCGCCAGGCCAGATCTGATGGCAGAATCCCCACCGCGATGCGACCCCCGTCCAGCGGGGGAATCGGCAGCAGATTCAGCAGCATCAGGACCAGATTAATAGTGATGCCCGCCAGCGACATCTGTGCCAGCGGCTGCGAGACCGTCGGCAGACCGGCGGCCAGCAGCAGGCTGAGCTTCAGTAGCAGGATCCAGAGCAGCGCCATGAGCAGGTTGGAGAGTGGTCCGGCGGCAGCCACATAGGCCATATCCCGCTTCGGGTTTTTCAGGTTCTCCACCGTCACCGGCACCGGTTTGGCCCAGCCAAAGATAAACCCCCCGATCAGCAGCAGGATTGTGGGCAGCAATACGGTGCCGACCGGATCAATATGGCGTACAGGGTTGAGACTGAGGCGCCCAAGCATTCGGGCAGTGGGATCACCAAGATAGTTGGCGACATAGCCATGGGCGGCTTCATGCACGGTGATCGCAAAGATCACCGGTAATGCCCAGACTGAAAAAGTAACGAGAAACTGGTTGATGTCCGGCATGGCGGGTGGGTCAGTAGCGCCCTGGACGTTTCTCGAAAAAAGCGGCAACGGCTTCGGCGTGCTCGTCTGAATGGTGGGCCTGGGCCTGATAGCTGGCGCACATCTCCAGAAACTCCGGCAGCTCTGTGGTGGCCCCCGCCCGCAACAGCTGCTTGGCATGACGCAAGGCCTGGGGTGGCTTGGCCGCAATTTCAGCGGCCAGCTCCAGTGTGGTCGGGAGCAACGCCTCTTCCGCCACCAGTTCAAGCAACAGCCCCCAATCCAGGGCCTGCTCGGCACTAATCAGGCGCCCGGTATAGGTCATGAGCGCTGCGCGTTGATGACCGATACGCCGGGGCAAAAACCAGGCCCCGCCATCCCCGGGGATTAATCCCAGATTGACAAAGGACTCTCCGAACATGGCCAACGGCGAGCCGATACGCAGATCACACATCATCGCCAGGTCGCAGCCCGCCCCCACTGCCGGGCCATTGATTGCAGCAATCACCGGCAGATCCAGTCGCTGCATCGCCAGAGGTATGCGCTGGATTCCGGTGCGGTAGCTCCGCTCTATCTCGGCTGCGGTGCCACTGAACATGCCGGTGCGGTCCCGCATCTCTTTGACGTTGCCTCCGGCACAGAATGCTTTGCCGGCCCCGGTAATCACCAGCACAGAGACGTCACTGCGGGTTGGCAACTCGTCCAGCACCGAGACAATTTCATCTACGATTCCGCTGGAACCCAACGCGTTGCGGGTCTCCGGCTCGTTGAGGGTCAACCGGGCGACGCGATTGACCACTTCGAATGCGATGCAGTTGTAAGTCATCCTGTGACCCCGAAACAGTTAGAGGGCATACTCACCGGCTTCGATAAAGTCGTCCGCAATCGATTGGCGTAGAGCCAGAACATCACCCGCCGGAGCAGGTAGTTTAATCGCATCGGCTGCGCCGAGGTGGCGCAGGATCTCCACCGCATTACGTTCGACCCGCCCCGCGATCTGCAGGCCGAGTAACTGACAGATGGAGTGATGTACCGGTTGCGCCCCTGCCATCTGTGCGACTCGCAGCAGGCTGGATTCGAGCAGGTGGATATCGATCTGCATGTCCGCCAGATTGGCCAGAGTCTCCTGATCACGGTCAAAGCCTTTGCCATCCCCGTAACTCGCTCGCGCGGTCTCAAAACAGCGAGCATGTAGCTGTTTCAGCGCCAACAGCAGATCGCCGCCCTGCGCCGACCCGGCGCCCTCCAGAGAGATCAGGCCATCGGCGATTTTTTTTAACAGAGTACGAGGCATCACAATCCGGTTAATCTCGTTGGTGCCTTCGTAGATTCGGGAAATTCGGGCATCCCGATAGACTTTGGCTGCCGGATACTCCTCCAGAAAACCATAACCCCCAAACATCTGCAGGGACTCGTCCGCCACCCGGTTGAGCAGCTCCGAACCCGCACACTTGGCGATGGAGCACTCCAGCGCATGGTTCTGCAGCGCGGCCAGCTTGGCCCCGGCATCGAAGCCGTTAGCCCGGGCAGCCGCATCAATATCGCCACAGATACGATAGATGGAGCTCTCGACTGCGAAGATATCGGCGCCCATCTGGCCGACTTTACGTTTCATCATGCCGAACGAAATTGTGGGTAGACCGAACTGCTTGCGCTCTGCTGCGTAGCTAATTGCGGCGGCAAAAACATATTTGGCGGCCCCCAGAGCGGTCCCACCCAGCTTGTAACGGCCCGCGTTAAGGATGTTAAAAGCGATCACATGACCGCGCCCCAGCTCACCCAGTACGTTGGCGACAGGTATCCGGCACTCATCGAGAATTATCTGGCGAGTGGATGAGCCCCACATGCCGAGCTTCTCCTCCTCCGCACCCAGGCTTGCGCCAGGCAGATCCAGGGGCACAATAAAACAGCTGAAGCCGGATCGGCCATCGAGCTCGTCGACCGCCCTGGCAAACACGAAAGCGACGTCTGCCCAACCCGCATTGGTAATGAACTGCTTGGTGCCGTTAAGAATCCAGCTCTGGCCATCCTCGCTGAGCCGAGCGGTCGCTTTTGCGGCCAGAGCATCGGAACCTGAACTGGGCTCAGTCAGGGCGTAACAACCCCGTTTTTCGCCGGATGCGAACCGGGGTAACCACTCCGATTTCTGGGCCTCGGTACCGAACAGGGTAACCGGCTGCGAGCCGATGCCGTTCTGGACCATCATGGAGAGCATGAAGGACTGCTCCCGGGCAGTTTTCTCCATCACCCGCATGGAGACCGGCACCGACAGGTCGAGGCCATCGTAGGCTTCCGGAATATCAAGCATAGTGAGGCCCAGCTCAGAGGCCCGCTGCATCAATCCGGGAACCACCCCCTCAACCTTCTGGTCGATTTCAGCCCGGCGGGGCCAGACCTCTTCGTTGCAGAAGGTTTCTGCGGTCTCCGCCAGCGCGTTATCCTCCTCGGAGAACAGCTCCGGGGTGAAAATTGTGGCGGTGACCCGCTTCGGTTCAAGATAGCTGGCGCCGATGGGTGGACTGGGCTGTTGATCCATATCGTCTCTATCCTATCTGGCGGAGAGCCGGATGGCGCCATCCAGACGGATCACTTCGCCGTTCAGCATACTGTTCTCAACGATACTCTGAACCAGCGCTGCGTACTCATCCACTCGGCCCAGTCTGGGCGGGAAGGGTACGCTGGCACCCAGAGCATCCTGCGCGTCCTGGGGCAGGCTGGCGAGCATCGGGGTCATAAACAGGCCCGGTGCAATGGTCATCACCCGAATGCCAAAGCGGGCCAACTCTCTGGCCAGTGGCAGGGTGAGCCCGACCACCCCACCTTTGGAAGCGGAATAGGCGGCCTGGCCGATCTGTCCCTCATAGGCGGCCACCGAGGCGGTATTGATGATAACGCCCCGCTCACCACCGGCATCGGTTTCGTTGTCTTTCATCAAATTGGCTGCGGCACGGGCCACATTAAAGGTACCAATCAGGTTGATATTCACGGTTCTGGCAAAGTACTCCAGCGCCATCGGGCCGTCACGACCAATCACCCGGCCGTTACCCACCACCCCGGCGCAACTGATCGCCGCGTTTAATCCGCCAAAGGCTTCCTGGGCCTCCGCCAGGGCTGCGTCTACACTGGACTCACTGGTGACGTCTACTGCCGCGAAGCGGGCCCGGCTACCCAGCTCCGCCGCAGCCCTGTCACCCAGCTCGGCGTTGACATCCAGCATCAATACCTGACCACCTGCGGCGATGATGTGCCGGGCGACACCGTTGCCGAGCCCGGAGGCACCGCCAGTGACCACCGCCTTGATTGATCCAAATTCCATGTTTTCTCTCCCGATCCCTGCTCTACATCTGGGGCCTGTTACGGCTTCAGGCCTCAGCGGTTAGCTCTTCCTCAATCACGACCAGTTTGACGTCTGAATCGACCTGATCGCCGGTCGCGCAAGCGACGGAGGTAACGATGCCATCGATGGGCGCGATAATACTGTGCTCCATTTTCATAGCCTCAAGCAAAATCAGCACATCCCCCTTGACCACCCGGGCACCCTCTGCGATACGGACATCAATCACCCGACCGGGCATCGGCGCGCTCAGGCCGCCAAGGCTGTCTGCTTCGCCACCCTGGGCCAGCAATTCGTCAAACAGGCTCAGGCGGTAAGCCGCCCCGGCCCATTGAATCCAGAACTGCGCACCCTGTTGGGCCACAAGAATTCGATGGGTGATGCCATCAATCGTCAACTCAATACGGCAGTTATCGATGGCCCTGTATTCGACTGTTTCCTTTCTACCAACAAGCTGGAACTGACCACTGCCCGGCACAAACCTGAGCTCCCTACGACCACTCTGATCACAGTCAAATATCAGTGTGTCCGTCTGATGACCAAGCAGCCGCCAACCATCACTACGGTGAAACGGCGACCAGGGGTCGCCGCCTTCAAACCCGGCAGCCAGGCCAACGCTGTTCCGGGTGACCAGTTGGCGAGCAGTTGCCGCCAACAGGACCATCTCCGGCAGCTCACTCTCGGCGCTCAGCAGCGCGGGCAAATGTGCATCAACAAAACCGGTATCGGTATCACCGGACAGAAAACCCGGATGCTGAACGAGTCGCTGAAGAAACGGCAAATTGGTCACCGGCCCGACCAGAACAATCTCACTCAGGAGTCTGGACAACCGCTGCGCGGCCTCTGCGCGGTCCTGCCCGTAGGCGATCAGTTTGGCGATCATAGGGTCGTAATGGACCGAGATCGAATCACCCTGGTCGATGCCGGTATCAACCCTGACTCCGGGCAGGTCCAGCGGAAACTCCAGCCGTTGCAGCTCCCCAACAACCGGTAGAAACTGGTTGTCAGGGTCCTCCGCATAGAGACGCACCTCAATGGCGTGACCCTGTTGATCGAGTTCAACCTGCTCCAGGGGTAGCGGTTCGCCAGAGGCGACCTTCAACTGCCACTCCACCAGATCCTGACCCGTAGTGAGTTCGGTGACCGGATGTTCCACCTGGAGTCGGGTGTTCATCTCCATAAAGAAGAACTCGCGGTCGGCCCCCACAATAAACTCGACGGTGCCCGCGCCGCTGTACTGAATCGCCTGAGCGGCCGCAACCGCAGCCTGCCCCATCCGTTGCCGCTGCTCGTCATCGATAAACAGGGAGGGGGTCTCCTCCAGAATTTTCTGATGACGCCGCTGAATCGAACACTCCCGCTCGAACAGATGCACCACCCCACCCTGGCTGTCGCCGAAAATCTGGATTTCGATATGGCGGGGTTCAGTGACAAAACGTTCCAGCAGCACCTGATCGTCACCGAAAGCGCCTTTGGCCTCTCGCCGGGCGGCGTCAAGGGAGGCGACAAAATCGCTAGCGCGCTCCACCCTGCGCATACCTTTGCCGCCGCCGCCCGCAATGGCTTTGATCATAATCGGATAGCCGATCTGTTCCGCCTCACCCTCCAGGAATGCGGTCTCCTGGCGATCGCCGTGATAACCGGGCACCACCGGCACGCCAGCAGCCTCCATGATCCGTTTCGACTCGCTTTTCGAGCCCATCTTCTCGATCGCTTCAGCTGACGGGCCAATAAAGGCGATGCCGGCGCGACTGCAGGCTCGCGCAAAGCCGGCGTTTTCCGCCAGAAAGCCATAACCGGGATGAATCGCATCACAGCCGAGGGCCAGAGCCTGAGCAATGATCTGATCACCCTTCAGGTAGGAATCCGCCGGGGCCGGACCGCCAATACAGACGGCTTCATCGGCGTGCCGCACATGACGCGCGTCCCGATCCGCTTCGGAGTAAACCGCAACGCTAATGATACCCAACCGTTTCAGGGTCTCGGTGATACGGCAGGCGATCTCACCGCGGTTTGCTATCAGTACTTTTTTAAACATGGCTCAGGCCTGCCTAATCACATCCGGAAAACGCCGTTCTGCATCGGCTCGATCGGCGCATTCATTGCTGCCGAAAGCGCCAGACCGAGTACATCGCGAGTTTTCCGGGGATCAATCACACCATCGTCCCAGAGTCGGGCGCTAGCATGGTAGGGGTGTCCGGTCTTTTCGTAGAAATCGAGAATCGGCTGGCGGAACTCCGCCTCTTCGTCCGCGCTCCACTCTTCGCCCTCGGCCTCCATGCCATCGCGCTTCACGGTTGCCAGAACTGAGGCTGCCTGAGGGCCACCCATCACCGATATTCGCGCGCTGGGCCACATCCAGAGCATGCGGGCGCCGAAGGCGCGGCCACACATTCCGTAGTTTCCAGCGCCGTAGGAACCACCCATGATGACGGTGAATTTAGGCACCCGGGCGTTGGAGACGGCGTGGACCATCTTGGCGCCGTCTTTGGCGATACCCGCCGCTTCATATTTACTGTCGACGATAAAACCGGTGATGTTCTGCAGGAACAGCAGGGGAATTTTGCGCTGCCCGCAGAGCTCGATGAAATGGGTCGCCTTGAGGGCAGATTCGGAAAAAAGAATGCCGTTATTACCCAAAATTCCCACCGGATATCCGTGAATCCGGACAAAACCACAGACCAGATTGCGGTCGTACAGGGGTTTGAACTCGTGCATCTCCGAACCATCCACCATCCGGGCAATAACCTCTTTCACGTCGTAGGGCTGTTTCCCATCCTCGGGAATGATGCCAAGCAGTTCCTCCGGGTCATAGAGCGGCGGTTTCGGCTTCTCCACCGTGACCGGCGCGGCGATCTTCTGCCGGTTGAGGTTGGCGACGATCTCCCGGGCGATGGCCAGGGCATGAAGGTCGTTGTCCGCCAGATGGTCGGTAACCCCGGACTCACGGCAGTGGACATCACCTCCCCCCAGCTCTTCGGCGGTTACGATCTCACCGATCGCCGCCTTTACCAGCGGTGGGCCACCCAGAAAAATGGTGCCCTGGTTGCGGACAATGACGGATTCGTCACATAGAGAAGGAATATAAGCGCCCCCCGCTGTGCAGGAACCCATCACCACCGCGATCTGGGGCAAACCGTCCGCGGACATACGGGACTGGTTATAAAAGATTCGACCGAAGTGGTTGGCATCCGGAAAGAGCTCGTCATGCAACGGCAGGTAAGCCCCACCGGAATCCACCAGATAGATACAGGGCAGATGGTTTTCCATGGCAATCTGCTGGGCCCGCAGATGTTTTTTCACTGTCAGGGGGAAGTAGGTTCCGCCCTTAACGGTGGCGTCGTTGGCCACCACCACTACTTCCTGGTCGTGCACCCGCCCTATTCCGGTGATGATGCTGGCGCACGGGGCCTGGCCGTCATACATCTCATATGCGGCCAGCGGTGAAAGCTCCAGGAAGGGGCTACCTGGGTCAAGCAGGCGGGTGACCCGGTCCCGGGGCAGCAGTTTGCCTCGTTTCAGGTGTTTATCCCGAGCTTTCTGGCTACCGCCCAGAGCAATTTTCTCGCTGATACGACTGAGCTCTTCAATCAACCCGAGGTTATGGTCATGGTTGTTTCGGAACTCTACCGAACTGGTCACTACTGCAGATTGAATAACAGGCATAAATTCTGTCTGACTTGGGCCGAACTTCAGGAAATCAGCGCTTGAAAGGGTGGCGGATCTAACGAACTAGAGTAGTTCCACACCCACCGCTGTCGCTTCGCCACCGCCAATGCAAAGGCTGGCGATACCGCGCTTCATATCACGTTGCCGCAGTGCGTTTAGCAGAGTGACCAGAATCCGCGCGCCGGAGGCGCCCACCGGATGACCCAGGGCACAGGCTCCCCCGTTGACGTTGACCCGATCCGGATCCAGTCGGAGATCATGAATCGCGGCCATGGCCACCACTGCAAAGGCTTCGTTGATCTCATAGATGTCCACGTTGTCAGGGCTCCAGCCCAGTTTTTCGTGCAGCCTGGCAATCGCGGTCACTGGCGAAGTGGTGAACCAGGCCGGGTCCTGGGCGAAGCTGGTATGCCCCAACATGCGGGCAATCGGTTTGATACCCCTGGCGGCGGCGACACTCTCACGCATCAGGATCAGGCTGGCTGCACCGTCCGATATCGAGGAGGAGTTAGCCGCAGTTACAGTGCCATCTTCCTTGCGGAAGGCAGGCCGCAGGGTCGGAATCTTGGTAACGTCGGAGCGAAAGGGTTGCTCGTCGGTATCAAAGCTCTGCTCGCCTTTGCGGCTTTTGACCACCACCGGCACGATTTCGTGGGCAAATTCACCGCTCTTACTGGCCCGCAGGGATCTGTTTACGGAGTTGATTGCAAACTCGTCCTGCTGCTCCCGGGTGAAACCGTATTTATCCGCGCAACGCTCGGCAAAGACGCCCATCATCAGACCTTCACGGACATCCTGCAGGCCATCCGTGAACATATGGTCCAGCACCTCCTGATGGCCCATACGGTACCCCTCCCTGGCCCGTGGCAGAAGATAGGGTGCGTTGGTCATGGACTCCAGACCACCCGCCAGGGAGATATCAGTGGAGCCGCCCATAATCCCGTCATAGGCGTACATCACCGCTTTCATACCGGAGCCGCACATCTTGTTGACCGTGGTGCAGGGCACCGATTCGGGCAATCCGCCGCCGAGTGCAGCCTGCCGGGCTGGCGCCTGCCCCACCCCGGCAGGTAGCACGCAGCCGAAATGCACATCATCAATCAGAGCCGGATCCAGGCCGCACTGCTCCAGCGCCCCGCGCACCGATACCGCGCCAAGCTCGGGGGCTTTTACCGCGGCAAACTGCCCCTGAAAAGATCCAATGGGGGTCCGTTTGGACGCGACAATAACTACTGATTCGGCTGCCATGTTCTTCCTATCCTGATTAACTTCGGTGCCACCAGACTGGTGGACGACGGCGGTATTATTATCAGCCGCACAGCGGGCGGCTCAAGCCTGCGAAGTCTGCCATAATTTTGGACTGAACACACCTCGGGGAGGTCGCTCACTCCAACCACCAAGCTGAGCGGTGGGCTCATTAATGGTGAAAACTGTTGGGGAGCATTCAGTCGACGAGGCGGGCCACACTCTCCCACCTGAGATGCCCAAATCCTGATGGCGGATTTGGTCGGTGGGGGCAGACAGCCATGCCACCCTGGCTCTACTGCTGGCAAAAATAGGCGGTGGCAAGACAGGCTAAGCCCATGCTGCACCCTCAGAGGTGACAGTACACTCCCCGCTCCGGGGGCTGGGCGACAGTGGCCGCACTTGGCGCCCAACTTCAAAGCGCGACTGATTTCGGCGCTGGATCACACCCAGTTCGCTATTGCCGTGTTGACTGCGATTTTTGCCGCCCAGTCTGCTCGCATGTGGGGGATAGGCTCAGGAGAGAGACATCTCCCTGGCTGCGGTTCAGTAAAGGAGATTTAAAGCGTGGGGTCCGGTTCATCAGTCTGGTCAGACTCGGGCTCGGCGGCAGTCTCCGGGAGTTCGGTCTGGCGCTTTCGTCGTCGGCTCTGCAGTTGCCAGAGGGTAACCACCGGGCCTGACGCGGCGTAGGTCAGGGAGAGCGCAAACAGCAGCAGTGGCGGATTACTCATGATCACCGCAACCGCAACCGCCATGACCAGGGCGGATGCCAGTCGAATCCGGTGCTTGAAATCAACCTCCTTAAAGCTGGCGAAGCGGATATGACTCACCATCAACAACGCGACTACCAAGGTTAAGGCAGCGGTGCTCCATAGCACTGCAACCCCCTCCACCCCGGCTCGCGCCATCAACCAGATCCAGCTCATCACCACCGCTGCAGCCGCGGGGCAGGCCAGCCCCTGAAAGTGACGTTTGCTCACCATCTGCATCTGGGTGTGGAATCGGGCCAGCCGCAATGCGGTGGCAGCAATGTAGACAAAGGTCACGACCCAGCCCAGGTTGCCCAGGGTATTGAGCTGCCAGAGATAAAGCACCAAACCCGGCGCGGCGCCGAAGGCGACCATATCAGAGAGGCTGTCATACTGGGCGCCAAATTCGCTCTCTGTATGGGTAAGCCGTGCGACGCGGCCATCCAGACCATCCGCAACCATCGCCACAAACACCGCAAACGCGGCCAGCTGAAAGTGGCCCTCAATGGCGTTGATGATGGCAAAAATGCCACCAAACAGAGAGCAACTGGTCAGCAGATTGGGCAGTAGGTAGATGCCTTTTCTGACGGGTGGGTTCAACTCGGTGCTCCTGTGGCTGCAACCAGAGCCTGGGTATGGACCAGACGGGCAAGGATGCTCTGTCCGGCCTGAACCCGGTCTCCGACACTCCCGATCAGTTCAGAGTTTTCCGGTAAATAACAGCGCACGGTGCCTCCAAAACGCACATTCCCATATGGCTGTCCCTGGCCGATGCGTTCACCGGGTTGCAGTTTCAACCCCACGGCGCCCAACAATGCGGGGCTGTAGTGTTCCACCAGAACATCATCCCCTTCGTCGGTGCGGACCCAGAAGCTGTAGTAACGGGACGCGCTACGGGAGCTCAAATCCGCCTCTGCCGGGGGTCGATGCCAGCACTCCCGAATAAGACCTTCGGTGGGACTATAGCAATCGTAACCATCCAGCAGGCCAACCCGGATCGTCAGGCAGAGGGCTGATCGAGGCAGGCGAATCCCCTCGGTTCGCTCCACCTTCACCACTGACCCGCTAACAGGCGAGAGAATTCCAAGGGGCGCCGCCGCCATGTTCGGCGGCGTAACCCGAAACAGGAAAGCGAGACCGGCGGCAAGGGCGCCCCCTGCCACCGTAATCACCGCATCGCCAGCCTGCATAGCCCAAAGGGCAACCGCAGTGGGAAGCGCTGCCCAGAGCAACCCCTGCCGCGAAACGCTGAGACGACGAGGCACCGGGGGCTCGATGGGTCTAGTTGCGACTCTTGTCCACGATCGCGTTGGCTTTGATCCAGGGCATCATGGAGCGCAGTTTGTCACCAACTGTCTCGATCAGGTGCTCCCGTCCGAGACGACGTTTGGCCTTCATGGTGCTGGAGCCTGCGCGATTCTCAAGGATGAACTCGCGGGCAAACTCGCCGTTCTGGATCTCTTTCAGAATCCGGGCCATTTCAGCCTTGGTCTCTTCTGTGATGATGCGTGGCCCGCGGCTGAAGTCCCCATACTCTGCGGTATTGGAGATGGAGTAACGCATGTTGGCGATGCCCCCTTCGTACATCAGATCGACGATCAGCTTGAGTTCATGCAGGCACTCGAAGTAAGCCATCTCGGGCGCGTACCCGGCTTCGACCAGGGTTTCAAAGCCGGCCTGAACCAGTGCCGTGGTCCCGCCGCAGAGTACAACCTGTTCACCGAACAAGTCAGTCTCGGTCTCCTCCCGGAAATTGGTTTCAATCACCCCTGCCCGGGCCCCGCCGATGGCGGCGGCGTATGAGAGGCCGAGATCACGGGTGTGGCCGTTAGCATCCTGATGGACGGCGATAAGGCAGGGCACACCGCCGCCGGCTGAGTAAGTCGAACGCACCAGATGGCCCGGGCCTTTAGGTGCGATCATCAATACATCGAGATCGCTACGGGGCTCAATCTGGCCGTAGTGGACGTTAAAGCCGTGGGCGAAAGCCAGGGCAGCACCCTGAGCAATATTCGGCTCGATATCTGCCGTGTAAATGGCGGCCTGATGTTCGTCAGGGGCAAGCAGCATCACCAGGGCGGCGGCGGCAACTGCATCCGCAATCTCCATCACCTGCAGGCCGGCCTGGGTTGCCTTGTCCCAGGAGTTTGACCCTGCACGCAGGCCGACGACGACATCAACACCCGACTCTTTCAGGTTCAGTGCATGGGCATGGCCCTGTGAGCCATAGCCAATGATGGCGACCTTGCGGTCCTGGATGATGGAAAGGTCGGCGTCTTTGTCATAAAAAATATTCATTACGAGTCCCAATAGTCACTATAAAATTCTGCTAATCGCTAAATTCTGAGGCCTTTTGGCCCCCGCGCAATTCCGGTTACCCCGGAGCGCACCACCTCACCAATCTGGGCGGTTTCCAGTGCCTCAAGAAAGGCATCTATTTTACTGCCGCGCCCGGTCAGTTCGACGATATATCCGCCCTCGTAGACGTCGAGAATACGACCGCGAAAGATGTCTACCAGTCGCTTTACTTCACTACGCTGCCCCGCGCTACCCGCTTTTACCCGTGCCAGCAGAAGCTCCCGCTCAATGTCCTCGGTCGAATCCAGCTCTACCAGCTTGATCACATCAACCAGTTTGTTGAGCTGCTTGGTGATCTGCTCAACGATTTCATCGTTGCCGGTGGTGACAAGGGTCAGCCGGGAGACCGAGACCTCGTCCGTCGGTGCCACGGTAAGCGATTCAATGTTGTAACCTCGAGCAGAAAAGAGACCGGCAACCCGACTCAGGGCGCCCGCTTCGTTCTCCAACAGGATGGCGATGGTATGACGCATCAGGCCATCTCTTGGGCTGGAGAGTAACGCATTTCAGCGTGCCCCTTGCCCGCCTCGATCATCGGGTAGACGTTTTCGGTTGCATCGGTGATGAAATCCATAAAAACCAACCGGTCTTTCATGGCAAACGCTTCCTCCAGAGCCGCATCCACGTCACCAGGCTGAGTAATCTGCATGCCAACATGACCGTAACTCTCGGCGAGTTTGATGAAATCCGGTAAAGCTTCCATATAGGAGTGGGAGTAACGACTCTTGTAGCTGAACTCCTGCCACTGCCGGACCATGCCCAGATAACGGTTGTTGAGGCAGACGACCTTTACCGGCAGATCATACTGCTTGGCGGTTGAGAGCTCCTGAATGCACATCTGAATACTGGCCTCGCCAGTCACGCAAACCACCTCACTATCCGGAAACGCCCGTTTGACACCGAGGGCTGCCGGCAGGCCAAAACCCATGGTGCCAAGACCGCCAGAGTTGATCCAGCGGTTAGGCTGGTCAAAGCGGTAATACTGTGCAGCCCACATCTGATGCTGGCCTACATCAGACGTCACAAACGCTTCGCCCCGGGTCGCACGCCAGAGAGCTTCGACTACGGCCTGGGGTTTGATCACCTCGGAACTGGTGGCGTACTGCAGGCAGCGATGGTCACGCCACCTGTTGATCTGCGCCCACCACTCCCTGGTTTTGGTCGGATCGAGGGCATCCTTACGGGCCTCGAGCATGCGGATCATCTCATCAAGAACCGGCTTCACATGGCCGACGATTGGAATTTCAACCCGCACATTCTTGGAGATGGATGAGGGATCAATATCGATATGGATGATTCTGGCGTGGGGACAAAATTTGGACAACTCGCCGGTGACCCGATCATCAAAGCGGGCGCCAACTGCCAGCAGCACGTCACAGTCGTGCATACCCATGTTGGCTTCCATGGTGCCGTGCATGCCCAGCATGCCGACAAACTGCGGATCGCTACCAGGAAAGGCGCCCAGCCCCATCAGGGTGCTGGTGATCGGAAAACCCAGCAAGCGGGTCACTGCAGTCAACTGCTCCGAAGCCTTACCCAAAACCACACCGCCGCCGCTGTAGATCATTGGCTTGCGTGCGCCAAGCAGCAGTTCGACGCCCTTTTTGATCTGGCCGCTATGCCCTTTTTCGGCTGGATTATAGGAGCGGATTTTTACCGTCTCCTGGTAGTAATATTCGGTTTTGTTAGCAGTGACGTCCTTGGGGATATCAACCAGTACCGGCCCCGGACGGCCACTGGCCGCCAAGTAGTAGGCCTTTTTCAGGGTCGATGCCAGATCGGCCACATCTTTCACCAAAAAATTGTGCTTCACACAGGGCCGACTGATACCAACTGCATCAACTTCCTGAAAGGCATCGTTACCGATCAGGGCGCTGGAGACCTGACCGCTGATGACCACCATCGGAATGGAATCCATATAAGCCGTGGCGATTCCAGTCACCGCGTTGGTCATACCGGGACCGGAGGTAACCAGGGCCGTACCAGGTTTACCCGTGGCACGGGCGTAACCATCTGCGGCATGCACTGCCCCCTGCTCGTGGCGCACGAGAATATGTTCGATCTCCTCCTGAGCGTAGAACGCGTCGTAAATATGCAGCACAGCCCCGCCCGGATAACCGAAGACGCATTCCACGCCTTCGTCTTTCAGGAACTGAACGACGATTTCTGCACCCGTGAGTTTCACAGCACCACTCCTGCCGAATAATGGGCAGTCTGAATTGAAAGGGGCGAGATTATACCTCCAGAGAGAGCCATCATCACCCGCATTTATTCAGCAATCCTGGGAAACGGGTGGAACGGCCGGTAAATCTCCCAGGCACAGACCACACTTCATCGAACAAGCGCGACAAGAGCCAGAAATTACGTGAATTTACTTTAATAAATATATTTAACTAATTGTTTTATAATATATAAAAGCAACAAATTTCTGTATCAGACATCTCAGAACCATCTGGATGAGCTGGAACAGCCGTTGGAGCGGACCAGGGTTTTGGCTGCGGGGTAGCTGCCAGTGTGCCTGCTTTATCGAGGCTATAACGCCGACGCTAAAGATAAAGGTGTAACGGCTGCGGCACCAGGAGAATGACATCCACCGCTGACCATTTCCAGAGGGGTTACCCGGTTTTACGACCCTGAGCCCACTACTTCTGCCCTCGATCGTGCAATGTCCCAGGCAACAGAGTGCGGCCAGAACCCCGTTTGTTTCAAGCCGTTCAGGGTGCGCCATTGCGATGGATAGCCTGCGACTGGTACCATTCAGGACCCATGTGCGCTGACAGCGCAGCTCTCAAACGCCCGCGCTGTTCCAGGCTCGGCGCGCATGGGCTGGCAACGCAGCCAGGAAGCGCCGGAAGGCAACAAGGGTTTGCCCTCTCACCACCGACTGTCTCCTGCTGTCCCGAATCATTTTAGAGAATCAACCCGCCCCAAGGAATCACAGTAATGACCAGTGAAGCGGTAACGATTGCCATCGATGGCAATCAGATCACACTCCCGGTAGTTGAAGGCACAGAGTCAGAGAAAGGTATCGATATCAGCCAGCTGCGTGGTGGTACGAATCATGTCACCCTTGATCCGGCGTTTGTTAATACAGCCTCCTGCACCAGCGCCATCACTTTTCTTGATGGGGAAAAAGGGATTCTGCGTTATCGGGGTTACCCCATTGAGGAGCTGGCGGGGAAATCGAGTTTTGTCGAAGTCGCCTATCTTTTGATCTATGGAGAGCTTCCCGGTAGTCACGAGCTGGCCACTTTTAACACCTCCCTGACCCGCCATTCCCTGATTCACGAAGACCTCAAGGCGCTCTTCCAAAACTTCCCTCACAGCGCCCACCCGATGGCAACGCTGTCATCCATGATCAGCGCGATGTCGGCTTACTATCCAGAACTTTCACGGATGGACCAGACCGAAGAAGAGATCGAAACTTCGATCTCACGACTGATAGCGAAAGTGCCCACTATCGCGGCTTATTCATACAAGAAGTCCATTGGTCAGCCCTTTATCTATCCGGATAACAATCTGGATTATTGCGCCAACTTCCTGCATATGATGTTTGCAGTGCCGGCCGAAGATTACGAAATTGATCCGGCCATAGCCCGCGCACTGGATCTGCTGCTAATTTTACATGCGGACCACGAACAGAACTGCTCCACCTCCACCGTGCGGCTGGTGGGATCAAGCAAAGCCAATCTTTTTGCCTCAATTTCAGCAGGCATACTGGCGCTTTGGGGGCCCCTACACGGCGGCGCTAACCAGGCGGTGTTGGAGATGCTGGAGCTGATCCAGGCTGACGGCGGCGGTTACAGGAAATTTTTGCAGAAAGCCAAGGATAAGGATGACCCTTTCAAACTGATGGGCTTTGGCCATCGGGTCTACAAAAACCATGACCCCCGGGCGACGATCATTAAGGTGGCCTGCGACGAGGTGCTGGAGAAACTGGGGGTTCACGATCCGCTGCTGGATATCGCCAAGGGCCTCGAAGAGGAGGCCCTGAAAGATCCCTACTTCGTTGAACGCAAACTCTACCCCAACGTCGACTTCTACTCCGGCATCATCTACCACGCACTAGGCATTCCAAAGAACATGTTCACGGTGATGTTCGCGATGGGGCGTCTGCCAGGCTGGATCGCACAGTGGAAAGAGATGTTGGAGCAGAACTCCAAAATTGGCCGTCCCCGGCAGATCTACACCGGGGCCACTGAGCGCCCCTACCTGCCAATCAGTCAGCGCTGAAGCCAACCAAAATGGCCCGGTGAGACCACTCTCTCCGGGCCGCCCTGGTTTCAGCTCTCCGCCGTCTCGACCTTCTCGAACTCCAAACCCGCTCCGGAGCTTGTAACCCTGATCCGCTCTCCGGGACCATAGTCCCCCGCCAACAGGCCCTGGGCAAGGCTGTTTTCAAGCTCGTGTTGAATCGCACGACGCAGCGGTCGAGCGCCGTAGACCGGGTCGTAACCCACCTGCCCCAGCCAGTCAGCCGCGCCTTCGGTAACATCCAGCTCAATATCACGCGCCTGCAGCCGCTTGCGCAGGGCGTCCAGCTGAATGTCCACGATCTGCCGAATCTGAGCCCCGGCCAGGGCGTGGAAAACCACCGTCTCGTCGATCCGGTTAATAAACTCCGGCCGAAAGTGGCTACCCACCACCTCCATAACCTCGGACTTCAGCGTCTCGTAGTCGCCGCCAATAGAGGCCTGGATCCGGTCTGAACCCAGATTCGAGGTCATCACAATTATGGTGTTACGGAAATCCACCGTGCGGCCCTGACCGTCGGTTAAACGGCCGTCATCCAGCACCTGCAACAGAATATTGAAAACGTCATGGTGAGCCTTCTCGACCTCATCCAGAAGCACCACTGAGTAGGGCCGACGACGGACCGCTTCGGTCAGATAACCACCCTCTTCGTAGCCGACGTAACCGGGCGGCGCACCAATCAATCGAGCGACCGAATGCTTCTCCATAAATTCGGACATATCGATCCGAATCATCGCCTCCTCGGTATCAAAGAGAAATTCCGATAAGGCCTTGCAGAGCTCCGTCTTGCCGACCCCGGTCGGCCCGAGAAACAGAAACGAACCGACCGGCCGATCCGAACCTGACAGCCCGGCCCGGGAACGGCGAATGGCGTTTGATACCGCGGTGACGGCCTCAGCCTGTCCGATCACACGTTTGTGCAATAGATCATCCATCTGCAGCAGTTTGTCGCGCTCACCCTCCAGCAGCTTGGAGACCGGGATGCGGGTCCAACGGGAGATCACATCCGCAATTTCGTCCTCACCGACCTTGTTCTTCAACAGGGTCATTTCGGTATCCTGCAGACGATCTGCTGCCTCCAGCTGCTGCTCCAGGTCAGGAATCTGGCCGTACTGAATCTCCGACATGCGTTCCAGGTTGCCACTGCGCCGAGCTGCGTCGAGTTCGGTTCGCAGCCGGTCAAGTTTCTCCTTAATGTCCTGAGAGCCGCTGACTGCTGCCTTCTCGGCCTTCCAGGTCTCTTCAAAGTCCGCATACTCGCGGGTCAGACGATCCATCTCCTCTTCCAGGTTGTCCAGCCGCTTGCGGGAGGCCTCATCCGTCTCTTTGCTGAGGGCCAGGCGCTCCATTTTGAGTTGGATAATGCGCCGGTCGAGCCGATCCATCGCTTCCGGTTTGGAGTCCAGTTCCATACGGATGCGGGATGCCGCCTCATCGATCAGATCAATCGCCTTGTCCGGCAGCTGCCGGTCGGTGAT
>JAKLLR010000037.1 GCA_022014175.1 Gammaproteobacteria bacterium | reverse complement strand
CCGTTATCCCACTCAACCCTGAGTTTCCCGGCACCGCTGCGGGCCGCCCAGTAACTCTCGGCAACCACACCGATTCCGTCAGGAATCTGGACCACGTGCAGCACCCCCGGAACAGCCAGTGCCATCTCACCATCGAAGCTGGCGACCTTGCCCCCAAACACCGGGCAGCGCACAACCACGGCAGTCAATAACCCCGGGAGCTGCACGTCGATGCCAAACTCCGCACTGCCGTCGGACTTCGAAGCCCGCTCCCGCAGCGGCATCGGTTTGCCGATATAACGAAACTGATCCGGGCTTTTCACCGCTACGCCATCCGGGGGCGTCAGCTGGGCTGCGGCGCCAGCCAACTGCCCGTAGGTCAAACTACGGCCACTATCCAGATGCCTGACAACGCCCTGCTCCGCGAGACAACCGCCTGTTTCGGTACCCCAGTGATCCGCTGCCGCCTGGCATAACATCGCCCGTACCGTTGCAGCCGCCTGGCGCAACGGCTGCCAGTAGGTCCGAATGGTCAAACTGCCACCGGTGGCCTGCAGACCCCACAAATTGCGGTAAGCCTCTGACTCACCGGCAGTTTCTGTTTCGATCCGATCCCAGGGCACCTCCAGTTCATCCGCCAGCAGCATGCTCATGGAGGTGATCACTCCCTGCCCCATTTCAATCTTGTCGATCAGAAAAACAACCCGGTTATCCGGATGGATGGTGACCCAGGCATTGGCGACAAAACGCTCTTTTGGCAGCTCCCCGGTGCGAGAACAACCGGGCAGGCTCATACCAAAAGTCAGGCCACCACCCGCTACCGCCCCGATCTGGAGAAATCGCCGACGGGAGAGATCAGAGGGCCGATTCATGATGCTGTGCCTTCGGTCTGACCGGCGGCGCGATGAATCGCTTTGCGGATTCTGGAGTAAGCTCCGCAACGGCAGATGTTGCCTGACATAGCGTCATTAATCGCATCGTCATCCGGGCTCGGGTTACGGGCCAGCAACGCAGAGGCGGACATAATCTGCCCCGGCTGGCAGTAGCCGCACTGGGGTACATTTTCGTCGATCCAGGCCTGCTGGACCGGGTGCAGACCTTCGGCACCCAGGCCTTCAATGGTCGTCACCTCAGCACCGCCGACACTGTTAACAGGGGTCAGACAGGCCCGCACTGCCACCCCGTCCAGATGCACCGTACAGGCACCGCACTGACCGATACCGCAACCGTATTTAGTGCCCGTGAGGGCCAGATCATCACGCAGTACCCAGAGCAGTGGTGTCTCCGGATCACCCTCGAACCGCCGCTCTGCACCATTCACTTTTAGTGTAATCATCGAACTGCCCCCCTATTCCACCCGAATACCGAGTTTTAATGATCTAACCTGACTGGTCAGTTTATGACCGCCTCAGGGCGAGCACAACCGGCCTTGACCCGGCACCGCCCCTGGCCCAGGATTGATCCACCCGGCAAACCATGGAGCCCCGATAATGCGTGATCTGGCCGCTGCAAAATGTATCCCCTGCACCCGGGATACCCCACCGTTGACCGCCGGTGAAATCGAGCCGCTGCTGGCACAGCTCAATTCAGACTGGCGGGTGGTAGATGCTCACCATCTGGAGCGGGAGTACCGGCTGAAGAATTTTGCCGATGCCCTGGCCTTCACCAATCAGGTCGGCGAGATCGCCGAGGCGGAGTTTCACCATCCGGATATATTCCTGGCCTGGGGCCGAGTGAAGGTCACCATCTGGACCCACAAAATCAACGGCCTGAGTGAGGCGGACTTTGTCTTCTCAGCCAAGTGTGACCGAGCCTTCGAGACGGCTACTCCCAGCGAAAGCTAAGGGCACCGACCAGCAGAAAAAGACCGCTCATCGCAATCAACACCCCCAGACTGGGGGCAATCTGCCAGAATCCTGCCCCCTCGATCATCACCGCCCGGGCGCTGGACACGATATGAGTCAAAGGCAGGGCTGACGAGAGCCATTGAAACAGAGGGGTCGTGCCCTCCATCGAAAACCAGGCGCCTGAGAGCAGCATCATCGGCCAGGTGATCAGATTCAACAGACCGCTGGCCAGCTCCTCGCTGGCGAGACGGGCGGCCACCACCAGCCCCAGCGAGATGAGAGCCACCGCCCCAACGATCAAAACCAGCAGCAGATTCCAGTAAGAGCCGAGCACGGTGAAGCCCACCAGCAGGCTGCAGCCGACAAACACCCCGGAAGTCGCCACCGTAATCAGCACCAGGCGGGAAACCACCTGGGCCGTCAGAAACTCCAGCGCCCCGAGCGGAGTCGCCTTGAGCCGTTTCAGCACGCCGTTCTTGCGGTAACGCACGATGGTGTAACCCACTCCGAAGAGGCAGCTGAACATCATGTTCACCCCGAGCACCCCGGCCACCACCCAATCAACATAACTGACCGGTTCACCAGTCACTTCGGCTTTTGCGTAACCGCGCCCGGAGAGCATCTGCTCAAGAATGTAACCGGACTGGGAACTGTCGTTGACCCAGTAGCGGGGCGCGCTGTTCAGATCAAAGACCATATCGAGCTCGTGCCGCCGCACCTTGTCGATCGCCGACTCCAGCTGTGCTACCGGAATAAACTGGACGTAGCGGGTCTGAAAAAAAGTCTCCCCCGCTGGAACCACCCCGGCCACGCCGACTTTGAACTGGGGCCGCTCCTCATCGGACTGGGCGAGGGCAAAGCCCACAATCAGTATCAGCGGAAACAGAATGTTCCAGCCCAGAGATGAACGATCCCGCAGGAACTCCAGATTACGGGCCCTGATCACCGCCCCAAAACGCCGCAAAGAGAAAAACCCGCTCATAGTCAATTTCTCAATGAGTGTCCGGTGAGCTGCAGAAACAGATCCTCCAGGGTCCGTTCCCGAATCTGCAGCCGCTCCAGATTGACCCCCTCCCGGCGCAGCACATCCATCGCCACACTGGCATCCTCAACAAAAATCTCCACCCGGTCCTGATCCAGCTGGGTCGGATAAGGCAAGCTGTCCACAGCGCCTGGCAGCGCATCCGCCGGCAGCCGAAACACCAGATCACCGAAATAATCCGCCAATAGCTGGTCCGGCGTACCCTGGGCAATGAGTCTGCCCTGATCCACAATCACCAGCTCATCGCAGAGCCGCTCCGCCTCCTCCATGTAATGAGTGGTGAGCACAATAGTCTTGCCCCGGGCTTTAATGCCGTTGATCAGCTCCCAGAAATTGCGTCGGGCCTGGGGATCAAGCCCGGTGGTGGGCTCATCCAGGAAAATCACCTCCGGATCATTCACCAGGGCAATGGCCAGAAGCAGCCGCTGCCGCTGGCCACCGGAGAGCCGCCGGGTGTCCCGCTCGATCACATCCTCCAGACTACAGGCCACCAGCAGATCTGGTATCGGTACCGGGTTGGGATACAACTCAGAGAAAAACCGCAGGGTGTCCCGCACGGTCAGAAAATCCTGCAGCGCGGTGGACTGAAACTGAATACCCGCTTCGTTGCTGAACCGTTTACCCAACGGCTCACCCCGATAAAGCACTTGGCCGGTGGTGGGACGTTTGATCCCCTCCATCATCTCGATGGTGGTGGTTTTGCCGGCACCATTGGGCCCCAGCAGACCAAAACAGCGCCCCTCTTCAATCGCGAAACTGATGCCGTTCACCGCAGTGAAATCGCCATAAGTTTTAACCAGGTCGCGAACCTCCAGAACGGCACTCATCAATCGGGGCAATCGGTAAACGGGAAAGGCCTGCATTGTAACCGACGGCCGCAACTTACCGACGGGCAAGTCCTGTCAGAAAACAATCATTAAGCTGTCACCATTGCGCAACAACCGGGGCGTCCAATAACCACCGTCTACACCAACCCACGAGGTTTATGTCATGAGTGAAATCAACAACCGTTTCGCCGCCGCCCTGGACGAAGATCGTCAAACCCTCTGGATGAAACTGCAGGGTCCGGCCCGGGTACGCATCGTCGCCAGCCCGATCAACGGTGGTAACACCGTGCTTCGCAGCGCCACCATCAACGCCGATTCCGACTATCGGGGCAAACTGGTCCTGAGCGACCTGCTACCCGGCAACCGGCAGTACCGCTACGAAATCCGCATCGATCCCCTGTTTGATGCGGACCAACGCAGCCCCGTTTCGAACACCCTGGAGCAGGGCAGCCACAGCCTCCACAATCGAAGTCCATAGATCCACCCCCCGCAGGCCGACCTGTGGGGCAACGGGTCCCCGCGCCCCGAATCCCCTGTACAACGGCGACAAACACCCCAGTGGTGCCGGTTTACCGCCAACCCTGTTCAGCAGCCGTCCGCATCACAAGGGCGAGTTGAACGAGGCGTTTACTGCGGTCTACACCTGACCCGTTTCACCCCGGCAGAAGCGGGGGCAAATGAGCGCCCGGCATATTCACATCGGGCGCTCTGGGGTAGCCTGTAACCCCCGGCCTGTTTACAAGGATTTGATATGGAGAACAGCTCCAGCACCCCGCCGACTGTTGACGAACCTGGCGTCGCCAACACCGAACAGCAGATTGGTGACAGCGCTGAACAACTCAACCCCTACTACATCGTGCGGCAGCAGTTCGATCACGCGGCCTGCTATATCGCGCCGTTGCAGCGGGGTCTGATCGAAGATCTGCGCTGCCCCCGCCGGCTGGTCACCGTCTCCTTTCCGGTCGAGATGGACGATGGCTCGGTGGAATCGTTTGTCGGCTATCGGGTGCTGCATAACCGCACCCGGGGGCCCGGCAAGGGTGGTGTGCGCTATCATCCTGAGGTCTCCGCCGACCATGTGCGGGCGCTGGCGATGTGGATGACCTGGAAATGCGCCCTGGTCGAGGTACCTTTCGGTGGCGCCAAGGGCGGGGTGACCTGCGACCCTAAGCAGCTCTCGGAGGCGGAACTACGCCGCATCACTCGCCGGTATATCACCGATCTGGGGGACAACATCGGCCCCTACACTGACATCCCGGCTCCGGATGTGAATACCAATTCCCGCACCATGGCCTGGATCTACGATACCTACGACATCACCCATCCAGGCGACAATAATCTGCCGGTGGTCACTGGCAAGCCTCTGGATATCGGCGGCTCGGCGGGACGCGAACTGGCTACGGCCCGGGGCTGCCTGCTGGTGACTGAACGGGCACTGGAACAGGGCGTGCTGCCGGGTCTTGAGCAACTGACGGGTGCCACCGTGGTCGTCCAGGGATACGGCAATGTGGGTCAGGGCGTGGCCCAACTGT
Organism: Gammaproteobacteria bacterium; assembly: GCA_022014175.1. Lineage (GTDB taxonomy): Bacteria > Pseudomonadota > Gammaproteobacteria > Immundisolibacterales > JAKLLR01 > JAKLLR01. The sequence continues at coordinate 13,799 of JAKLLR010000037.1, read as the reverse complement.
TTCAGAAAGCTGGGGCAAAAGTACAGGCAGTCAGTGACTCCCGGGGTGCAATTTACGCCGACGATGGCCTCGACCTGGTCGCAGTCGATCAGCATAAGGCGGCAACCGGCTCAGTGGTCGGCCTGGCCGACACCCTGACGCTGACCAACGAAGAACTACTCGCTCTGCCCTGCGATCTGTTGATCCCTTCCGCGCTGGAGAACCAAATTCGGGCCGATAACGCGCGGACTATTCGGGCTCGGCTGATTGTCGAGGCCGCTAACGGTCCCTGCACCCCGGCCGCGGACGCAATCCTCGCGGAAAAGGGCATTGCGGTAATCCCGGACATCCTGGCCAACGCTGGCGGCGTCACCGTCAGTTATTTTGAGTGGACCCAGAACATCGACCACGAACGCTGGGAGATCGAACAGATTGCGGCTCGCCTGAAATTCCGGATGGTGCAGGCCACCGATGCAGTGCTGGATGAACTGGCTCGCATCAATGGAAACCTGGATCAAATCAGCGCGGCACTGGCAACAGAGCGACACAAGCGGGTGGTCCCTGAAGGGCCCCTGCCCCCCGCCGATCTCCGCACTGCAGCCCATGTATTGGCCATTCGCCGCATCGGGTCCGTACTCCTGGAGCGGGGAATATGGCCATGAACAGTGAGACCAACCCACTGCGGGACCAGGCAGCGATGAAACCGCTCCTGATCACAACACTTTTGCTGCTGGTGCTGGTCGCTGCGGTTACTGTCGTCTGGTAACCGCAGCCGCTATGGTGCGGGAGAAGAGCTAAGGCAACCTGGAGCATCTACTGGTCAGCCCTGCGGCCGCACTGCCGACAGGGTTAGTCCGTCGAACCACAGTAGAGCTGGTACAGCTGCTCGATCACCGCCCTTGGCTCCTCCGCCGCCAGTCGATAGTGAACCGTCTGAGCCGATCGACGGGTCGCGACCAGGCCGTCCCGACGCAGACGGGAGAGGTGCTGAGAGAGAGCCGACTGACTCAGCTCCGGCAGCAGTGCCTGCAACTCCCCAACGGACCGCTCACCTTTGACCAGATAACAGAGCAGCAACAGGCGCCGCTCGTTGCTGAGACTCTTCAGCAGCTGGCTCGCCTTGCGGGCATTCCGGGTCATTTCTTCAATATTCACGTTTACTAATTTAGCAAATATTAATATATTAACAAGCGTGAGTGATGTAGATCCTCGTAAACAGTCGGGAGTCAAAAAATGAACAAGCCTGAAGTGACATCGTTTTTCCATCGCCCCACCTACACCTTTACCCATGTAGTAGCGGATCCAGACGACAAGCACTGCGCTATTATCGACCCGGTGCTGGACTTTGATCAGGCCTCCGGCCGAACCCGCACGGAATTCTCGGATCAGGTCCTGGAGTTAGTCACCCGCACGGGGCTGGAGGTCTGTTTCATTCTCGAAACCCACGCCCATGCTGACCACCTCTCCAGCGCGACCTACCTGCAGGCAAAAACGGCAGCGCCGATCGGTATCGGCGAACAGATCAGTTCAGTACAGACCGTCTTTAAAGGGCTGTTTAACGAAGGCGATGATCTGGCCACGGACGGCAGCCAGTTCAATCGTCTGCTCAAGGATGGCGAACAATTCGCTATTGGCAGCCTGACCTGTGAGGTGCTTCATACCCCGGGCCACACCCCCGCCTGCGTCAGCTATCGGGTTGGCGATGCAATATTTGTCGGAGACACACTGTTCATGCCGGATTACGGTACCGCCCGGGCAGATTTCCCCGGAGGCGATGCCGGCACCCTGTATGAATCCATTCAGCGGATTCTGGCACTACCAGATGAGACCCGAATGTTTCTCTGCCACGATTACGAAGTTCCGGGCCGAGAGTTCACAGGGGAGACCACCGTCGGTGCCCAGAAAGCTGGCAATATTCACATCAAAACCGGGGTCACCGCACAGGCATTTACGGCCTTCCGCAACGGTCGGGATAAAACCCTGTCGATGCCGCAATTGATCCTGCCATCTCTGCAGGTCAACATCCGTGCAGGCAACTTCCCGGCTCCGGAAGAGAACGGAGTCTCTTACCTCAAGCTGCCCTTGAATCAGCTATAAACGAGGCCGCAAGAAAGCCGGATCAAATTGGGCGCAGGCCACTGGTGAGGTCTGATACCAGACCCTGAATTCGCTCTTCGCCCAGCATCTCTTTGACCCGAACCTGGGCTTTGCGCCACAGCGGCATGGCCTGACGCAGAATTGTCTGCCCCTCTTCCGTGAGAGAGACTGCCCGTGAACGGGAGTCTTCCGCGACCAGCACCCGGATCAGACCACTGCGGGTCAGGGGCTTCAGATTACGGCTGAGGGTCGTGCGATCCAGCAGCAGGTTGTCTGCCAGGGCCGAGACCGTGGAACTACCCATCTGCTGCAGCGTGGCCAGAACCGAGAGTTGGGTAATCCGCAGACCTGTCTGCTCGATCGCTTCATCGTACATACGGGTGATCGCCCGGGAGACCAGCCGTACGTTAGAACAGGCACACTCACCAATAAAACCGGCCAAGCTGGTCAAGCTATCTTCGGAGAAATTCTCATTTGCCATGATTATTGCGCTCTGTCTCCACAAAAATTCGCTCTGTATGTTTCTAACCCCGAACCGGAAAAGAATCAAGGGGCCTGAATCAACCGGGGCACAATCACCTTTATTATCAAAGGGCTGCAACCGCCAGCCGGGGCTAACATCCGTTCAGTATAACCCGTCCTGGGGCGAGAAGAAGCCAGCGGGCTATCCATAATACTGACCCTTAATCTGCCGGACTGCATCACCCCTCCGACTGCCCTTGTCGCCAGAGGAGAGCACCCCGGGAGCGGCTAAGAGCAATGCCGGACAGGCTAACTGAATCAACGGGTGCACTGCTAAAGTCTGGTGAAAATGCGTCGCGCGCTGCCCTCCCAGGCAGGAACATTGCTTTCAGGAACCAGGATAATTGGCTCCCCGGGACGGGCTCGAACCGCCGACAAGGTGATTAACAGTCACCTGCTCTACCAACTGAGCTACCGGGGAATAAATAAGTTCAATCGGAATCGATTGGGGGCGCTAGCTTACGGATTACCTTAAGGGGGGTCAAGACTCACCAAACAGTTGTGTCAACCGATCAATGGCGGCATCCAGTGTTGCCATATCGGTGGCAAAGGAGAGCCGCATATGCCCGGGGGCGCCGAAGGCGGATCCCGGCACCAGCGCGACGCCAATACGCTCAAGAATCAGCTCCGCCAACTCCACATCGGTATCAGCTTCCGGAGTCCTGGCGAGGGCACCGGAAAAATCTGGAAACAGATAAAAGGTGCCGTCCGCTGGTTCACAGACCACCCCGGCGATTCGCTTCAGCCTGGCCAGCACCGCATCATGCCTTTGGTGGAATGCCGCCACCATCTCCGCCACACAAGCCTGACTCCCCTCCAGCGCGGCGGTGGCAGCCACCTGGGCGATGGAGCAGGGGTTCGACGTGCTCTGCCCCTGGATTTTTTTCATTGCTCCAATAATTTTAGCTGGCCCCGCCGCGTAACCAATGCGCCAGCCGGTCATTGAGTAGGCCTTGGAGACGCCGTTCAGAACCAGAGTCCTGCTATAGAGTCCTGGGCAGGCGTTGAGGATGTTGGCGAACGGCTCGTCGCTCCAGAGAATGTGCTCGTACATGTCATCGGTTGCCACCAGAATATCGGGGTGGCCAGCCAACACCTCACCCAGAGCTGCCAGCTCCGCTTTGCTGTAGGCCACGCCGGTGGGATTCGAGGGTGAGTTGATCACCACCAGTCGAGTTTTGTCGGTAATCGCCGCCGCCAGTTGTGCTGGTTTCATCTTGAACCGCTGCTCGATTCCAGCGGAGACGATAATCGGTTCAGCGCCGGCCAATAGCACCATATCTGGATAAGAGACCCAATAGGGCGCCGGAATCACCACCTCGTCACCGGGATTCAATACCGCCTGGGCCAGGTTGTAGAAACTCTGTTTGCCACCGGAGGAGACCAGAATCTGATCCGCGCTGTACTGCAGGCCGTTGTCGCTGGCAAATTTGGCAATAATTGCCCGCTTCAGCTCCGGGGTGCCATCCACCGCCGTATATTTGGTGAAGCCGTCGTTGATCGCCGCCACCGCCGCCGCCTTGATGTGCTCCGGGGTATCGAAGTCCGGCTCACCGGCACCGAGGCCGATCACATCACGTCCGGCGGCCCGCAATGCTTTAGCTCGTGCGGTCACTGCCAGGGTGAGAGAGGGCTTCACCCGTCCCAGGCGATCGGCCAGCGGAACATTTAACTCATTCATTCAAACGTCGTCCTTGAGAAAACCTCTAAAATGGTCCATTTATTTATGCCCGGAACAGCCGTCACACCATGGAAGACCGCTTCCAGCTAGTCAGCAACTATCAGCCTGCGGGGGACCAACCCGCTGCCATCGCGACCCTCATCGAGGGATTGCAGAATGGTGAAGCGGCGCTCACGCTGCTCGGGGTTACCGGATCTGGTAAAACCTTCACCATCGCCAATGTGATCGAAAAACTCCAGCGGCCGACGGTCATCATGGCCCATAACAAGACCCTGGCAGCGCAATTATATTCCGAAATGCGGGAATTTTTTCCCCATAACTCGGTGGAATACTTCGTCTCCTACTACGATCACTATCAACCCGAAGCCTATGTCCCCGCATCCGATACCTTTATAGAGAAGGATGCCTCGATCAACGACCAGATCGAGCAGATGCGTCTCTCGGCGACAAAAGCGCTACTGGAAAGCCGCAAAACCATCATCGTCGCCTCGGTCTCAGCGATCTACGGCCTGGGGGATCCCCGTGCCTACATGAGCATGGTGCTGCACCTGAACAGCGGCGAACGGATTGAGCAGCGACAGGTCCTGCGCAGGCTGGCGGACATGCAGTACAGCCGCAACGACGTCGAGCTGCATCGTGGCAACTATCGGGTCCGGGGTGAGGTTATCGACATCTTCCCGGCGGAGTCGGAGCGAGACGCGGTACGGATCGAACTGTTCGACGATGAGATCGAATCTCTCGCCTTCTTTGATCCGCTGACTGGCGAGGTCACCCGACGAGTGCCCAGGCTCACGATCTATCCCAAGACCCATTACGTCACCCCCAAGGAGACCATCCTCGGAGCTTTGGACCAGATCAAGGCGGAACTCGCTGAACGGCTGACCCAGCTACGGCAGGCTGACAAACTGGTGGAGGCGCAGCGGCTGGATGAACGCACCCGGTATGACATTGAGATGATGCAGGAGCTGGGATACTGCTCCGGCATTGAGAACTACTCCCGCTATATCTCTGGGCGGGCAGCGGGAGAGCCACCACCCACCCTGTTCGACTACCTGCCGGATGACGCCCTGCTGGTGGTGGATGAATCTCACGTCAGCATTCCTCAGATTGGCGGTATGTACCGGGGAGATCGCTCCCGCAAGGAGAATCTGGTCAATTACGGCTTTCGGCTGCCATCCGCACTGGACAACCGGCCCCTGCGTTTCGAGGAGTTTGAACGGCTGGCCCCTCAGTCCATTTTTGTCTCCGCCACCCCCGGGCCCTATGAAAAAGAGCACGCCGCAACCATTGCAGAACAGGTGGTGCGACCCACCGGACTGGTGGATCCAGTCGTCGACATTCGCCCCGCCACCACTCAGGTGGATGACCTGCTATCCGAAATCAATCGGCTGACAGAAAAAGGCCAGCGGATACTGGTGACCACCCTCACCAAACGCATGGCAGAAGACCTGACCGACTATCTGGATGAACATGGTGTACGAGTGCGCTACATGCACTCAGAGATCGACACCGTGGAGCGGGTGGAGATCATTCGGGACCTGCGTCTCGGTGAGTTTGATGTACTGGTCGGCATCAACCTGTTACGGGAGGGGCTGGATATCCCGGAGGTTGCCCTGGTGGCGATTCTGGATGCTGACAAAGAGGGGTTCTTACGCTCCGAAACCAGTCTGATCCAGACCATTGGCCGAGCCGCCCGCCATATTGAGGGCCGGGCAATTCTGTATGCGGACAAAATCACCGGTTCAATGCGCCGGGCACTGGACGAAACTGAACGGCGTCGGAACAAACAGCTCGCTCACAACCTGGCCCACGACATCACGCCCGCCAGCATCAGCAAGGCAGTGACCGATATTCTCGACCTCGGTGGCACCCGCTCAACCCCACCGGGCAGAGCCCAGCTGAGGCAGGCGGCTGAAGAGAAAGCCCATTACGGTCGGCTCAGCGCCAAACAGCTCAGCACAGAAATTCGCCGACTGGAAAGGAGCATGTTCCAGCACGCGGAAAATCTGGAATTCGAACAGGCCGCCGCTCTGCGGGACCAAATTCAGAAGCTTAAACAGAGTGCGCTGGAACTGCCCCCTTCAATGGGGCGCAAAACCGCCTGACCGCGCGATTTTGGCCGTTGAGCAGGGCCTGTCACTGTGGTACCTTGCGCACCCGGTTTTTCAGCAGGCGCGTAGCTCAGTGGTAGAGCACTACCTTGACATGGTAGTGGTCGGCGGTTCAATCCCGCCCGCGCCTACCATCTTTGAATAGACACCAACCACCCGGATTTAGAGAGCCTGGCAGCAATGAGACCGCCACGCCTGAGACCCCATTGGCAAACAGCGAACCATGCCGACCATAACTCTACCCGATGGCAGCCAGCGCCGGTTTGACCAGCCCGTCACTGTGGCAGAGCTGGCCGCGGATATCGGTGCCGGTCTGGCCAGAGCGGCTCTTGCGGGGCGGGTCAACGGCGAGACGGTAGATACCAGCTACCTGATCGGCCAGGATGCCGAAGCCGCCATCATCACCGAGCGGGACGACGCCGGTCTCGAGATCCTGCGCCACTCCTGCGCTCACCTGCTGGCCCAGGCCGTGCAACAGCTCTTTCCCGGCACCCAGGTAACCATTGGTCCGGTGATCGACGACGGTTTCTATTACGATTTCGCCAGCGAACACCGCTTTACGCCGGAAGATCTGGAGACCATCGAAAACCGCATGCAGGAGATCGTTAGCGCTGACCTGCCGGTTAGGCGGACAGTGCTGCCCCGGGACGAAGCCATCGCCCTGTTTCGTGGCATGGGTGAGACTTACAAAGCGGAGATCATCGCCGACATCCCGGCAAGTGATGACATCTCCCTCTACGCCCAGGGCGAATTCACTGATCTCTGCCGTGGCCCCCATGTCCCCAGTACCAGCCACCTCAAAGCTTTCAAACTGACCAAGATCGCCGGCGCCTACTGGCGTGGGGATGCCCGCAACGAGATGCTGCAACGCATCTACGGCACCGCCTGGCCGGATCGCAAGGCCCTGAAAAAGTACCTGCACCGAATCGAAGAGGCCTCGAAGCGGGACCACCGCAAACTGGGCCGCAACCTCGCTCTCTTCCAGATGCAGGAAGAGGCCCCGGGCAGGGTCTTCTGGCACCCCAAGGGCTGGACTCTCTACCAGCAGGTGGAGCAGTACATTCGCGCCACCCTGCAGGATCACGACTACCAGGAGATCAGTACACCGCAGCTGGTGGATCGAAGCCTCTGGGAGAAATCCGGACACTGGGACAAATTTGGTGAGATGATTTTCACCACCCACTCCGAGGCCCGAGACTACGCAGTCAAACCGATGAACTGTCCCTGCCACGTGCAGATCTTCAATCAGGGTGTACGCAGCTACCGTGAACTGCCGCTACGGCTCGCCGAATTTGGCTCCTGCCACCGCAATGAGCCCTCCGGCACCCTGCACGGCCTGATGCGGGTGCGCAACTTCGTCCAGGATGACGCCCATATCTTCTGTACCGAAGCCCAGATTCAGGACGAAGTCAGCAGCTTCATCGATCTACTGCTATCGGTCTATGCGGATTTCGGTTTCAACAAGGTTGAAGTCAAACTCTCCACCCGGCCGGACAACCGGGTCGGCTCCGACGAAATCTGGGATAAGGCGGAACAGGCGCTGCAACAGGCCCTGGATCACAAAGGCATGGCCTGGCAGTTGCAACCCGGGGAAGGCGCCTTCTACGGACCCAAAATCGAGTTCTCGCTACGAGACTCGCTGGAGCGGGTCTGGCAGTGCGGCACCATTCAGGTGGACTTCTCCATGCCCGCCCGGCTGGATGCGGCCTATATCGGTGAGGACGGCCATCGCCAGGTGCCGGTGATGCTCCACCGCGCCATCCTCGGATCCATCGAACGCTTCATCGGCATTCTGATCGAAGAGCACGCCGGCAAACTGCCGCTCTGGCTCTCCCCGGTACAGGTCATGGTGATGAGCATCACTGACAGTCAGGCTGAATTCGCTCAAAATGTGACCGATACCCTGCGAAAGGCGGGCATTCGTGCAGATTCGGACTTGAGGAACGAAAAGATCGGCTATAAAATTCGCGAGCATACGCTGCAGCGGGTTCCCCTTCTGGTCGTCGTCGGCGACCGCGAGCTTGAAAACCACACTCTGTCGGTACGTCGTTTGTCTGGTGAAGACCTTGGCAATATGGCGATTGATGGTTTCGTGGAATTTTTCAATGGAGCCGTAGCGCAACGCAGCAAAATTACCGTGGGGAATTAGATATCGCAAAGCAGCAGGAAAAAAAGCGTTCTGTTCGGATGAACGACGAAATCTCTGCGCCCAAAATCAGGTTGATTGACGAAGCTGGCGAACAAGCCGGCATAGTCACACTGGTTGCAGCCAGAGACCGGGCGGCAGAAGCGGGCCTGGATCTGGTAGAGATCGCGCCAACGGCTGAGCCGCCAGTCTGCCGGATCATGGATTACGGCAAACACATTTTTAACGAGAGTAAAAAGCAGCAGGTCGCTCGTAAAAAGCAGAAACAGATCCAGGTCAAGGAGATCAAATTCCGGCCTCGGACCGATGAAGGGGATTATCAGATCAAGCTCAGGAATCTCATCCGATTCCTGGAGAATGGAGACAAGGCAAAAATTACATTGCGTTTTCGGGGGCGAGAAATGGCCCACCAGCATCTAGGCATGGAGTTGCTGAAGCGGGTCGAGGCCGACCTCAGTGAGCTGGCCAACGTCGAGCAGTTTCCCAGGCTTGAGGGTCGGCAGATGGTCATGGTCATGGCACCGAAAAAACACTGAAACAGAGCCTTTTTTAAGATTGTAAGGAGTTATAACGTGCCAAAACTTAAAACAAATCGGGGTGCCGCCAAGCGGTTCAAAAAAACGGCAACGGGTCGCTTCAAGCGGTCACAGTCGCACCTGAACCATATCCTGACCAAAAAATCGACCAAACGTAAGCGTGGTCTGCGTCAACCTGAAACGGTCAGCGCCAGTGATACCGCCGCTATTCGGCGCATGTTGCCCTACGTCTAAAACCCGCCGGAGAATACGATGTCCAGAGTTAAACGCGGAGTGACCGCGCGCAGTCGCCACAAAAAAGTACTGGCTGCGGCCAAAGGTTACCGGGGTGCCCGCAGCACAACATTCAAAGTTGCAAAGCAGGCAGTTATCAAAGCCGGACAATACGCCTATCGCGATCGTCGACAGCGTAAACGCCAGTTCAGAACCCTCTGGATCGCCCGCATCAACGCGGCTGCCAGAATCAACGGGCTCTCCTACAGCCGGCTGATAGACGGCCTCAACAAGGCGGAGATCGAAGTTGATCGCAAACTCCTCGCAGATCTCGCAGTCAATCAGCCGGACGTATTTTCCGCCCTGGCTGAATCCGCCAAGGCGAATCTCTCCGTCGCAGCCTGAACAGGGCCTGAAATCAGCAGGGTGGGCAGCACCGCTACCCATCCTGCCTTGCTCATAATCTTGCCAGGCCCATGTCTGACTCAGCCAAGCTGTTAGAGGAAGCCGAATCCGCGTTGGCCCAGGCTGGCAGCAGCCAGCAGGTTGAAACTCTGCGCGTCCAGTTTCTCGGTAAAACCGGGGCGCTCACCACACTACTAAAGGGTCTCGGCAAGCTGCCGCCGGACCAGCGCCCGATTCAGGGCCAAAAACTGAACGAAATCAGGCAACAGATCACCCGCCTGATCGCGTCGCGCCAGACCACGCTTGAGGCAGCAGAACTCCAGCAGCGACTTGAACAGGAGACGCTGGACGTCTCACTGCCCGGCCTCGGCCTCCCTCCCGGCGGCCGCCATCCGGTCTCACTGACACTGCAGCGCATCCAGACCCTGTTTGGCCAGATCGGCTTCGAGGTTGCAGAAGGCCCGGAAGTTGAAGATGACTTCCACAACTTCGAAGCGCTGAACATTCCTGCGGATCATCCGGCCCGGGCCATGCACGACACCTTCTATTTCGCGGATGGCAGTCTGCTGCGGACCCACACCTCGCCGGTCCAGGTGCGGGTGATGGAGACCAACGAACCGCCGCTGCGCATTATCGCTCCGGGCCGGGTCTACCGGCGCGACTCAGACCTTACCCATACCCCGATGTTTCATCAGGTCGAAGGGCTGATGGTAGGCACCTCGGTCAGTTTCGCCGAGTTAAAAGGCGTCCTGATCTCTTTTTTGCGGCAGTTTTTCGAAAAAGATCTGGAGGTCCGCTTTCGGCCCTCCTACTTCCCCTTTACCGAACCTTCCGCTGAAGCGGATATGGCCTGCGTCATCTGCGACGGTCAGGGCTGTCGGGTCTGTGGCCACACCGGCTGGCTGGAGGTGCTCGGCTGTGGCATGGTTCACCCCAATGTACTGAGTCACGTCAAGATCGATAGCGAACGCTATAACGGCTTCGCCTTCGGAATGGGCGTTGAACGCCTTGCCATGCTGCGCTACGGCATTAACGATCTGCGGCTGTTCTTCGAGAACGATCTGAGATTCCTGCGCCAATTCAACTGAACCACAGGAAGACCCCGCATGCTGATAAGCGAACAGTGGCTTAGAGAGTGGGTCAACCCGCCTCTGAATAGTCAGAGCCTGGCCGAGCAGCTGACCATGGCTGGCCTCGAAGTAGATGGAATCACCGCCGCCGGGGCTGACCTCACCAAGGTTGTGGTGGGGGAAGTAACCCAGGTTGAGCCTCACCCCGACGCAGACCGCCTGCGGGTTTGCCAGGTCAATGTCGGCGCGCCAGAACGGCTGAATATCGTCTGCGGCGCCCCCAACGTCGCCGCTGGCGTCAAGGTGCCCACCGCCCTGATCGGTGCCCGCCTACCGAACGGGCTCAAAATCAAGAAGTCGAAACTGCGGGGAGTTCCCTCCCAGGGCATGCTCTGCTCCAGCACCGAATTAGGTTTGGGTGAGGATGCCAGTGGCCTGCTGCACCTGACTGAATCCGCCATTCCAGGCACACCCATCAGCCAGCAACTGGGGCTCAACGATCAGATCATCGAAATTGATCTAACCCCCAACCGGGGCGATTGCCTCAGTATTCGTGGTGTCGCCCGGGAGGTCGCCGCACTGAATGATCTGGCTATATCAGCCCCCATCTTTGGCCCGAGTGACCCCGTCAACGAGGAGCGTTATAGGGTCAAGGTAGAGGCCACAGCAGCCTGTCCCCGCTACCTGACCCGGGTTATCCGGGGGGTGGACCCTGCAGCGACCGCCCCTCAATGGCTGCGGGAACGGCTTCGACGCTGCGGCATTCGTAGTATCTCCGCGGTGGTCGATGTCACCAACTACGTTTTGCTGGAGCTGGGCCAGCCGATGCATGCGTTTGATCTGGACCAGCTCAGCGGAGCCGTCACCGTCAGGCTGGCAAAAGCGGAAGAACAAATCGAGCTGTTGAACGGTAGCAGAGCCACTCTTGCCCCCGATATGCTGCTAATTGCCGATGAACAGAAACCCCTGGCTCTCGCCGGTATCATGGGGGGCGCCGCCTCTGGAGTGAAGACAGAGACCACCAGCCTGCTGCTGGAGAGTGCCTTCTTCACCCCATCCGCGATCATCGGGCGAGCCCGGCGGCTTGGCCTGCACACTGACTCCAGCCACCGCTTTGAGCGGGGGGTCGATCCGGAACTCCAGCGTATGGCGATGGAGCGGGCGACTGGGTTGTTGCTTGAGATAGCGGGTGGTCAGCCTGGTCCGATTAACGAAATCACGACAGCGTCAGAACTGCCCCGGCGGGCGCCAGTCCGGTTTCGACCGGAGCGGACCCGACAGCTGCTGGGTGTCGATACCAGCGATGCCTCGATCAAGGGTATTTTCGAACGGCTAGGACTGGCCGTTGTAGATAGCGACCAGACCAAATGGACGATCACACCACCCAGCCACCGCTTCGACATCGCCCTCGAAGTCGACCTGATCGAAGAGATCGGCCGGATCGTCGGTTACAACAACATCCCGGAGACCATGCCCCAGGGCTCGCTGGAGCTACGACCAGCACCTGAACGCCACCTGAGCATCAACCAGATCTGTGAGCACCTGGCCAACCGGGGGTATCAGGAAGTCATCAGCTACAGCTTTGTTGATGCAGCGCTGGAGCGGAAAATCTCCCCTGAGTTGCAGCCCAAAGCATTGGTCAATCCCCTCTCGGGCGATCTGTCCGTCCTGCGCACCACCCTCTGGAGCAGTCTGCTGCCCCTGATGCTGCATAACCAGAACCGCCAACAGAGCCGAATTCGCCTGTTTGAAACCGGCCTCTGTTTCCTGCCCGGTGAGACCCTGGCGCAGATTCCGGTGCTGGCTGGCGCGGTCAGCGGGCCGTCACTGCCGGAGCAGTGGGGCCGCGATAGGGACACAGCGGAATTCTTCGAGATCAAAGGGGACCTTGAAGCCCTGATCCGAAACACCGGACAGATGGAGAGATTCTCATTCCAGAGCGCGGCACACCCCGCCCTGCATCCCGGTAAATCCGCCCGAATCCACTTCGACGACCAGCCGGTCGGATGGCTTGGAGAGATTCACCCCGGCCTGAAAGAGGATCTCGATCTGCGGGATAGTGTGATTCTGTTTCAGCTGGAACAGGCACCGCTGCAGTCCCGCCGCCTGCCCGCATTCAGTGAAGTGAGTCGTTTCCCCAGCATCCGGCGAGACATCGCGCTACTGGTTCCAGCGACCCTCGCCGTAGGGACCCTGATGACTCGGGTTCGGCAGGTCGCCGGAGCAGAACTGGATGATCTTGTGCTGTTCGACTGTTATCGAGGCGAGGGTGTGCCCAGTGGACAAAAAAGCATCGCCCTGGGCTTGACCTGGAATGATAGTTCCAGCAATCTAACCGACTCGAAGGTAGAAATACTTTTGAATCAAACAATTAGCGCACTAACGTCTGAATTTGGTGCAACCCTGCGCGACTGATTTTTCAATGGCATTAACAAAAGCAAAAATGGCCGAAGTGCTGCATGAGCAGATCGGCATCAACAAGCGGGAAGCCAAGGAGATCGTCGAACTCTTTTTCGAGGAGATCCGGCAGGCCCTGGCTGACGGTGATGTGGTCAAACTCTCCGGCTTTGGAAATTTCACCCTCAGAGACAAAAGTCCCCGCCCGGGCAGAAACCCGAAAACAGGTGAGGAAATCCCCATAACTGCCCGCAGGGTGGTAACATTCAAGCCCGGACAGAAACTAAAACGGCGCATAGAGGCCTATGCTGGAACCGTCGAACAACAAGGAACTACCCCCCATACCGGGTAAGCGTTACTTCACTATTGGTGAGGTTAGCGACCTGTGTGATGTAAAACCGCATGTTCTGCGGTACTGGGAACAGGAGTTTCTGCAGCTCAAACCGGTCAAACGGGGTGGCAACCGGCGGTACTACCAACGACAGGATGTCATCCTGATCCGCCAGATTCGCAGCCTGCTCTACGATCAGGGCTTTACTATCAGCGGAGCCCGCCAGCGACTCTCCGGCGAGGTGGCGAAACGGGACTCAGACCAGAGTCGTCAAATCATCCACCAGTTGCGCCTCGAGCTGGAAGAGGTTC
>JAKLLR010000036.1 GCA_022014175.1 Gammaproteobacteria bacterium | reverse complement strand
CACCCGGCCTTCGAGCTTGACGCTGGTGCGAGCCATAGAGACTTCGCCCTTTCCGCCGATTGGACTTGAACCTACACCGGGCATGGGTCCGCCAGTCGAATAATTCGGAGCGTCTTTATCTTCCAGGTTCACCGCGATATGCTCACGGACATAACCGGTGACGTTGTATTTAGGGTCAGAAAAGATGCCGGCAGAGACAGCACCCGGCACCACGACCGAGGCAGCCAGACTGGCGGCGACTAATGTTTTTGAAACTACAACTGGCTTCTTGGTGCGACCCATGAAAACCCTCCTCAGGAATAAATTGGCTCAAGCAACCGCCACAGCGATCACAGTATAAAACTCGGAAAACTAATTTTTCTTCTAAACCCTCTCTGTTCTTGATTTACCATCTAAACGTGGCTTCCGGGGGCATCCTATTTGGTGTCATCTGGCCTGTCAACATCAGGCACACAAATACTTTAACAAGGGCAATTCTCGCGCTAACCGCGACTGATGGCACCTCAACGACGCCTCATCAGCCGCACTATCGGCAGATTCACTCTCTCCTTTACGCCTCATCAGCCACACTGTCGGCAGATTCATCACTCTCCTTGACCCGTTCGAGCATCACCAGCTTCTCGCCGGAATCAAGCCCCATCAATGTCACACCCTGGGTATTGCGACCCATCATGGAGATACCCGCCACCGGAGTGCGGATCAGGGTGCCGCCATTGGTGATCAACATCACCTCATCACCCTCGGCGACCTGAACCGCACCAACCACCTTGCCGTTCCGCTCCGAGGTGCGAATTGAGATCACGCCCTGCCCGCCTCTATTGATTGGTGCATAGTCCGCCAATGGCGTGCGCTTGCCGAAGCCTCGTTCGGTCACGGTCAAGAGGTCGCCCTCCCGCACCACCACCAGGGAGATCAGACGATCATCCGGGCCCAGCCGCATACCCCGTACGCCCCGGGCGGTCCGCCCCATACTGCGGACCTGCTGCTCGTGGAAACGAATCACCTTACCCGCATCACTGAACAGCATGATGTCATCCTCACCAGTGGTGATATCCACTCCCACCAGCTGATCACCCTCTGACAGCTCCACCGCGATGATGCCTTTGGTCCGGGGACGGGAAAAATCGATCAGCGGGGTCTTTTTAATGGTCCCCAGTGCGGTGGCAAAAAAGACCTGTCGATCACCAGTCAGATCCCGCTGCGGCAGCATGGCGCTGATCTTCTCGTCGTCCGCCAGAGACAGCAGATTGACAATTGGCCGACCCCGGGCCTGGGAACCGCCCTGAGGCAAACCGTAGACCTTCAACCAGTACGCTTTACCCGCACTGGAGAAACAGAGCACCGTGTCGTGGCTACTGGCCACCAGCAGCTGATCAACCAGATCTTCGTCCTTGACCCGGGCGGCACTTCGACCACGACCGCCCCGACGTTGAGAGCGGTACTCGGAGAGGGGTTGGGCTTTGACATAACCGTCCCGGGAGAGGGTAACCACCATGTCCTCTTCCGCTATCAGATCTTCCAGCTCCAGATCGAGCCGCTCCTGCACGATGGTGCTCCGGCGCGCGTCCCCATACTGCTCTTTCAGGGCGACCAGCTCTTCCCGAATCACGGCCATCAGCCGCTCACGGCTATCGAGAATCTCCCTCAACTCCTGCATCCTCACCAGCAGCTGCTCGTACTCCTCGAGGATTTTGTCCTGCTCCAGCCCGGTAAGACGATGCAGGCGCATATCCAGAATCGCCTGGGCCTGCCGGGCTGAGAGGTGGTAGCCGTCCGCCTGCAAACCCGCGTCGGCAGATTCAAGCTGCAACGCACCGGCCCGCTCAAGCATGCCCTGCACACTGCCGGCCAACCAGGGCCGGGCCAACAGTTCCTGGCGCGCCTCTTCTGACGTTTTGCAGGCCTTGATCAAGGCAATCACCGGATCGATATTGGCCAGCGCGACCGCCAACCCTTCCAGCAGGTGGGAGCGCTCACCCGCCTTGCGCAGCTCAAACAGACTACGCCGACTCACCACCTCACAACGGTGGCGGATAAAAGCTTCAATCAACTCGCTGAGATTGCAGAGCTTCGGCTGACCATCCACCAGCACCACAATGTTAATGCCAAAGACATTTTCCAGCTGGGTGGTTTTATAGAGGTTGTTCAGGGTCACCTCACCGACTTCGCCGCGGCGCAGCTCGATCACCACCCGCATCCCGTCTTTATCAGACTCGTCCCGGATTTCGGTTATACCTTCGAGGCGCTTCTCTTTGACCAGCTCCGCTATCTTCTCCAGCAGACGCGCCTTATTCACCTGATAAGGCAGTTCAGAGATAATAATTTTCTGCTGGCCGTCGTTGCGCTCAACTTCGGCACGGCCCCGCACATAGATCTTGCCACGGCCGGTGCGGTAGGCCTCTTCAATCCCCGACGCCCCGTTAATGATCGCCCCGGTGGGGAAATCCGGACCGGGAATAATCTGCAGTAACTCATCCACCGAGATATCCGGCCGGTCGACCATCGCCACGCAGGCATCCACCACTTCGTTCAGGTTATGGGGTGGAATATTGGTCGCCATACCCACCGCAATACCCGTAGAGCCATTCACCAACAGGTTGGGGAACGCGGTCGGCAGCACCGCCGGCTCATGCTCACTGCCGTCATAGTTGGCGACAAAATCAACGGTTTCACGATCAATATCACCCATCAATTCATGGGCAATTTTGGAGAGCCGAATTTCGGTGTAACGCATAGCGGCGGCGGAATCACCATCCACCGAACCAAAGTTACCCTGACCATCCACCAGCAGATACCGCAGGGAAAAATCCTGGGCCATCCGCACGATGGTATCGTAGACTGCGGAATCACCATGGGGGTGATATTTACCGATCACATCACCAACAATACGGGCGGATTTCTTGTAGGGTTTGTTGTGGTCGTTACCCATCGCCTGCATGGCAAAGAGCACCCGGCGATGAACCGGCTTGAGACCGTCCCGAACGTCCGGCAGGGCCCGGCCGACAATCACGCTCATGGCGTAGTCGAGATACGAACGCTGCATCTCGTCTTCAATATTGACCGGGGTAACTTCTTTCGCGAATTCAGCCATCAAAAACGAACCTGTTTGTGCCGCTCAACAACCCCGCTGGTGGAACCGAGCAGGGTTAAAATAGGGGTCATGGAGTATCGGATAAATTTAACATAAACGGGCCGTTTAAGCTCTGTTTCAACCCTAGAATAGCTGCCACTCATCCCCCTCTGGTCACGAGCAGAAACATGAATCAAAAACCAGCCCCGGAAGCCGTCGATTGCGACACCCCGGAACCTACCCAGCTGAAGGTGGCGGAGGCCCGGAAACGACTGATAGAAACGGTCTCGCCGGTGACCGGATCAGAGAGAGTTGATCTGCGCCAGAGCCTGGGCCGGGTGCTGTCAACACCGATTCAATCTGCGCTGGATGTTCCCGCCCACACCAACTCTGCCATGGATGGTTACGCATTGCGCAGTCGGGAACTAAGCGGCAACCTGGACCAGCTCTGGCCGGTGGCCGGACAATCGCTGGCGGGCCGACCGTTCACCGGCTCGATTCCAACCGGCGGTTGTGTCCGCATCATGACCGGCGCCTGCGTGCCAGCGGGGACCGACACAGTGATCATGCAGGAGCAGACCCGGGCCAGTGATGGGGGCATTCGGCTGCTAAAACAACCGGAGCCGGGGCAGAATGTGCGGGCGGCGGGGGAGGATATCCGGCGGGGAGATTTGGTCCTGAAACCGGGCCACCGGCTGCGGGCACCCGATCTGGGGTTGTTGGCTTCACTGGGGATCGCGGAGATTCCGGTCATCCGGCGACCACGCATCGCTTTTTTCTCAACCGGCGATGAACTCCGCTCAGTGGGTCAACCACTAGGGCCGGGGCTGATCTATGACAGCAATCGCTACAGCCTCCACGGCATGCTGCAGGCACTGCCGGTTGAGATCCTGGATATGGGGGTGGTGCCGGACGAACCCACCGAGATGAAATCTGCGTTTCGGCAGGCCGCGGCGCAGGCCGATGCGCTGATCACCTCCGGTGGGGTCTCCGTGGGCGACGCGGATTATGTCAAAGCCACCCTGCAACAGACCGGCCATATCAACTTCTGGAAGGTCGCCATGAAACCGGGCCGTCCATTAGCCTTTGGCCAGATCGACGACTGCTGGTTTTTTGGTCTGCCCGGAAATCCGGTCTCAGTGATGGTCACCTTCTACCAGTTCGTCCAGCCCGCCCTGCTCCGGCTAATGGGCACGACGCCGACCATGCCGCTAACCCTGAGCGCACAAACCGAAACCCCCTTGCAGAAAAAACCGGGTCGAACCGAATTTCAGCGGGGAATCCTGAGCAACAGTCGCTCCGGCAGACTGGTTGTCAACACCACCGGCAGCCAGGGCTCAGGAGTGCTGAGCTCAATGAGCCGGGCCAACTGCTTCATTGTGCTGGCACCGGATCAAACGATAGTGGAAGCGGGGGCCGAGGTTCAGGTCCAGCCTTTCCATGGACTGCTGGACTAAGCTAGTCCAGCGCCCCGGCGTTTCACTCCTCTTAAAGCAGTCCTAAAAAGCGAACATCTGCCCCTTGGCGACTTTCTCGATGTTGCGCTCACTGAAATCCTGGGCACGCAACTCCTGGTTGTTAAGCCGCAGCGCGGTCACAGTGATCTGGCTGCAGTGCAGCCGCTGAAAATCGCAGACCGGCACCTGGGAAAAGGCCATCGCGGGCTCGCCATTCTCAGTCTCCATCTGAATGCCCATAAAGAGACCGATACGCCAGAGCTCGCCTTTCTTGTCATACATTTCGCCCAACCAGTTCTGGGGAAATTCCTTCTCCATGTAGACGGTTTTGTATGAATAGGGGTGGACCTCCGGATAGTCAATCCTCAGCACAAACACCTCCCGGGGTTCCCAATCGACATTGATCGGATTCCAGTGGGGTGGGTTGTCCAGATCAATCCGCTCGCCAAAATTCTCCGGATCGACCATGCCTGGGGTATTGGCCACCGCCAGAACATGTTTAATATCCAGCAGTTTCACACCCGCATACCAGGAGGGTGACGCATCGATCAGACCGTTGTCATCACCGAGCAGGTCCAGATTGGCGACCGGATCCATCCAGAAATTACCCGAGATCCGCCGCACCCGGCGCACACTCTTGACGTAGGCCCAGGCGTTGTCCTGCTTGCCGTTGGCGTACCGAATATTGAATGAACCCAACCCGGCAACATCATAGGGATGCTGCACCACAACCAGCTGTTTTTTCAGCACCTCTTCATCCAGATTTAGGGGACCACCACTGGTCCGCCCCTGCAATACATACTGATAGTTAATCAGTTTCTGGGTCTGCTCCAGCCCCCGATTGGCGCCGATCAAAATGGTGTGTGAATCAAACTCCGCACTGTCGTTGCGAAACGCCGGGGTGTAGAAAAAATTATAGGCTAGCTTGTAACCCGCCTGGGTGTCGTTAATGTCAATCTGATCCGGCGGGAATGGAATACCGGCCGTCCATCCCTCGACCAAACGGGTCTCTGAATTGAATCTGGCCTGACCCGCATTGGCACGGGTCGCCTCAATCAAATGGCTCGGAATCCGGTAATCACCCGGCTCCGCCAGACGCATGGTCAGATTATGGTCCCGAATCCACATCTGCATAGGCTCGGAAAGCATATCGCCGATCCGGTGGCCGGCAAAACTGTCATCCATCCTCTGGGCCAGATTACCCGGACCTATCACGGTACCGGCCGACAACTCCTCAGCCCCGGACGGGAGCGCTCCGAAAACCCCAACAACAAACAACCCGGCACAACGCCAGTTTACAGTCGACATCACTCACTCCTCCAAGGTAAAACGGCGGAATCTTATGCCCGCTCGTGTGTTCGCCACACCCCGAAGATACTCTCTATCACTCCGATCAGCAAGGCAGAACAAAGCCCGGACTTGAGGAGACAGCTCGGGCGTTGCATCCAGACTACCCTGTGAACATCGAGCCCGGCAAAAACCACGTCAACATTAGGTTCCGCAAAAAAAACGGCCGGTAAAACCGGCCGTCTGATCTATCCGTCAAAAAATCGGGTGTGCTAGAACTGCAGCTGCCCTTTGGCGGCACGCTCAATGGAACGCTCATTGAATTTTCTGGGATCATAAGGCGCATTGGCGGCATAACGATCCAGATGGATCACCGTCCCGTGCATCTTCTGCCAATCCACCGTACTGAAAACTGAAACTGCGTAGGCCGGATCACCGTTAACCGCCGTGGTTTTATTGTACGTAAACCAGTTGGTACGCCAGAAATCACCCTTGCGGTCATACATCTCTGAGTAGTAATTATTGGGGCGCTCCGTATCCATGTAAACCACCTTGCGACTATAGGGGTTGGTTTCCGGATTAATCACTTCAATAACGTACACCTCACGGGGCTCATAACCGTTATTGATAAAATTCCAATATGGCGGGTTGGCCGTATCAACCCTGTCAGTCAGGTTTTCGCTGGTAACTATCCCGGTCGTATGCGCGGCGGCAAGCAGCCACGTGCGCTTAAGCAGCTTGACGTCTTTATACCAGGCCGGATTGGAATCCATGATGCCGTTATCATCGCCCAGCAGGTCCGTGTTGGCCAACGGATCAGCCCAGACATTACCAGAGATACGGCGGGTCCGGCGAACGCTCTTCACATAGGCCCAGGCGTTGTCCTGCCGCCCGTCCAGATAACGCACGCTGAAGGAACCAAGACCCGCAATATCATAGGGCTCGGTCACAATGATCAGCTGCTTTTTGAACAGGCCCGGGTCGTCCGGTGCAATATCCAACGGGCCGCCCGTCGTGCGCCCCTTTAACATCAACTGGTAGTTAATTAATTTCTGGGATTGCTCAACACCCTTGACCCCATCAATCAGCAGCGTTGGGGCTTCGGTCTGAATCGAATCAGGCCGGTGCGTCTGGGTCAAAAAATAGTTCCACGCCAACTTATAACCGGCGTAAGGGTCATCCAGAGAGATTTCTGAATGGGGGGTGAATGGTGTGCCTGCAACCCAGTTTTCAACCAGTCTGGTCTCTGGATTGAAGGTCACCGTGCCGGCATATTTTTCCGTAGCCGCTTTCAGGCCCGGTGGGATATCCAGATTTTGCGAATGCTGCAAAGGCACCTGCATATTGTGATCCCGAATCCACATCTGGATGGGGTCCGGCAACATCTCTTTGATGGTATGCCCCTCAAATGTGTCATCCAACACATCAGCCAAGTTCGAGGCATCAATCACAGTACCTTCTGTCAACTCTTCAGCCACCACAGCTCCGGTAAAACCGAAACCCATCATGGCTGCGGCCAGAAAATAGCCAGTATTAGTAGATCGGCTACGCGTCATTTCAACTACTCCTCAGATTCAACATCGCCCCGGCGCAAACCGGAACCCGTCGTCACGCGTACAACAGCCCATCAAGAGAGGAGGTTCCCCAGATACTTCTCTGACAGAAAGCGGTCAAATCAACCGAAATGCCGTTTCCTTTTATACGTATGCCGCAACCCCTGGCTCGCGGTCTCTCATTTCGAGCACGCACCCTGGAACCACGCCACAGCGGGCGCCATCATGACAGCATCCCGTGAAAATTTCCAGCCTGTTCTTGTGCACTCACTGACGCCGGGTTTCAGACACCGGCTCGCCGGTAACCACCAGCCCGGCAGAAAACGAAAAGACCACTCCAAGGCCAGATAAAAGCGCCGGCTTGCATTATTCCAGACAAAAAAACGGCCGGGTAAACCGGCCGCTTTCAACATCCATTGAGGCCCGCTACGCTAGAACTGCAACTGCCCCTTCGCCGCCCGCTCGATGGAGCGCTCGTTAAACTTATCCGGGTTGTAAACCGCATTGGCGCTAAACCGATCCAGATGGATCACTGTGCCATGCATCTTCTGCCAATCTGCAACAACAAACCCTGAGACCGCATAGGCTGGGTCACCATTTACCGCCTCCATCTCGTTCATAGTGAACAGAGAGGTCCGCCAGAAGTCGCCCTTGCGATCATACATCTCAGAATAACCACAGTGGGGACGGTAAGTATCCATATAGACCGTCTTGCGGCTGTAAGGGTGGGTATCTGGATTAGTAATTTCCAGCACATAAACCTCTTTCGGTTCATAACCGATAGCGATCGGGTTCCAGAAAGGTGGGTTCTCGAGATCAAAACGCTCAGCCAGGTTGTCGTGAGTAACCAGACTTCCTGTATGCCCTGGATTCAAAATATAACGCCGACCTACGAGCTGAATATCTTTGTACCAAGCGGGGTGCGCATCCATCATACCATTGTCATCACCCATCAGATCGGTGTTGGCCAGCGGATCAGCCCAGACATTGCCAGAGATACGGCGGGTACGACGCACACTCTTCACATAGGCCCAGGCATTATCCTGACGCCCATCGAGGTAACGCTCGCTGAAAGATCCCAAACCCGCAATATCATAGGGTTCAGTCACAATAATCAGCTGCTTCTTAAAAAGCTCAGCATCATCTGGAGCCAGATCAACAGGCCCACCAGAAGTTCTACCTTTAAAAAGCAGCTGATAGTTAATCAACTTCTGAGACTGCTCAATCCCCTTAACCCCGTCAATCAACAGGGTTGGGGCCTCGGTCTGAACCGAGTCCGAACGAAAAGCCGCTGTGGTAAAGAAGTTCCACGCCAACTTATAGCCCGCCATAGGATCATCCAGGGACATCTCAGAATGGGGCGCGAACGGTGTGCCAGCAACCCAGTTCGAGATCAATTTCGTCGCGGGATCCAAGGTTACCGTGCCCGCATATTTCGCGGTCGCAGCTTTCAGTCCATCAGGAATCGTAATATCTCTTGATTTCTGGAGTGGGATGACCAAACCATGATCCCGAACCCACATTTTCATGGATTCCGGCAACATGTCACCAATCTTCTGGCCTTCGAAAGTATGAGACTCCATACTCGCGAGATTCCCGGCATTAATGACCGTGCCCTCTGCCAGCTCTTCAGCCAGAGCAGCGCCTGACCCCGCAACATACATCAATACAGCGATAGGGGTGATTGCTCGAAACAATCCACCGAAGGACTTCTTAACCATCTTGGAACTCTCCTGAAAATTACCGTTTTTCGATCCGGGATGGCCCCGGACTCTCCAGTCGCGATCCAAAAAGGTCGCTCTGTTACTGGGTTTTTATATAACTAAAGCCGCCCTCTTGGCGCGCTCCGGGGTCCGATACTAGGAACTCACGGAAAGAATGTCAAACGCTGGTTTGATCCGCCCCCCCCGGCGTCGCAATGAGCTCGACCAGTTGAGCCTCAGTCACAATCACTACATCCAGCGTTTTAGCCCGCTCCAGCTTCGATCCGGGCTTCTCCCCCACCACCAGAAAATCGGTCTGGGCCGAAACCGAACCACTCACCCGGGCACCGGCAGACTGCAGCCGCGCTTTCAGCTCTGTTCTCGGCAGGCTGAAGCTACCGGTCAACACGATCGTCTTGCCGGCCAGAGGCGACGCCTCCTCCGGTTGCACCGGCATTTCAGGCCAGCGGATGCCCGCAGCCAGCAGCTCCCCGATCACCCGGCGGTTATCCGGTTCCTGAAAAAATTCACGAAGACTGGCAGCCACCACCGGACCCACATCTGCAACCCTTTCAAGCTCATCAAGATCGGCCTCCATCAGCGCATCAAGAGTGCGAAAATAGCGAGCCAGAGCCAATGCCGTGGCCTCTCCCACATTACGTATTCCCAGCGCAAAGATGAAACGGGGCAGAGTTGTCTGGCGGCTGGCGCGCAGGGCCTGGAACAGATTTTCCGCCGATTTTTCCGCCATCCGATCCAGGCTGGCAAGTTGTGGCGGCTTCAGGTGATAGAGATCCGCAAGCGTCCGCACCATGCCGGTCGCAACCAGCTGCTCGATCAGCTTGTCGCCCAGGCCGTCAATATCCATCGCCTTGCGGGAGGCGAAATGGGTCAGGGTCCGATGGAGTTGTGCGGGGCAGGC
Organism: Gammaproteobacteria bacterium; assembly: GCA_022014175.1. Classification (GTDB taxonomy): domain Bacteria; phylum Pseudomonadota; class Gammaproteobacteria; order Immundisolibacterales; family JAKLLR01; genus JAKLLR01. The sequence continues at coordinate 9,060 of JAKLLR010000036.1, read as the reverse complement.
CAGTCCGTCAGGACAACGCAGTACCGCCTCACCCTCGGCCTGGGTCAGACCGGCACCACAAACCGGACAGTTCTCCGGCATCACAAAGGGCACCGCCTCCGCTGGCCGACGCGCCGTGACCACCCTCACCACTTCAGGAATCACATCACCCGCCCGACGGACCACCACAGTGTCGCCGACCCGGAGATCTTTTCGCCGGATTTCATCCTGGTTGTGCAGGGTCGCACTGGTGACCGTGACACCCCCGACAAAGACCGGCCGGAGGCGCGCGACCGGGGTCACCGCGCCGGTTCGACCGACCTGCACATCAATCTGGTTGACCACCGTCTCCGCCTCCTCTGCGGGAAACTTGTGGGCCAACGCCCAGCGAGGGGCCCGGGAGACCGCCCCCAGCTTCTGCTGCTGAGCGATCCGGTCCACTTTGTAAACCACCCCGTCGATGGCATAAGGCAGGCCCGCACGGCGCTGGCCCAGCCTGGCGTAGTAATCCATACAGGCAGCTATTCCGGTGACCCGCGCAACCAGGGGTGAGACCGGCAGCCCCCAGAGACGCAACTGTTGCAACAGGTCGAACTGAGTCTCGGGCAGGGCGCCGGAGAGATCGCCGATTCCGTAGGCGAGGAACGCCAGGGGTCGGGTCGCGGTCACCCGGGGGTCGAGCTGCCGCAGACTGCCGGCCGCCGCATTGCGTGGATTAACAAAGGGTTTTTCACCCGCAGCGGTCTGCTGTTGATTGAGCAATTCGAATCCAGCGAAGGGCATAACTATCTCACCACGGACCTGCAGCAGATCCGGTGCAGCGGGATTCAAACGCAACGGCACCGACAAAATAGTACGTACGTTGCTGGTGACATCCTCCCCGCTCTGACCATCACCCCGGGTTGCCGCCTGCACCAGCAACCCCGCCTCGTAGGAGAGGCTGACCGCCAGTCCGTCCAGCTTCGGCTCGGCGGTGTAGTCAACTGAATCGACGCCAAGCAATTCGCAAATGCGGCGGTCGAAGCCCTCTACTTCATTCTCACTGAAGGCATTGGCCAGGGAGAGCATCGGGACCCGGTGGGTCACTTCCGGAAACTGTGTCAACGGTGCACCACCGACCCGCTGGGTGGGCGAATCCGGGGTCACCAGATCAGGGTGCTCCGCTTCAAGCTGCTGTAGCTGACGAAACAGATGATCGTATTCCGCATCGCTGATCCGGGGCTGATCCAGCACGTAGTAAGCGTGATCGTGGGCTCGAATCTGGTCTCGCAGGGTGCTGACCTGCTCTGTCGCTGACAAGGGCCTGCTCATGCGCTGTCACAACCTGACATCACTTCAGATATTCGCCATCTTGACCGCTGCATCCATATCCACGGACACCAGATGGGAGGCGCCCGGCTCCGCCATGGTGACCCCAATCAGCTGATCTGCAAGCTCCATGGTGGTCTTGTTGTGGGTGACAAAAACGAACTGTACCCGCTCCGCCATCTGCCGGATCAGATCACAGTAGCGACCGACGTTGGCATCATCCAAGGGTGCGTCGACCTCGTCGAGCATACAGAACGGGGCGGGATTCAACTCAAAAATAGCGAACACCAGAGCCAGCGCCGAGAGCGCCTTCTCACCGCCGGAGAGCGCCTGAATGGTACTGTTTTTCTTGCCGGGAGGGCGGGCTGAAAAGAGTACGCCCCCCGCGAGCAGGTCATCCCCCTGCAGCGTCAGACTCGCCTCGCCGCCACCAAACAGCCGCGGAAACATCTGGCCCAACCCCTGGTTAACCTGCTCATAGAGCTCCCGGAAACGGCTGCGGGTTTCGCGATCAATACTGGCAATGGCCGTCGCCATGGTCTCCAGCGCCGCCACCAGATCCTGATGCTGATCGTCCAGGTAACTCTTACGCTCTTTCACCCGCTCATACTCTTCGATTGCTGCCAGGTTGATCGCACCAAGGCGCTGGATGCGCTGCTCGACCTGACTCAGGTGGCTGATCCAGGCCGACTCCGTCGCACCCGCCTCCAGGCCACTGAAAATCTCCTCGAGAACCTGGCCCGACTCCGACAACTGCTCAGCCACCGCTTCGGCCTTGATTTCCGCCTCCTGGCAGGCCCGCTGCTGCGCCTCAAACGCCGCCGTAACGCTCCTCAGCCCCTCTTCAAGCTGTAACCGCCGACCATCCAGTTCTCGCTGTCGCTGCTCTCCGGCCGCCGCCGCATCCCGTGCCCTGGTCAGAGCCGCTTCCACAGTTTGGCGCTGGGCCAGTAGACCCTGCAGTAACCGATTGGCGCTCTCCACCGGCCCATCAGCCTGCCGCAAGAGATCCGCAGCACCCTCGGCATTCCGTCGGGCATCCCGCTGCTGGCCCTTTAATCGCTCCCCGGTCTGTTCAAGAATCTGAATCTCGGTCTCTACCGCCTGCAACCCAACCTGCATCTGGTGCAACTCGCCACGGTGGACCGAGAGCCTTTGAGCCGCCGCCTGGGCCTGCCCCCGGTGATCACTGAATGACTCCTCCAGCTCCCCCCTGGCCAACCGAAGAGTTTCAACCTCTGCCCGGTCCGCTGCGATTTTCGACGAACTTGCCTCCAACGCCTGCTCGATTTCGCCCTGCCGTCCCTGGGCCTCTGCCAACTGTGACTCGATATCAGCCAGTTGATCCTGCACTCGCGCCTGCCTGGATTGAGCCTCGGTCAACGCCTGCCGACTCTGCTGCTGCCGACCCCGTGCATCATCCACCACCGCACGCGCACGACGCTGGTCCGTCTCCGCCTGTTGCCGGTGCTGCAGCGCCTTCTGCTGGTTTTCACCTGCCGACTCTAGCGTTGCGTTTAATTCAATCTGCTCAGCAGAGAGTCGGTCAACTTCCACTGCGCGATCCAGCCGGCCAGCCCCCTCTGATGATCCGCCGGCAAAATAGAGCCAGTTTGCGCCGACCCACTCATTCGCCGGTGTCACCAGAAACTGGCCTGGCCGCAGCTCACTCTGGAGCGCCAGAGCGGCGGCCAGACTCTCCGCCCTGAAGACCTGCCCCAGCAGCGGCGACAAATCGCAGGGCGACTCCACCTGCTCCAGCAAGGGCGGTGCTGAGCCCGGGCCGGGGGCAGCAGCAGTTGCCCCTGACCCCATAATAAAAGCCAACCCACTCTGCCCCAACACGCCACCCTCAAACTCCACATCCGCCAGGGTCGTCAAGTTCGCCAGAACCACACTGTTCAGCTGATCACTCAGCAGGGCCTCCACCACGGCCCGCCATTTTTCATCCACCCGCAGGCTTTCAATCAGTCGAGGCCGGTCGGTCAGACCGTTAGCCTGCAACCACTCCAACACCGGTTGTTCATCCCGCCCCAGCGCCGCCAACTGGAGCTCCTGCAGCGTCTGCAGCCGTCCAGCAACCACATCCGCTGCAACCCGCTGCTCGCTGTAGTGGTCCTGGGCACCCCGTTCAGCCAGACGGCTGACCTCCAGCCGCGCCTCGATCTCAGTCAGCGCCGCCAGAGCCGCTGTCAGGGTCTGCTCTGCGGCCCGATCCGCCGCCGCCAGCCGGATCAGATCCGGCTCGTCCTGTTGCGCGACCAAATCCGCCTGCAACTGCCGCAACCGGGCGGAGCGCGCGATCAGGCGTTCGATCTCCTGCTCGGCATGAGTCTGGGCGCTCTCCTGCCGACTGAGCGCCGTCTCCGCATCAGCCAGCCGGGTGATCAGGTGACTGCGCTGCTGCTCCAGAGCATCGAGCCGCTGCTGAATCACACCCGAGCTAGACTCCAGCTCAACCGCTGAGGCCTGCATCGCCTCCACCCGGGGTTGAAGCTCCGCCCGCTGATCCCTCAGGCGTTCCAGCCGAACCTGGTCGTGAGCCAGATGCTCTTCCAGTTCAGCCAGGGTCACCAGCAGCGCAGCATGCTCTTTTTCGCTGGCCACCTTGCGCTCACCCGCATGTTTTAGCTGCTGCTCGCACCGGGCGATCTCCGCAGCAACCTCGTAGGTCGCCTTCTCCGCATCAGCCAGATCACTGCTGAGGCCGAACTGGACCCCGCGCTGCTCCTCCAGAGCGTGCTCGGTCCGGGTCATTTCAGCTCTGCGCTGGTCCACTAGCAGCTGCTGTTGATCCCGGCTGTCTGTCCGGCTGGTCAGTTCTGCCTGAAGATCCCGCCAGCGTACAACCAGCAGCTCCGCCTTCAGCCGCCGCTCCGTCTCCCGCAGGGCACGATAACGTTCCGCTGCCTGGGCCTGGCGCTGCAACTGGGCCATCTGCCGCCCCAGCTCCTCCCGCAGGTCGGTCAGGCGCTCCAGATTCTCCCGGGTGTGCTCAATCCGCAGTTCAGTATCCCGGCGGCGCTCCTTGTAACGGGAGATTCCGGCAGCCTCTTCCAGATAGTTCCGGAGCTCCTCTGGCCGGGCTTCGATGATGCGGGAGATCATGCCCTGCTCAATGATCGCGTAGCTGCGTGGACCCAGTCCGGTGCCGAGAAAAATATCGGTGATATCACGTCGGCGGCAGCGACTGCCATTCAGGAAATAGTGAGATTGCGCGTCCCGGCCAATCCTCCGCTTGATCGCGATCTCCGCATAACCCGCATACTGCCCACCGATGGCGCCGTCTCGATTATCGAACACCAGGTCGATGGAGGCCTGCCCCACGGGCTTGCGACCGGCGGAGCCATTGAAGATAACGTCTTCCATGGAGACGCCCCGGAGTTGTTTGGCAGAACTCTCTCCCAGCACCCAGCGCACCGCATCGATTACGTTGGATTTGCCGCACCCATTGGGGCCGACCACCCCCACCAGATTACTGTCGAGAACCAGGCTCGTGGGATCCACGAAGGATTTGAAGCCGGATAGTTTGATTTGCTTAAGCCGCATAATCCGTGCGCAGAGTCAGACCTGAACGGTTACGGTAAACTGGCGCCCGCCTCTCATTCGAGCGAGTTTAGTCATGGTCACACAGCCCGGCACAGAGATTGAAACCTTTGCCAATCCGCATCCCGAACGGGACTATACCATTCACATTAAGATGCCCGAATTCACCTGTCTCTGTCCCAAGACCGGGCAGCCTGATTTTGCCACCATTGATCTGGAATACGTACCGGACGAACGCTGTGTCGAACTCAAGGCGTTAAAACTCTACATCTGGTCTTTCCGGGACCGGGGGGCGTTTCACGAGGCCGTCACCAATGAGATCCTCGCCCACCTTGTGGCGGCCACCGCGCCCCGCTTTATGCGGGTCACGGGTGACTTCAATGTGCGGGGCGGGCTCTACACCAGGGTGGTGGTCGAGCATCGTCGATCCGGTTGGCAGCCGCCGGTACCGGTGACCCTGCCCTGATAACCCCCCCTGCTCGTTCATAACCGGGGTCAATTACGCGGGATAGAGATCGTACCGCACTGATTTACCCACGATCTGGGAGGCGGGCACTGCCCCGAGCGGCGCTGCTCGCAGCGGTCGTTTGACCACCACCCGCTTTTTCGCCTGCTGCCGGGCGACCGCCAGCAGTTCGTTTGCATCCGGATCATCTCCGACCACCGCTCTCACCAGCCTCAGATCAAGCCGCCCCAAAGCTGATTTTCGTCGCGATGGATACATGGGATCGAGATGAATCACCCGTGGCCTCTGCTGGTCGGAAATCGCCCCCAGAAACTCCAGCGCATCGGCCCGAACCAACTTGATCCGGGCCACCACGACCTCCAGCTCAGGCTCTCTGCCGGCCCGGGCCAGTCCGTCCGCCAGCAAGGCATGGATAATCGGCGACCGCTCCAAGGCAACCACCAGATAGCCGAGTGTGGCCATCACAAAACTATCAGCACCGAGCCCGGCCCCCGCATCCAGCACATAACCCGCTTCATCGGGCCGCCCCAGCACCTTGCGTAGCAACTCACCACCCCCGTGCAGCCGCCGGTGGCGTAATTTGCCACTGACGAAATCCACCCGCATGGGGTGGCTACCCCTTGCCCGGCTATCGAACAGCTCCAACGCCCCATCCCGGACAATCAGACCCAGACCCGATAGCGTCGCCACAGGTTCGTAGGGCAGCCGTAACTCTGCTGCCAGCGCCCTGGCCCGGGTTTCGTCAGCCGCGGTTGCGGCCGCCACCGGAATCTCCGCCATCAGTTCAGGCCGAAGCGGGTTTCGATTCAGAATCCCGATGATGCCCCGCCTGGGCGGCATATTCCGCCGACTGCATCTCCATTAGCCGACTGACACTACGTTGAAACTCAAAGCTGTAACGCCCCTCGGGGTAGAGCTGCGCAGGTAGCGTCTGGGCCGAGAGAAACAGGTTCAGGCGGCGATCGTAGATCTCGTCAATCAGCATCATAAAGCGGTGGGCAGCGTCCTGGTCGTCCGGCTTCATTGCCGGCACATTGGAGAGCAGCAGGGTGTGGTAGCGCTCCCCCAGCTCGATGTAATCCATCGCTGCCCGGTGCTTTTCACAGAGTTCAAAAAAATCGAACCAGACCACATCACTGCCAGCCCCCTTCACCCAAAACTCCCGGCCACCGATATCGATAGTGGTCGCGTCAGGATCTGCCCCTTCAAGACGGCTGAAAACCGCCCTCAATTCAGCCTCGGAAGCCTCACCTGCCGGGCAGTAATAGCGGTCTATCCCCTGCAGTGATCGAAATCGGTAATCGGTGCCGCCATCCACCCGCAAAATATCCATGCGCGCCTCTATCAGATCGATTGCGGGCAGAAAACGAGCCCGCTGCAACCCGTGTTTGTACAGGTCTCTCGGCGGTCGATTTGAGGTCGCCACGAACACCACCCCCTGATCCATCAGATGCCCGAAGAGGCCGGCGATCAGCATGGCATCTGCTATATCATTAACCTGCAGCTCATCAAAGCAGAGCAGATCAATCTCTGCAGCCATCTCCCGGGCGATCAGTTGCAGCGGCTCCGCAACCTGACCCAGTCGGCGCAGATCGGCGTGGATGCCCCGCATAAAGCGGTGAAAATGGACCCGCCGTTTGCGCTCACCGGGAACCGCGGCAAACAGAGTATCCAGCAGATAGGTCTTGCCACTACCTACCGGACCCCAGAGATAGACCCCCCGGGGAACTGAATTCCGGGGTGCACGCCAGAATCCGCTCAACCATTGCCACCAGTGACACCAAAAACGCCCGGGCTGAGCGGCACTAACCAGCTGCTCGAACAGCTGGTCCAACCGGATTATAGCTTCGGCCTGAACCGGATCAGCCTGAAAATCGGGCCGCCGCAGATCCTGCTGATAGCGTTGTCCGGGGCTTTTCAAAGACATCAATATCGCGGCCTCAAAACAGCAGGGGCGGAGAACCGCTGCCGGTAATCCGCCCCCGGAGAGATTGCATCGAGCTAGAGTTGGCGCATCACCAGCCGTTTCTTGATGTCGGCGATGGCTGCCGCCGGGTTTAGTCCCTTGGGACAGGCATTGGCACAGTTCATGATGGTGTGACAACGATAGAGTCGGAAGGCATCCTCCAGCTGATCAAGCCGTTCACCCTGGGTTTCATCCCGACTATCGAGAATCCAGCGGTGGGCCGCCAGCAGCGCAGCAGGCCCGAGAAATCGATCTGAATTCCACCAGTATGAGGGGCAGGAGGTGGAGCAGCAGGCGCACATGATGCATTCATAGTGGCCATCCAGAGCGCTGCGATCCTCTTTCGACTGCAAGTGCTCTCGCCCAGACGCCGGCAACGTATCCGACTTGAGCCAGGGCTCCAAGGAGGCGTACTGAGCATAAAAATGGGTCAGATCCGGCACCAGATCCTTGACCACCTCCTGATGGGGCAACGGATAGACCTTGACCCGACTGCCACGACAATCCTCTGTGGCTTTAATGCAGGCCAGCGTATTGGTGCCGTCGATATTCATTGCGCAGGAGCCACAGACCCCTTCACGGCAGGAGCGGCGGAAGGTCAGACTGCCATCCATGCTCTCTTTGATATGGATCAGCGCATCCAGCACCATCGGGCCGCAATCCGCCAGATTGACTTCGAACTCGTCGACCCGCGGCTCCGCATCTTTTTCCGGTTCGTAGCGATAAATCTCAAAAACTACCGTGCCGGCCTTTGCAGAACCGGGGGCCTCAACCTTGACTGAAGTCGTCGCCATCGTCGCTCCTCAGTAAACCCGTTTCATCGGGGGAATCGTCTCTACTTCATCTGTCAGCGTGCTGGTGACAACCGGCCGGTAACCGATGCGGGTATCCCCCTCGTTGGGGTCACCCAGCCAGCAGAGCTGATGCTTCATCCAGTTTTCATCATCCCGCTCAGGATGGTCATCCCGGGCGTGGGCACCACGAGACTCCTTTCGATTGGTGGCAGAGTCGATGGTCACCAACGCCAGACGCATGAGGTTCTCAAGCTCCAGGGCTTCGATCAGATCGGTATTAAAGGTGGTGCCGCGATCGGTAATTCCGATCTCTGGCATCATCCTGGCAATCTCACGAATTTCGCTACAACCCACCTGCAGGGTCTCTTCGGTCCGGAATACCGCACACCGCTGCTGCATGGTCCGCTGCATCCGTTTACGGATTTCAGCACTACGATACTTGCCATTCGCCGCAGCCATCTTCTCAACCCTGGCGACGGAGTCGGAGCCCGCCTCTTCAGAGAGATTCGGCGCGGGGATGTCGTCAACGATATCCTTCAACCTCAGAGCCGCAGCACGACCAAAGACGATGATATCAAGCAGGCTGTTAGCCCCCAGGCGGTTGGCACCATGCACCGAAACACAAGCAGCCTCGCCAATGGCAAACAGACCATTGACGACCTTGTCACTGCCGTCCGCGGTCTGGGTCAGCACTTCACCGTGGAAGTTGGTCGGAATCCCACCCATGTTGTAGTGCACTGTCGGCAGCACCGGAATCGGCTCCTTGGTGACATCAACCCCGGCAAAAATCTTCGCCGTCTCTGAAATGCCCGGCAGACGCTCAGCCAGGGTGTCCGCACCCAGATGCTCCAGATGCAGGAGACAGTAATCCTTATCAGGGCCGCAACCGCGCCCCTCCAGGATCTCCATCGACTCAGCTCTTGAGACCACGTCTCGGGAGGCGAGATCCTTCGCGGTTGGGGCATAGCGCTCCATAAAGCGCTCACCCTTGGCGTTAGTGA
>JAKLLR010000035.1 GCA_022014175.1 Gammaproteobacteria bacterium | reverse complement strand
GGTTTGAGCGTGCGTTTTCCAGGGTAGAGATTCATAAACCAGAGATGTATCCGAACGAGCACCAGCTGTTTATATATGGTGGGAAGCTCGACGATAACTATCCATTATATTTAGGCGATGGGCGATACTCAGATATTGTTCCAGTCTGTTATGCCTGAACGACTATCAACTTAACGGTGGCGTTGTAGCCTGGGTCAAATATGTCTCTCAGTCCCCTGCTTGAAAAACTCAGGTTGGCACCCGAGTCCGTGACTTTCGATGAGGTGATGGCCGTGGTTGAGGCGTGCTATATGTTCAGGGAGACGGCATTCTCTAATGGCGATCTCGCCAATGCGGCGGGGCAGAACAACGGCTCCTGCAAAATCTTTGCCTTGGGTCAGATCAACCAGCTGTCGGAGCAGCAGACGCTGCACTGTTTCGGCGACTTTTACCGGTGTGATGTACTGGGTCACCCCGGTGGGGAGGATCACCAGAATATCCGCAACTTCATGCAGCACGGCTGGGCTGGCGTGAGTTTTGACGGTGTGGCTCTCAGCCCGAAGTAGGGTTCTGCGTTGTTGGGTTGAGCTGAGTCGTATATCAAACCAGGCGTTATTGCTGCGGCCAGCGGGCGGTGTTCTGGGGCGGTGTGTCGGCAGGGGCGAAGGGTTGGAGCGGGTGAGGAGAATCGAACTCCCGTATGCAGCTTGGGAAGCTGCCGTTCTACCATTGAACTACACCCGCACGGGTTGGCCATTGTAGGCAGGGCGGAGGTTGCCATCAAGGTGTGGGCCTCGGGTTTCGGCAGGCCTGACAATTTAGCCGGGCAGGATCTGCCGCAGTGCCTCTGCGAATTGGGCGATCTCATCAGGCTGGGTCAGCTCGGTGGCACAGCAGAGCAGGGCGTTGCCGAGCTCGGGGTAGGCCTGAGTCAGGTCGTACCCAGCGATGATGCCTTGCTTGAGGAGCTCGTCGACAACGGGTTGTACTGGAGCCGGTAGCTGGAACACGACTTCGTGAAAACAGGGGCCGGTAAACAGGGGTTCCACCCCGGGCAGCTCCGATAACGTTTGAGTTAGCTCCCGGGTGCGTTGATGGCTCAGGGCCGCCACCTCTCTTAACCCATCCGGGCCGACCAGGCTCATGTAAAGGGTGGCGGCGGTGACCATCAGCCCCTGGTTGGTGCAGATGTTGGAGGTCGCTTTGCCCCTCCGGATGTGTTGCTCCCGGGCCTGCAGGGTGAGTACGAAACCCTCTTTGCCATCAAGGTCTCTGGTGCGACCGACGATGCGCCCGGGCATCTGCCGCTCCAGCCCTTTGCGACAGGCCATAAAACCAAAATAGGGGCCACCGGACGAAAGCGGAATACCGAGGGGCTGGCCTTCACCACAGGTGATATCGGCCCCCTGTTCGCCCCACGCCCCCGGTGGTTTCAGCAGGGCCAGTGCGGTTGGGTTTACCACGGCAATCGTGAGGCCGTTGTGTTGCCGGGCCCAGTCGGTCAATTGATCAACCGCTTCAAGGGCACCAAAAAAGTTCGGCTGTGGAATCACCAGGGCGGCAAAGCCGTCGGCGGGAACTTTCAATTGACTCGGGTCGATGGTGCCGCTGCCGAGGTCGAAATCGAGACTCTCCAGGACGATGCCCTGGGCCGAAACAATGGTCTCGACCACCTGGCGGTAGCGGGGGTGGAGGTTGCGGGGTAGCAAAATCCGTTTTGATCTGTCTTTGCGGTTGGCCCGCACTGCCATCAGCACCGCTTCGGCCAGGGCGGTCGCGCCGTCGTAGAGGGAGGCGTTGGCCACATCCATGCCGGTGAGGCTGGCCATCATGCTCTGGTATTCGTAGAGCAGCTGCAGGGTGCCCTGGCTGGCTTCGGCCTGGTAGGGGGTGTAGGCGCTGTAGAACTCGCCGCGGGTGGTGATCTCCCACACCGCTGCGGGGATGTGGTGCTGGTACGCCCCGGCACCGAGAAAGCTGAGGGTGGGCGCGTCCTGTCCGGCCCGGGCGCTCATCAGCCGGGTCACGTCGGCTTCGTTCAGCCCGGGGCCGATGCCCTCCAGATCACTGCGCAGGGCCTCGGGAATTTCATCAAACAGCTGTTCAATGTCGCTGACGCCAATCTGCGCCAGCATCTGCTCAATGTCGGCTTCGGTGTGGGGGATAAACGGCATGGGCGGCTTCGTAACGGGTTGTGGTGACTGCGCGTGGGGAGCTGTCGTTGGGGTGGGTGTGTGGGGTCAGTCGTCGAGGGTCTCGGCGTAATCGCTTTCGCTCAGCATCTCGTCAAATTCGGCGATGTCGTCCGGCGCCAGGCGGAACAGCCAGCCATCGTCATAGGGCGATGCATTCACCTGTTCCGGTGCATCGACCAGGGTCTCGTTGATGGCGATGATCTTGCCGCCGACGGGGCTGTAGATGTCGGAGGCGGCCTTGACCGACTCAACCACGGCGCACTCATCACCGGCGCCGAAGCTGGCGTCGAGCTCTGGCAGTTCGATATAGACCAGATCACCCAGGGCCTCCTGGGCGTGGGCGGAGATGCCGACGGTGACGGTGCCATCATCTTCCAGGCGGGCCCATTCGTGGGTATCGCGAAATTTTAGATTGGCGCTCACGCTTCGACTCCTTGTGGTTCGATCAATTCGGGATGGAGGTTTTTGCCATTGCGGATAAAAGGTAGTTTAACCAGTCGCGCGGCTTTTTCCTGCCCCCGGATGGTCAGGGTGCAGACGCTGCCAGTGGTTGCGGACTCTGTCGCCGGTAGTCGGGCAAAGCCGATGGCGTGCTGCAGCGTGGGTGAGAAGCCGCCGCTGGTGAGCTGACCCTGGCGGCCATCGGCACAGGTCAGGATCTGGCCGGCTCGCAGTACGCCCCGGTCCAGCAGCACGACGCCGGTGAAGTGGGCGGCAGCGCCATCCGCCTGTTGTCGCTCAATAGCCGTGCGGCCATTGAAGGCCCGTTGCGGGTCAGTCAGGTTGAGGGTCCAGCCGAGCCCGCTCTCCAGGGGGGTGTGATGGATATCCAGATCCTGACCGTAGAGGCAGAGCCCCGCTTCCAGCCGCAAGGTGTCCCGGGCGCCGAGGCCGGTGGGCCGGGCGCCCGCAGCCACCAGGGCTTGCCAGGTGGCAACGGCCTGATCACCAGGCAGCAGCAGCTCGAAGCCGTCTTCGCCGGTATAACCGGTTCTGGCTAAAAAGCGGGCTCCGGTCGTCTCGCTGTGGAAACGGCTCAGGGATTTGGCGGTCGCGGCCAGGTCCGGCAGCGCTCGGGCGACGATCCCGGCGGCGTCTGGTCCCTGAATCGCAACCATCGCCAGATCATCCCGGGTGTTCAGAACCAGGTTCTGGGAATCCAGGTGATTTTGCATCCACGCCAGGACCGGCTGGCGGGTCGCGGAGTTGCTGATCACCCGGTAGCATTCCGGCCCGAGGCGGTAGACCACCAGATCGTCAATCACCCCCCCGGCAGGGTTGAGCATGCAGCTGTAGAGGCCCTGCCCGGTTTCGCTCAGCCGGGCTACGTCGTTGGCCAGCAGGATGCGTAAAAAACTCCGGGCATCCGGGCCTGCTACGTCGGTCACGGTCATATGGGAGACATCAAACAGCCCGCAACTCTGGCGCACCCGGTGGTGTTCGTCGAGCTGGGAGCCGTAGTGCAGGGGCAGCAGCCAGCCATGGAAATCAACCATGCGGGCATTCAGCGCCAGATGCTCGGCGTAGAGCGGGGTTTTGGCGGGAGAGTCGGTCAAGGTGGCCCGGCTCAGGCGGATCGCAGGGCGACGGGGTCTTCGTCCGGGAAGGTGGCGTGGATTTCGATGAACTCGCCGATATTGCTCAGCAGGTGATCCACCAGCGCCGGGTCGAAGTGGCGGCCTCGCTGCTGTTCCAGATACTCCACGACCTCCGCCTGGCTCCAGGGGGATTTATAACTGCGCCGGCTCAGCAGGGCGTCAAACACATCCGCCAGCGCGGTGATGCGCCCGCTCAGGGGGATCGCTTCGCCGGCCCGTCTGGCGGGGTAGCCGCTGCCATCCCAGCGCTCGTGATGGGTCAGTGCCACTTCAGCGCCGAGCTGTAGCAGCTCTGAGTCACTGCCAACCAGCATGTCGTAGCCGATCTGGGGATGACGGTCCATGACGCTGCGTTCGTCTGTGCTGAGACCATCTTGCTTACGCAGAATGGAATCGGGAATGCCGATTTTCCCGATGTCATGCATCGGCGCGGCGCTGTAGATCAGCTGCTGGTAGTCGCTGTCACTGCCCTGAAGCTGCGACAGCCGTCTGGCGAAATGACTGATTCGCTTCAAGTGGTTGCCGGTTTCCTGGTCTCGGGCCTCCGCCGCCAGACAGAGCCGGTAGACGGTTTCGTGGCGGGACTGGGCCAGCTTGTCCACCAGCATCGCATTGCGCAGGGCAATCGCCAGTTGCCCCGCCAGGGCCTCTACCGGGCGCATCAGTTCGGCCGGGTAGGGCGCGGTCGCCTCGCCGTCGCGATGGTTGATCAGCTGCAGGACGCCAAGCAGGTCCTGCTGAGGGTCGAGCAGGGGCAGAATCAGCATGGACTGACTGCGGTATCCCACCTTCTGGTCAAACGAAGGGTCGAATTGGTAGGGTCGGTCAGGCTCGATCTGGTAGGCATCCGCGAGAACGAGGATCTCCCGGTTCAGGGCCGAATAGCCGGCCAGGGATGCCGGGGTGATCGGTAGTGTGAAGCTGCGAAAAGGTGAAGGCTGGTCGCTCCGCTGCTCCAGGGTGAGATTGCGGCTGACGGTAAACTCCAGGGCGTCGCCCTTGCGGATATAGAGGGTGGCGGCATCGCTGCGGGTGAAATCTAGCCCGTGGTCGACAATATTCGCCAGCAGTTGCTGCAGATCAGTTTCGGCAGAGAGGGCAATGCCGATTTCCACCAGTCTCGCTGCAATATGAGTTTGATCCATAAGCCCTTTCACTGCGCCTTGGTCCCGACCTCTGTGCCCCGTAGTATAGTGTTGCCCGGTGCCGTCCGCAGCCTATATTTATCTCGTAGTCGTGTGATTTCCGGGTATCGGTAGAACAGAATCCAGGTGTCAGTGAATGAGTCCGAGTAGTGAAGGTGTCGCTTTTGTCCTGAGTGAGGCGCTGCCCTACATTCAGCGTTTCAGTGGCAAGACAGTTGTCATCAAATACGGCGGCAACGCCATGGTGGATGGGGCGCTCAAAAGCTGCTTCGCCCGGGACGTGGTGCTGATGAAAGCCGTGGGTATGAACCCGGTGATCGTGCATGGCGGCGGGCCGCAGATCGCAGCTCAGCTGGAGCGGCACGGTAAGGAGTCTCGTTTCATAGAAGGGATGCGGGTGACCGACCAGGAGACCATGAACGTGGTTGAGATGGTGCTCGGTGGCGTGGTCAATCAAGAGATCGTGACCCTGATCAACCAGCACGGCGGGCGGGCGGTTGGCCTGTCTGGCAAAGATGGCCGCATGATCCGCGGCCGCAAGCTGGTTCTGGGTGGCTCCATCGGTGCCGACGACCCGGCGCTGCTGGATCTTGGGCACGCCGGTGATGTGGTCAGTATCGACACCGAGGTGGTGGAGTTGCTCGACAGCGCCCGGTTCATTCCGGTGGTGGCCCCCATCGGGGTGGGCGAAAACGGCGAGGCCTACAACATCAACGCGGATGTGGTCGCGGGTCGTCTGGCGGAGACGTTAAAGGCGGAAAAGCTGATTCTGCTGACCAATACTGTGGGTCTGCTGGATGCTGCGGGTGAACTAATTAATTCAGCCACTGCGGAGGAGATTGACCGCCTGATCGCCGAGGGCGTGATTCATGGCGGCATGCTGCCTAAAGTACGCTGTGGGCTGGATGCGGTGGCTGCGGGAGTGCGCGGTGCTCACATTATCGATGGGCGGGTGCCCCATGCGCTGCTGCTGGAGATATTTACTGATCAGGGTGTCGGTACCCTGATCTCCCCTGGCGAGGTTTGATGCATGCCTAGACCTGCGCCGGGTGAGCGCAGGCGCGCCATTCTTGAAGCGCTGGCGGCTCAGCTTGAGGCGGCACCCGGCAGTCGGGTGACCACCGCAGCGTTGGCGGCAGCGGTGGGGGTCTCCGAAGCGGCGCTCTACCGGCATTTCCCCAGCAAGGCGCGGATGTATGACGAGCTGATTGGGTTTGTCGAAGAGAGCCTGTTCGGGCTGATTAACCAGATCATGAACGATCAGGTCCGGGCGGTTGATCGCTGCGATCAGATACTGGCGTTGCTGCTCGGTTTTGCGGAGAAGAATCCGGGTATTAGCCGGATTCTGGCGGGCGATGCGCTGGTCGGCGAAGTGGAGCGTTTGCGAGCCCGGGTTGAGCAGCTCTTCCGGCGACTCGAAACCCAGCTCAAGCAGGTGTTGCGAGAAGGGGTTGCCCGACAGGAGATGACCCTGCCATGCTCGGAGGGAGCAGCGGCTTCGTTATTGCTGTCGGTGTTCGAGGGGCGGCTGGCCCGCTTCGTGCGGTCGGACTTTGAGCGATTGCCGACGGACCATTGGCCCCAGCAGTGGCAGGCTCTGCAGGCCTCTCTGTTTTAGATCCGGGGTGTTAGCGGCCGGTGGCTAGGTGCGAGCGATCAGCCGCCGGTCGCCGACATGAATCGGACCAGTTTGCCGGGCTCCTCTTTGAATTCGTGTTTTTCCGGCTTCAGGCTGATGGCCTCAACGATGGCGGTCTTGAGTGCGTCGTCATCAATGCCCGCCCGTAGCATCGGTCGCAGTTCAAACCGGTCGTTCTGGCCGAGGCAGAGGTAGAGGGTGCCATCCACCGAGAGACGGACCCGATTGCAGCTCTCGCAGAAGTGCTGGGAGATTGGTGTGATAAATCCGATGCGTGAGTCACTGCCGACAACCCGCATATACCGGGCCGGGCCGCCCCCGGGCATGATGTCTGGAATGAGGCCGTAACGCTCCGCTAACTGCGCTCTTACCGGTTGCAGATCCAGGTAGCGGTCTGTAGCGGAGCGGCCCGTGGTGCCCATGGGCATGGTTTCGATCAGGCGCAGGGTGAATTCGTGTTCAATGCAGAATTCGAGCATCTCTCCGATTTCGTGGTCGTTGACCCCCTTCATTGCGACCATATTGATCTTGATCGGTCCGAGGCCGGCCGCTTTGGCTGCCATCAGGCCATCCAGCACCTTGTGCAGTTTTCCGCCACCGGTGATGGCCGCAAACTGTTTCGGGTCGAGGGAGTCGAGGCTGACGTTGATGCGGTGCAGGCCATGGGCCTTCAACTCTCCCGCGACCTTGCCCAGCTTAACCGCGTTGGTGCTGAGGGAGAGGTCTTCCAGTTGCGGCAATTGGCCCAGCTTTTTAACCAGATCGGGGAAGTTTTTGCGCACCAGGGGCTCGCCCCCGGTCAGGCGGATTCGGCCGACACCCAGCTCGGTGAATGCCTTGGTAACCCGGGTGATTTCGTCGAAGGTGAGCCAGTTCTCCGGTTCTTCGAAATCTTTAAATCCCTTGGGCAGGCAGTAATCGCAGCGCAGGTCGCACTGGTCCGTCACTGAGATACGGACATAGTCAATGCGTCGCTGGAATGGGTCAATCAGTTGCCGGTTCATTGCTTTAATTTTCTGGTGCCGGGAGGTCGAATATAGCAAAGTCCGGGCGGAACAAATAGGGCTGTCTTTGTTGGCTTACAGGTGCTCTGTTTCGGGCTGCCGGGGCGGCCTCAGTTCCGTCAGTGGCCAGCGTGCCCGGGCGCTGATTTCATTGCCCTGACGAGCACCAGATGCCAGCCGTAAATAACCTGCGTAGGCGATCATGGCGCCGTTGTCGGTGCAGAGATCCGGCGGTGGGAAGTAGGCGGCGCCCCCCTCCTGAAGAGCCATTTCGGTTAACTTCTGGCGCAACCGCCGGTTGGCGCTGACCCCTCCTGCGATCACCAGCCGGGGAGTGTTGCACTGCCGCAGAGCCCGGCGACATTTAATGGTGAGGGAGTCCACCACCGCAGTTTCAAACTCAAGGCAGATGTCTGCGATGGTCTGTCTGTCCAGGGTCTGCGCCTTTTCCGTCTGGCTTGCGATGGTGTTGCGGACGAATGTTTTCAGTCCGCTAAAGCTGAAATCGAGCCCTTTTCGATTCACCATTGGTCGCGGGAACTTGAAGCGGCCGGGCTGGCCGGTTTCCGCCAGGCGACTCACCTCTGGTCCGCCGGGATAACCCAATCCCAGCATTTTCGCGATCTTGTCAAAGGCCTCGCCGGCCGCATCATCCACGGTCTGGCCCAACATTTGGTAGCAGCCGTGCCGGTCAGCCTGGATCAGCTGGGTATGGCCGCCGGATGCCAGTAGCGCGATAAATGGGAACTCCGGTTTGTCGCCAGCGGCGAGCAGCGGTGCCAGCAGGTGCCCCTCCATATGGTGAATCCCGATTGCGGGCCGATTCAGGGCCCAGGCCAGGCTACGGGCGATGGCGGCCCCGGCCAGCAGTGCGCCGATCAGTCCGGGTCCGGCGGTGTAGGCGATGCCATCGATCTGTCCCTTGCCGCCGCCTGCTTCGCTTAACAGTTCGTCGAGCAGTGGCAGAGTGCGCTGAATATGGTTGCGTGATGCCAGTTCCGGCACAACCCCTCCAAACGGCGCATGCAGTTTGATCTGGCTGTGCAGGCGCTGAAACATGGCGCCGCTGACCGAATCGTAGAGTGCGATACCGGTTTCGTCGCAGGAGGTTTCGATTCCAATCACTTTCATTAGATAATTTTTTGCATTCGCAGGCGTCTGGCGATAGAATCCGTCGCCCTTAAGCGTCGGTATGTGACCGGCGAGAATACTGGATTCTATTAAATATGGCATCAGTTCAACTCCGAGAGACAGAACCTTTTGACGTCGCCCTGAGACGTTTCAAGCGCGCCTGCGAGAAGGCCGGTGTGATGACCGAAGTGCGTCGTCGCAAGTTCTACGAGAAGCCGACTCAGGTCCGCAAACGCAAAGCTGCGGCAGCAGTGAAGCGGCAGCAGAAGAAGGTCTCCCGGGATTTTTCGACCACTGCGCGCTCCGGTAACCGCTTCGGTAACCGCCGGGTTCGAACTGCCTGAATTCCCCCCCACTGCAGATCACTGCGGTGCAGATCCAGGATGACACTTAAAGTCCGCATTCAGGACGACCTCAAAGCCGCGATGCGGGCCAAAGAGAAGGCTCGGGTTGGGGCCTTTCGGTTGCTGACCGCCGCGATAAAACAGCGAGAAGTGGACGGGCGCATCGAACTGGATGATGCGGCTGTGGTTGCTGTGATCGAAAAACTGATCAAGCAGGGACGGGACGCCGCCAGCCAGTTTGAAGCTGCGGGTCGTGATGAGCTGGCGGCAAAGGAGCAGGCTGAAATTGCCCTCTATCAGAGCTATCTGCCTGAGCCCCTGGACCCAGTAGCGCTACAGACTTTGATTGACCAGGCGATTACGACCAGCGGTGCAGATGGTATGCGCGACATGGGCAAAGTGATGGCCCTGCTGAAACCCCAGGTGCAGGGGCGGGTCGATATGGCGGCGTTGAGCAGTCAGATCAAGCAGCGCCTCACCGGGGCCTGATTCCAGGCGAGACGCCCTCCTGGATCCGCTATTTTTCCCCTCAAGTTTCTCCGCAGGCATACTGCGGTCATGAACCCAGTTTACAGATTTCTGCCACTCATCCGGATCGTGGCGTCAGGCGCGTGTCTATTGCTGGCGTCGGCTTTGGCTATGGCCGAACCCGTGGTGCGGGTGTTGGCCCTGTTTCCCGGCCGGGCGATGCTGGAGATTGATGGCCGACAACAGATGCTAAAGGCGGGGGAGCCGGGCAGGGCCGGGGTGCGTCTGATCTCCTCAAATCATCAGGCAGCCGAGCTGGAGATTGACGGCAATCATCTGCGACTGGGGCTTTCAGAGACGATTGGTGGCAGCTACGCTAAACCTGAAAAGCCGGCGGTTCGGATCTGGCCCGATGCCCAGGGCATGTATCTGGTCGACGGTAAGATTAACCAGTCTTCCGTTCATTTTCTGGTGGATACCGGCGCCACTGATATTGCGATGAGTGCGATCCAGGCGCAACAACTGGGTATCGACTATCTGAAGGAGGGGGTGCCGGTTGGGGTGCACACCGCTTCGGCGACGGAGCGGGGTTATCGCCTGACTCTGGATCTGGTCTCCCTGGGACAGGTTGAGGCTCGCCGGGTTAGTGCCATCGTTTTTGAAGGGGGCTACCCGGTGGTGCCACTGCTGGGTATGTCTTTTCTTTCCCGGGTAGAGATGTTTCGGGAGGGTGCCGCGATGGTGGTCCGGAGCCGTTAGGCCCCGGTTTCGGGACATCTCAGTCGCGGATCAGGCCATTGGGAATGGTCTTCTCCACCAGAGCATAGGCTGAATGGTTGTGGATGGATTCAAAGTTTTCAGCCTCTACCCGATAGGCTGCAATGCCTTTTTCAGCGTTCAGACGCAAGGCGACGTCTCGCACTAAATCCTCGACGAACTTGGGGTTGTCGTAGGCGAACTCGGTGACATATTTCTCATCCGGGCGCTTCAGCAGGCCGTAGAGCTCGCAGGAGACCGATGCTTCCACCAGATCGATCAGCTCTTCGATCCAGATGAAGCCGTTCAGTTGTGCGGTCAGGGTGACGTGGGTGCGCTGGTTGTGGGCGCCATAGTCTGAAATCTCTTTTGAGCAGGGGCAGAGACTGGTGCCGGGCACCAGCACCCGCAGGGCGGTTTTGAGCTCGCCATTAACGATTTCGCCGATCAGGGTCACTTCATAGTCCAGCAGGCTGCTGACTCCCGATACCGGTGCCTTTTTATTGATGAAGTAGGGGAAGGTCATTTCAATGTGGCCGGCTTCCGCTTCCAGCCGCTGACACATCTCCTCCAGCATGGCTTCGAATGAGGCGATGGTGATTTCATCTTCGTGACTGTTCAGAATCTCCACGAAGCGGGACATATGGGTGCCTTTGAAATTGTGAGGCAGCGCCACATACATGTTGAACAGGGCGACGGTGTGCTGATCACCACCGGCGCGCTGGCCGATGCGAACCGGGTGGCGAATTGCCTTGATCCCAACCTTGTCGATATGAATGCCTCTGGAGTCCTGGCTACTCTGAACGTCAGTGACGATGTCTGTGGTGGCGGTTGTCTGTTCCATGGTTATTGATTCTCCTCGCTGAAGCGGACACAGGCGCGGTCTGTCTCCCAAAGTGTGACTGCAGCAACCCGGGCGCTGTTGCTATCGAGGTTGTGCTGCAGCTGTTGATAAAAGTAGCCCGCGATGTTCTCCGCAGTTGGATTAACCTGGTCAAACGGGGCCAGGTCGTTCAGGTAGCGATGATCCAGACCATCTGCAACTTCACGGGTTGCGGCCCGAATCTGTTTGAAGTCGATGGCCATGCCGATCTCGTCCAGCTGCTCGGCCCAGACTTCGACTTCAACCTTCCAGTTGTGCCCATGCATACGGCTGCAAGCGCCAGGGTACGCCCTGAGGGTGTGAGCGGCGGAAAATTCGCTGAGAACTTTGAGCTGATAGCGGGACATGGCTAAAACTTGACTAATTTAGTCGGGATTATAAATCAAATCACGTCGGACGGTAATGGCGCTGTTTAAAACCTGCGGGTGTCCAGCGCGGCTTGCACTGAGTGGACGATCCCCGGGGCGTCCAGGCCGCAGGCTGCGAGCATCTCTTCGGGTTTGCCATGCTCCAGGTTCTGGTCCGGCAAGCCCAGATGAATGACCGGGGTGTCGATGCCTGCGGCAGCCAGATATTCGCTCACTGCACCGCCGGCGCCGCCCATAATGCTGTTCTCTTCCAGAGTCACCAGTAATCCATGGCTCCGGGCCATATCTTGTACCAGCGCCTCATCAAGGGGTTTGACGAAACGCATATTGACCACCGTGGCATCCAGCTTTGCGCCGGCCTCAAGGGCTGGACCCAGCAAGCTACCAAAAGCCAGTAGTGCGACGTGCTGCCCGGACCGCCTGATCTCGCCTTTGCCCACGGGGATCGGGCTCATCTCCCTGCTGACCGGAACCCCCGGGCCACTGCCCCGGGGGTAGCGCACGGCCGCCGGGGCGCCGAGCTGGTAGGCGGTGTAGAGCATCTGGCGGCATTCGTTCTCGTCTGCGGGCACCAGAATGTGCAGATTCGGCAGGCAGCGCAGGTAGGTGAGGTCGTAGCTGCCCGCATGAGTGGGGCCGTCTGCGCCCACCAGGCCCGAGCGATCGATGGCAAAAAGCACCGGTAGATTCTGCAGGGCGACATCGTGAATAACCTGATCGTAGGCCCTTTGCAGAAAAGTGGAGTAGATGGCAACCACCGGCCTCAGGCCATCGCAGGCCATGCCAGCGGCCAGGGTAACCGCGTGCTGCTCGGCGATCCCGACGTCGAAATATCGACCAGGATAGCGTCTGGAGAACTCTACCAGGCCAGAGCCTTCCCGCATCGCCGGGGTTATTCCGGTGAGTCGGGTGTCCGCTTCCGCCATGTCGCACAACCAGTCGGAGAAGATCTGGGTGTAGGTGGGTTTTGCGGGCTGGGCAGGGGCCTTGAGTCCCTCTTCCGGATCAAACGGCGAGACCCCGTGATAGCTTACCGGGTTGGCTTCGGCGGGGGCGTAACCTTTGCCCTTGCGGGTGGCGATATGCAGCAGCCGGGGGCCGTCCAGATCTCTCAGGTTAGTCAGAGTCCGGGTCAGCAGTTCGGTATCGTGGCCATCTATCGGGCCCACATAGTTGAACCCCATCTCCTCAAACAGGGTCCCTGGTACCACCATCCCTTTGACATGCTCCTCGGTGCGACGGGCCAGTTCCCTGACCGGTGGCACCGCTTCCAGGACCTGTTTCCCGTGGGCTCGCAACGATGAGTAGGCGGGGCTGGAGAGCAGTCGGGCAAAATGCCCGGAGAGGGCCCCCACGTTGGGTGAAATCGACATGTCGTTATCGTTCAGTATCACCAGCAGATCGGTTTTGATGTGGCCGGCATGGTTCAATGCTTCGTAGGCCATACCCGCAGTCATGCCGCCATCGCCGATGATGGCGACGGATTTACGGTTGCTGCCACTCTGCCTGGCAGCGATGGCCATGCCCAGGGCGGCGCTGATTGAGGTGCTGGAGTGGCCCGCCCCGAAAGCGTCGTAGGGGCTCTCCTCCCTTTTCAGGAATCCAGAGAGTCCGTCGGGTTTGCGGATGGTTTGCATTGCCCCGCGGCGGCCGGTCAGTACCTTGTGGCCATAACATTGATGACCGATATCCCAGACCAGGCGGTCGTCCGGGGTATTAAAGACATAGTGCAGTGCGATGGTCAGCTCCACGGTGCCGAGGCTGGAGGCCAGGTGGCCGCCGCTGGTGCTGATGGACTGGATCAGGAACTGCCGCAGTTCGGCCGCCAGTGGACGGAGCTGGCCGATACTTAGACGCCGCAGATCCGCAGGGACGTTGATCTGCTCTAGCAGGGGATAACGGGTGGGTGATTTCATGGCCATAGGGGTCTGCAGGTGCGGCGGCTCGGTGCGCCGGTTCAGCGTTCCCGGGAGACGGTATACTCCGCCAGCCAACGCAGCGGGTCGGCTCCAGTATCAAATGGTGCCAGAGCCTCCAGGGACTCTTCAAGCAGGGTGGTCAGCCTCTGCCGGGCCCCGTCCAGGCCGATGACCGAGACGAAGTTGGGTTTCTCCCGGGCCGCATCTGCCCCGCTCTCTTTACCGGTTTTGGCGCTGTCACCCACCACGTCGAGGATGTCGTCCTGAATCTGGAAGGCGAGACCAACTGCCGCTGCGTAGCGGTCCAGGCGGTCTCGCGCGCGAGGTTCCGGGTGGGGTGCACAGGCAATTGCCATTCTCGCGCAGGCCCGCAGCAGCGCACCGGTTTTGGCACGATGCATGGACTCCAGCAGATCCGCTGCGGGGGTGTCTCCCACCAGCGCCAGATCCAGCGCCTGCCCGCCTGCCATGCCCCGGTAACCGGAGGCCTCCGCCAGAATGCCCAGCATCTCAATCCGCTTGGCTGCGGTGAGACTGGCGGCGGGTCGCATGGCCAGAGTCTCAAATGCCAGAGTCTGCAGCGCGTCACCCGCGAGGATGGCGCAGGCTTCGCCGTATTTGCGATGCACAGTGGGTTGTCCGCGCCGCAGATCATCATCATCCATGGCCGGAAGATCGTCGTGGATCAGCGAATAGGCGTGGGTGAACTCCACCGCCGCCGCGGCCAGATCAAGGGCCGGCAGCGGCGAGTTCAGCAGGCGCCCGCAGGCGTGTACCAGAAATGGTCGCAAGCGCTTGCCACCGCCCAGTACGCCGTGGCGCATGGCAGCGTGAAGATCAATCGGGGAGGGCTGTTCGGGGGGCAGCAGGGCATCAAGCAGGTGCTCCATGCGCTCCCGCACCTCCCCCAACAGGGCAGGTTCGGTCACTTCAGGGGGTCGTCGTCAGCAAATGGTTCGAGGCGGAACTCGCCGTTTTCCTCGGTGAGCTTCTGGATTTTCTGCTCAGCCTCGTCCAACGCCTTCTGACAGGCCTGGGTGAGCTGGATACCCCGTTCGAAGTCCTTCAGTGAGGACTCTAGACTGGCCTCCTCGTGCTCCAGACGTTCGACCAGTTGCTCCAGCTCTGACAGCGCTTTTTCAAAATCAGGTGGAGATTTTTTCTGTGGCAAGGAGCCGTCCCCCGGTCAGGCCTGTGGCTGGTGAAAACGGGCAAATAGTAGCACAGAGCGGGCTCTCTCTTAGAGATCAATTGACCCAGGTCCTGTTAGCCTGGACAAATTGTGGGAAGCCGGTTGACGCGACTCCCGGGGGTGGGTAGATTAGCCCTGTTTTAGACTCAGTCTAAACTTACCGCATCCCGCCATTAACACTGTTGAAGGCGATCATGGATGTCTCATTCGTTTTTTTAAGTTCGGGAGAAGCTGTTCATGTCTCTTAAAGGTAGCAAAACTGAAAACAACTTGAAGGATGCCTTTGCAGGCGAGTCCCAGGCCAATCGTCGTTACCTCTACTTCGCCGCCAAGGCCGATGTGGAAGGTTACAACGATGTGGCCACCGTGTTCCGTTCCACCGCCGAGGGTGAAACCGGCCACGCTCACGGACACCTTGAGTATCTGGAAGCCGTCGGTGACCCGGCCACTGGTCTGCCAATTGGCCCTACCGGTGACAACCTGAAAGCCGCCATCGCAGGCGAAACCCACGAGTACACCGATATGTACCCGGGTATGGCCAAGTCTGCGAAGGATGAAGGATTCGATGAAATTGCTGATTGGTTTGAGACCCTGGCCAAGGCCGAGCGCTCTCACGCCAACCGCTTCCAGAAGGCTCTGGATACCCTCGACTAGGCAGGGACTACAGTGTGCGGGGGGGCGTTCCGGGCCGCCCGCACACCTGTTTTTTCGAATAATCAGGGAGGCCGGATGACCGCTGAAACACCCCGTGAAGGGAGCCTGGAGGCTCCGACCCGTCACCCGATCGCCTGGACTAGCGAGGGTTTTTACGACGAAACCGAATTGATGGCAGAGCTTGAACGGGTGTTTGATATCTGTCATGGCTGTCGCCGCTGTTTTAACCTCTGTGACGCTTTTCCGACCCTGTTTGATGCGGTTGATGAGTCGGAGAGTGGTGAGCTGGATACCGTCGACAAAAGGGTTTACTGGGATGTGGTGGACCACTGTTATCTCTGTGACATCTGTTATGCGACCAAGTGTCCCTACGTCCCCCCCCACGCTTTCAATATCGACTTCCCCCATCTGATGTTGCGGGGCAAGGCGGTCAAGCATGCCCAGGGTCGAACCTCGTTGCGGGACAAGCTGCTCACCAGTACCGATTTGATCGGCAAGCTGGCGGGGTTGCCGGTCATTGACCGTATCGTCAATGCAGTTAACCGGGCGCAGCCCCTGCGAAAGCTGATGAAAGCGGTGCTCGGGATTCACAACAACCCGATCCTGCCCGAATACCACAGCCGGACCTTCCGCAAACGGTTTGCCAAACATGAGCGGCTGGAGACGGCGCCGGTCAGTCTGGGCGGCACCGAAGGCCGCGTGGTGCTCTTCAGTACCTGTTTCTGTAACTACAATGAGCCCCAGATCGGTGAAGATCTGGTCGCGGTGTTTGAGCACAACGGCATCCCGGTGCAGATACCGGAAAAGCAGAGCTGCTGCGGCATGCCGAAGCTGGAGCTCGGCGATATGGCGGCGATCAAGAGAGCCCGTGACGCCAATATCCCGGAGTTGGTCAAGTGGATTGATCGGGGTTGGGATATCGTCACACCGGTGCCCTCCTGCACCCTGATGTTCAAGCAGGAACTGCCTTTGATGTTCCCCGACGACCCGGATGTTAAGCGGGTGGCCGAGGCTTGCTTCGATCCTTTTGAATATCTCGCGTTGCGGCACAAGGCTGGTGCCTTGAAGACCGACTTCAGCGGTGAAATTGGCAAGGTCTCCTACCAGGTGGCCTGCCACCTGAGGGTGCAGAATATTGGCCTCAAAACCCGGGATATTCTGGCGCTGATTCCGGGCTCTGAGATTGCTGTGATTGAGCGTTGTTCCGGTCATGATGGCACCTATGCGGTGAAGGCGGAGTTTCACGAATCGTCACTTAAAATCGTGAAGCCGGTCTCCCTCAAGGTGGCTGATGCGGAGCCGGACAGCTATGTCAGCGACTGTCCGATGGCGGCCACCCAGATCAAGAACGGTTTGCGTGCGGCCGGGGCCGGTTGTTCGGAGGCCACCGAGAAGTCACATCCCATGACCCTGTTGCGGCGTGCCTACGGTTTGTAATAACGAAAGCTTCATGAGGTGAATTCCCCAGTGCAAAAATTAACCCGAAATGACCTGCTCACTCTGGAAGCCTATGCGGCGGAGCGACCTGACTTTCGGGATCGTGTGATGCGTCACAAGCAGAACCGGATCATCCGATTGGGAGAGCACGCGGCGCTGTTTTTTGAAGATCGTCTGACCATGCAGTATCAGATCCAGGAGATGCTGCGGGCCGAACGGATTTTTGAAGCAGCCGGGATCGATGAAGAGCTGGCTGCGTATAACCCGATGATTCCGGATGGCAGCAACTGGAAGGCGACGTTTATGCTGCAGTATGACGACGAGCAGACGCGTCGAATTCGCCTTGGGGAGTTAAGGGGAATCGAGTCAAGGGTCTGGGTCCAGGTGGGTAGCCAGCCCCGGGTCTTTGCGGTGGCTGATGAAGATCTGGAGCGGGAAAATGAGGAGAAGACCTCCGCTGTTCATTTTTTGCGCTTCGAGCTGCCTGCCGAGATGATTGCCGCGCTGACAGCGGGCGGGGCGCTGGAGATGGGTATCGACCACCCCGCATACAGGGATCAGGTACGGGTGTCTGAGGCATCACGTCTGGCGCTGATAGCTGACCTAGATACGCCCAACTGATTATTCCCGGTTTGATTCTCTTTCCGGGCTGACAGCGCTATGAGCGCGTACCGAGCTGAGCTGATCAAGCTTCTTTCAAGTGGTGAATGTTACTCCGGTAATGATCTGGCCCGTCGTTTCGGGGTGAGTCGTACGGCGATCTGGAAGCAATTCAGGGCCATCGAAGCCATGGGCCTGCCTGTGGAGCGGCAAGCGGCCAGAGGCTATCGTTTGTTGGAGCCTTTTGTGGCTCTATCCGCATTCGACATCGAAGCAGCTCTGGGCCCCGTGGGCCGTCGCTGGTTCCCGCGGGTTGATGTGCATTCCGAAATCGAGTCAACCAACGAGTGGATCGCCACAGTGATGGCGGAGGGGGCGGTATCCGGAACCGTCTCTTTTGCGGAGTATCAGTATGCTGGTCGCGGTCGGCGTGGCAGAAGCTGGCAGGCGGCCTATGGTCAGAGCCTCTGTTTCTCGGTGCTTTGGCGTTATCAATCCGGCCCCGCAGCCTTTGGCGCGCTCAGTCTGGCGGTGGCCGTGGCGCTTTGGCGGGCGCTGAACCGCAGCGGCGTCGCCGGCATCGGCATCAAATGGCCAAACGATCTGGTCTATCAGGGCGCTAAGCTCGCCGGCATTCTGCTGGAGATGCAGGGGGAGTCGGCCGGACCCAGCAGCGTGATCATCGGCGTCGGCCTGAATGTCAATCTGACCGATGGCGTCGGCATCGATCAGCGCTGGTGCTCTCTGGCCGACCTAAAGGGGGCGGCGCTTGATCGTAACCGCCTGGCTGCTGCGCTCTTGCTGGAGATCGGGACCGTTTTGTCAGAATATGAACGGAGCGGATTCTCGGGTGTGGCTGAGGATTTTAAGGCTGCGGATGTGTTGGCGGGTCGGCAGGTGATGTTAGTGGAGGGTGGGCAGGCCGCTCGTTCTGTTGAGGTGCTGCGGGTGGCGCCTGATGGCGCGCTGATCGTGTCGGACAATACCGGCGATAGGCGGGTCTATTCCGGGGAGGTCAGTGTGAGGGAGTGGGTAGGCGTCCGGGATTGATACAGATCGTCATGCTGTCCGCGTCCGTGACCAACCCGATTCCGGTCGTGTTCTCCAGGTATGGCTTTGTCTGCGACTCCGTTATACTTCGCCGGTTTCATCAGGGCTGGTGTAGCTCAGTTGGTAGAGCGGCTGATTTGTAATCAGCAGGTCGCAGGTTCGACCCCTGTCACCAGCTCCAAACAGTTCTTGACAGCACTCTGACGCATCGGGACAATGCGCCGCTCGTTGCGGGAGGGGTTCCCGAGTGGTCAAAGGGATCAGACTGTAAATCTGACGGCTCCGCCTTCGGAGGTTCGAATCCTCCCCCCTCCACCAATTGTCGTTTGGGAGAGGGGCAGAGTTGGGAGGTTTGGTAGTGCGGGTGTAGTTCAATGGTAGAACTTCAGCCTTCCAAGCTGATAGCGTGGGTTCGATTCCCATCACCCGCTCCAAAACAGGCGATAAGTTGTTGAATTTTGGGTGTCCAGGTTGCAGAGCTCACATAGCTCAGTCGGTAGAGCACTTCCTTGGTAAGGAAGAGGTCACCGGTTCAAATCCGGTTGTGAGCTCCATTTGAATCGCCACCGGTTGACCCTGGTGTCATTTGATTGTGTTTGAGATTTCGCATTCTTAAATAACATAGATTTTTGAGGGTTCGGGAATGTCCAAGGAAAAATTTGAGCGTACGAAGCCCCACGTAAACGTGGGAACGATTGGTCACGTTGATCATGGCAAGACGACGCTGACAGCGGCGTTGACCAAGGTGATGGCCGAGAAGCATGGTGGTGAGTTTAAAGCTTACG
>JAKLLR010000034.1 GCA_022014175.1 Gammaproteobacteria bacterium | reverse complement strand
ACTGGGATTTGAAATCACGGTCACCCTGGACAACGACCGGACCATCTTCGTGGTTCAGGGCGCCGATGATGTATTCCAGGTTGGTGACCGGGTGCGGGTGGTTACTGGCGGTTCTGGCACGCGGATCACCCATTAAATCCCAATGACCAGCAGCAATTCCAAACAGATAGTAGCTGAGGCCGCCATTGGCCATCTGGGTGACGCGACCATCATCGGTATCGGTACCGGCTCCACCGCCAACCTCTTTATTGATGCCCTCGCGCCCTACGCGAATCAGCTCGAAGGGGCGGTGGCCAGCTCAGAAGAGTCGGCGCGGCGACTGCAGCTGGCCGGTATTGACGTCCTCGAACTTAACGAGACTGGTAGCCTGCCTCTCTATGTCGATGGAGCAGACGAATTTAATATCCACCGACAGCTGATCAAAGGCGGTGGCGGCGCCCTCACCCGGGAAAAAATTGTGGCCGGTGCCAGCCGCAAATTCATCTGTATTGCCGACGGCAAGAAGAGAGTCAACCTGCTCGGGAGCTTCCCTCTGCCGGTTGAAGTGATCCCCATGGCCCGGAGCTATGTCGCCCGGGAGCTGATCAAACTGGGGGGTCAGCCGGTCTATCGGCAGGGATTCGTCAGTGATAACGGTAACCTGATCCTGGATGTACATAATCTGGATTTTACCGACCCGGTAGCGCTGGAGAGCGAGATCGACCATATTGCCGGGGTGGTCTGCAATGGACTTTTCGCACGTCGCCCGGCAGACTTGGTTATCACCACCGATGATCGCGGGCAACTTGTTGAGCTTTGAACAAAAATCCGCGCCAATCATTGATCATGACCGCAGCACCTGGCCACTCCGGGTTGTCCGTGACCCACCTGAGGCCAGTCTCCGGTTGAAGCCATGGAACCCCTTCTCAACGCTCAATGATGAACACCCCAGAACACCACTCCTGCGTTGATCGGCTCCACTCCCTGGAACCCTTTATTGAGCTGCATCACAGCAGTCTGACGGCACTTGACCGTCACTGCGAAACCAGACCCGTGAGCGCTAACGACCTGGTCTTCACCGAAGGTCAGGCAGACCACCATCACATCTACCTGCTTGAGGGTGAACTGGAACTCAGCTCGGAATATCGGAACAGCCAACACAGCGTATTGGCGGGCAGTGCCGAGGCACGCCATGCCCTGGCTCATGCACAACCACGGCAGGCAACCGCCAGAGCCATCGTCGATAGTCTGGTGCTGCTGGTTGATAACGATGCCCTGGACCGGCAGCTCACCTGGGAACAGCTACTGGGCTACGGCAATCTGGGACTCCAAAACAACAACGCCTGGGCAACAAAGCTACGCCCGACCTGGGAGCTGCCAGCGGCCAACGTCATCCAGCTGTTCCAGCATCTTGACCGGCTGGAAGTCGAAAGCGGTGACATTATCATCAACCAGGGTGATGCGGGTGACTACTTCTACATTATAGAGTCCGGCAAAGCGCTGGTGAGCCGGGAGCTGAATGAGGGTGACGGTGAGAGCATCGAACTGGCGGAGCTGGGCGCTGGTGATGGCTTCGGCGAGGAGGCTCTGCTCAGCGGCAATCCCCGTAACGCAACGGTTAGCATGATCACCGATGGCGCTTTGCGGCGACTCTCGAAAGAGCACTTTCAAATCCTCCTGGTCGCCCCGGAGCTGAACCTGAGAACCGCCAGGGAGGCTCAGAATCTGGTGAAGGCGGGGGCCAGATGGCTGGATGTGCGCTACCCCGGAGAGTATCGGGCATCAAGATTGCCCAACGCAATCAATATCCCCCTGCACGAGTTGAAGACCCGTGTTGGTGAACTGGACCCGACGACCCTCTACCTCTGTTATTGCGATAGCGGTCGCAGGAGTTCGGTTGCGGAGATGATCCTGACCCAGCGTGGCTACCAGGCCGCGACACTGGATGAAGGAACAGACCACCTGCCCTATCCGGGATAGCCTCTGAGCGTCAAAATCTGGCGGAACTTACGGGGGACTTAGCACTCTAATCGACCGAGTGCTAAAATCTAACAGTGGCGATCACTACGAGGGGAGATAAATGACCCAGTACAACGGCATGGTTCCCGCGATTGCGGGTAGCGGGCTTGACGGATTTATCCGTGCAGCCAATGCGGCCCCGTATCTGACCCTTGAGCAGGAGCAGGATCTAGGCCGCCGCTGGCAGGCGGAGCAGGATCTCGACGCCGCACAGCAGCTGGTGATCTCCCACCTGCGTTACGTGATTCATGTGGCCCGCAAATACAGCGGTTACGGTCTACCTCTGGCTGATCTGATCCAGGAGGGTTCATCCGGCCTGATGAAGGCGGTGAAACGCTTTGACCCCTCCCGGGGTGTGCGGCTGGTCTCCTTTGCGACCCACTGGATCCGGGCGGAAATCCACGAATACGTTATTCGCAACTGGAACATCGTAAAAATTGCGACAACCAAGGCTCAGCGCAAGCTATTCTTCAATCTCCGCAGCCACAAGGAGCGTCTCGGCTGGTTTACCCAGTCTGAGGTCAAACGGGTTGCCGAAGAACTCTCAGTGCCGGAAAGCCAGGTACTGGAAATGGAGGCCCGACTCTCCGAGCACAACCTCTCGTTTGACGGACATGAAGGCGACGACAATGAGTTCCCCTCAACCCCGGCCCAGTGGCTGGCGGATGAACGGGCGGAGCCGGCAGCTCTGCTGGAAAACGAGGACTGGGAGGCAAGCCAGCATAACCAGTTAAGCGAAGCTCTGGAGTCGCTCGATCCACGCAGTCGCCACATCATTGAAGCCCGCTGGCTGAGCGATGAGAAGGCTGGGTTGAAAGAGCTGGGAGAACAGTATGAGGTTTCTGCGGAGCGCATTCGTCAGATTGAACAGCAGGCCCTCAAGCGGCTGCGCAGCGGCTTCGACAGGGAAGAGACACGGGACTGAAACGGACCTTTAGTCAGCTGCAAGCACCCGTAAAAAGGCCCCGAAAGGGGCCTTTTTACCCTTACAGCCAGATATAGTGATCCACCAGCAACACCGCAAACAGCAAAAACAGGTAGATGATAGAAAAATTAAAGGTCTGCAGCGCCACCGAATCTTCACAGGTCCGATACAGATGGATCGCCCACCACAGGAAGCGCCCTCCAAGCACCAGAGCGCCCACCAGATAGATCAGACCGCTCATCCCCACCGCAAAAGGCAGCAGACTGACCACCAACAACAGGCAGGTATAGAGCAGTACGTGCAGCCGGGTAAAAGCTGCACCGTGGGTCACCGGCAACATCGGCACGTCGGCCTTGGCGTAGTCATCCCGGCGATGAATCGCCAGGGCCCAGAAATGAGGGGGCGTCCAGACAAACACAATTAAAAAAAGCAACAGAGCATAGGGATGGAGTTGACCGGTTACCGCCACCCAGCCGAGCACCGGAGGCGCGGCTCCAGCAGCGCCACCAATCACAATATTCTGTGGCGTCGCATGCTTTAAAAACAGGGTATAGACCACTGCATAACCAATCAGCGCTCCAAAGGTCAAAATCGCGGTTAAGCCGTTGACCAGGAAAACCAGTACCAGCATCCCCGCAACCCCAAGCACCACAGCAAAAATCAAGGCCTGCCGGGCGGTCAGATGGCCCGTCGGCAACGGTCGGTTACTGGTGCGCTTCATCAATACGTCAATATTGGCATCAACCACATGGTTGATCGCTGCTGCTGAAGCCGCAGCCAGGCCGATACCCAGAGAACCGAACAGCAGTACCGACAGGGGCACCATGCCTGGGGTCGCCAAAAACATACCTACAATCGCAGTAAACACGATCAGCGCCACCACCCGGGGTTTGCACAGACTCCAGTAGTCCCTCCAGGAAGGCCCCTCCGCTGCGGTTGCTGCTACCTCTAGTTCAGACATTACGAGTTCCACACCATCCCTGAAGAAGGCCGAAGTTTACCGCAACCATACTCAGCAACAGCAAGGCCGCACCGCCGTTATGGGCGACGGCCACTGGCAGGGGTAAGACGAACCAGATATTGCTCAGCCCCAGCAGGAACTGAACCACCACCAACACCAGCACCGCCGCACCCATGCGCCCTGGCTGACCCCGAAAGCTCAGCAACACCAACCCCAGAACCCCCAACACCGCCGCAGTCACCACCGCACCGATACGATGGCTCAGATGAATCGCCACCAGCGCCTCGTGGGAAAGCGGGTGCCCGCTTGCCGCCAGGCCCAGATCGCGAACTAGGTGGAAACCTTCGTAAAATGCCATTTCAGGCCACCACTCCCCCTGACAGGTCGGCAGGTCCAGACACGCTAAAGCTGCATAGTTGCTGCTGGTCCACCCCCCTAATGCAATCTGCCCTATTAGCAAGAGCAGACCAAACAAGCCGAAAGCCGCCAACCACCCAGGCAGCAAACCCGGGCCGGGCCGCCATGAGCGCCTCAACCCCAGTAACAGAATCAGGCTTAAGGTCGCCATGCCTCCGAGCAGATGAGCCATGACGATAACCGGCTTTAACAGCAGCGTCACAGTCCACATCCCCAACGCCGCCTGGAATACAACCAGCAGCAATAACACTGTTGCCAGCATGCGCTCACCGCTCCAGCCTAACCAGGCACGCACCGCAATCAGCCCGATTAGCAGACCGAGCAGACCGGCAAGATAACGGTGGACCATCTCTTTCCAGGCCTTGGCGACCTCTACCGGCGCATGAGGATAGCTCTCCAGTGCCTGAAGCCGGTCCGCCTCTGCGGTCGGAGCCAGCAACTGGCCATAGCAGCCGGGCCAGTCGGGACACCCCAGTCCGACGTCAGATAGCCGAACATAGGCCCCGAGCACAACCACAATAAAAGCGAGCCCCAGTACACAGCGGACAAGCCATCGATCAAAAGTGGTCTCGCTCACCATATTAACCACTTGCCGAATGTTTCATCAGATGTTCCAGGTCATTCAAGACCGGGCGAGGGCCATCTGTTGCGGAGTAATACATCAGAAAATTACCCAGAGGATCCACCAGATAGATCCGATCAAAACCTGACCGCCAGCCCAGCTGAGGTAGCAGTCCGCCGCCCTGCCCGCTAGAGTCAAACAACACCTTTATTTCTGGATTATCCGCCGCCAGCTGCTGTAGTGCTGCGGGGTTATCCGGAGTCTCCGCCAGCACCAACAACAGGTTCAACCGTTCGCGATCTTCACCCAGCGCGACCCGCAACTGAACCAGTTGATGCAATAGTGCACCACACTCCGGACCACAATCCCGCCCCTGGGGGTACACCAGACTCCAGCGCCCTTTGAACTGCTCCAACTCGGCAGCCGCTCCATCCAGGCCCTGAAACTGAATCGGCTCCAACGGCTGCGCCGGATGGAGCAAATGGCCCTCTGTGATAGGTACCGGGTACCAGCTCTCGGGACCAAAATAGAGTACCAAAGCGGCGATCAGGGGCGCTAAAAATAACAGCACCAGAGCAATAAAGGTCTTCCGCTGTGGCTTGGCTTGACTCTCAGACATCGGCCTGCGGCTCCCGTTTACAACTGGCATGAACATAGATCACGATAGCGATCAGGGCAAACAAAAACCATTGCACGGCGTAGGCCAGATGTTTATCCGCCGACATGGCAATCGTGCTCCAGGCTCGGACGAAGCCATCAGGCTGATCCGCTCCCAGACGCAATACAAATGGCATTGCGGGGGTACCGCTGAGCGACTCCAGCCAGGTCAGGTCCAGACGCTGGATACGCTGGGGCCAACTCTGGCCCTCGCCGCTCTCTCCCAGAGTCAGGCCCGGTCGGGACGGCAGATAGGCTGTGCCGATAACCCTCTGTAACCGCACCGGTGTCGTCACCTCCGGAAGCACCTCCCGATCCAGGTCCGCGGGCACCCAGCCCCGATCAACCCATAACCACAACTCAGGGGTCAGTTCGAGAGGACTCAACACGTGGTACCCCACCCGCCCCTGGTAAACCTGATTATCCAGAAAAGCAGTATGACCACCCCGAAAAACCCCCTCTGCCACTATCGGCCGATACTGGATGTCACCCGCCTCCGCCAAAGCCGGATTCACCGCCAGTGGCGCTTCCAGAGCCATCATTTCGTAGCGGGCCATCAACGCCTCTTTCTGCTCCGCCCGATCCAGCTGCCACACCCCCAAAGAGGAGAACAACAGGAGACCCAGCAGAGTCATCAGACTGTTAACGAGACCCGGCCTGAATCGCCCAAACTTCACCCTAGCCCCTCCCAGGCGAGAGCGCCCAGCCCCATAGGCGCAGGTATACTGCCCCCCTCAGGCAATGATCAACGGGAAAAGAGATGCTGGTAAAAATCGTGATTCTGGCTATGTTTGCGGCCATCCTGATCAGCCTGGGATACAGCCTGGTTGCCCTGACCAGTCGCCGCAAAGATGCGTCAGACCGGCTGCTGAAAGGCCTGACGGTAAGGATATCACTCTCAGTGGCGCTGTTTGTCCTGCTGATGCTGGCTTACGCTCTGGGGCTTATCACACCCCATGATGTGGAACCCCCCAGCGCCACCCCGCCTGCTGCCACACAGTAACTGCAGGCGGGCCGAGCACTACAGCCAGTAGACGAGAATAAACAGACCGAGCCAGACGACATCGACGAAATGCCAGTACCAGGCCACAGCCTCAAAGGCGAAGTGGTTTTCAGGGGTGAAATGCCCCTTCAGGCAACGCAGCAGAATCACCGCCAGCATAATCACGCCAACCGTCACGTGAAAACCGTGGAAGCCGGTCAGCATATAGAAGGTCGAGCCATAGACCCCGGAAGAGAGTTTGAGGTTTAGCTCATGCATGGCGTGGCCATACTCTGAAACCTGCACCACAAGAAAAATCAGGCCCAGAACCACGGTTGCCAGAAGTCCCAGCTTAAGCTGACCTCGGTGATTCTTCTTCAGCGCATGGTGAGCCCAGGTCAAGGTCACCCCGCTGCTCAACAGCAGGAGCGTATTGATGGCCGGCAATCCCCAGGCTGAGACCACATGCTTCGGCACCGAAAAACCCTCTGGGTTGGGCATATTAATCAGCGGCCAGGCGGCCTCAAAGCCGGGCCACAACAACACGTTGGTCATCGCATTATTGCCTGCGCCCCCGAGCCATGGCACCGAGTATGTACGGGTATAAAAGAGGGTTCCGAAGAATGCCGCGAAAAACATCACCTCTGAGAAAATAAACCAGATCATACCCATCCGGAAGGAGCGATCCATCTGATCACTGTAGAGACCACTCATACTCTCTTTGATCACCGCACCGAACCAGCCAAACATCATCACCGCGAGTAGCGCCACACCGATCAAGCCGATTGGCCCACCGAGGGCGCTGCCATGCAGGTGGTTAACAAAACCAACGACCATTGAGACGAGAGCCACGCAACCCAATATGGGCCAGTAACTCTTCTCTGGAACGTAATAACTGCTTGCACTCATCGCGCTCTAACTCCTGCTACTCGATTAACCCTGAATTCTCAGGCCTCTGCATCAACCCCAAATTTGGCATGGTTACTGTGATCCTGCTCAGCATCCGGCTGATTCTTACTCTCAAAGAATGTGTAGGACAAAGTGACGGTTCCAATCTCCGGGGGCAGCCCAGGCTCCACCACAAACCTTACCGGCATATCCCGGCGGGCGCCGGCCGCCAACTCCTGCTGGCTGAAACAGAAACACTCAATCTTGCGAAAGTATTTCGCCGCCACACCCGGCGCAACACTGGGTACCGCCTGACCAATAATCGCCCGATCTGACAGGTTTTCCGCATAGTAGGTCGTCTCGGACAACTGACCGGGGTGTACTCGCATCTTCACGTCGTTGGGACCAAACGACCAGGGCAGGTCTGACTGAACGCTGCCGACAAACTCCACCGTGACCCAGCGCGTCTGATCCACCACCAGACCATCTGCCTGCTCGGCAACCCGGTTGGTTTTTCCGTTAATGCCGGTGACGTCACAAAAGACGTCATACAGCGGCACCAGGGCAAAGCCGAAACCGAACATGGCAACCACCACCAGCAGCAGCCTTCGCACCAGGGTACGGTTTGACCGCTGCCCACCACCCGGTTCGTTCACCGACATCCCCTATTGCCTAATTGCCGTCCGCCGACAACCACCGAGCGACTACTTAACTTCCGGCGCCGTCGAAAAGCTATGGTACGGAGGTGGCGAAGGCAGGGTCCACTCCAGACCTTCAGCGGCCTCCCAAACCTGATCAGTCGCCTTGCCAGAACCCCCACGGATGGTATGAATCACCAGACAGAGAAAAATAAGCTGGCTCGCACCAAAGACAAAGGCGCCAAGCGAAGAAATCATGTTGAAGTCAGCAAACTGCAGGGCATAGTCCGGAATACGCCGGGGCATACCTGCCAGACCCAGGAAGTGCTGGGGGAAAAACAGCACGTTAACCGCGATAGTTGATAACCAGAAATGGATCCGGCCCCATTTTTCGCTGTACATGTTGCCGGTGAACTTCGGCAGCCAGTAGTAGGTCGCGGCGATCAGGGCAAACACCGCACCGGTCACCAGCACATAGTGGAAATGCGCCACCACGAAATAGGTGTCGTGATACTGCATATCCGCAGGTCCCACCCCGAGCATCAGGCCGGAAAACCCGCCGATGGTGAAGAGGAAAATAAAAGCCAGCGCGAACAACATGGGGGTCTCAAAGGTCATGGAACCCTTCCACATCGTCGCGGCCCAGTTAAATATCTTGACCCCGGTGGGAACCGCGATCAGTACCGTGGCATACATAAAGTAAAGCTCGCCTGCCAAAGGCATTCCGGTAGTGAACATATGGTGTGCCCAGACAGCAAACGACAGAAAGGCGATTGCACCTACGGCATAGACCATCGAGGTATAGCCAAACAGCGGCTTGCGGGCAAAGGTCGGCACGATCTGGGAAATCACACCGAAGGCCGGCAGGATCATGATATAGACCTCCGGGTGCCCGAAGAACCAGAAGACATGCTGGAACATCACCGGGTCACCGCCACCGGCAGCGTCGAAGAAGCTGGTGCCGAAGTTACGATCGGTCAGCATCATGGTGACCGCCCCGGCCAGCACCGGCATCACCGCGATCAGCAGGAAGGCGGTGATGAGCCAGGTCCAGACGAACAGGGGCATCTTCAACAGCGTCATACCTGGAGCCCGCATATTCAAAATGGTCACAATCACGTTGATCGCGCCCATGATGGATGAGATCCCCATCAAATGGATAGCAAAGATAAAGAAGTCGGTGCTGTCAGGGCCATAGGTGGTGGAGAGGGGCGCATAGAAAGTCCAGCCGAAGTTAGGTGCCCCCCCTTCCATGAACAGGGTGCTCACCAGCATGATGAAAGCAAACGGCAGCAGCCAGAAACTCCAGTTGTTCATCATCGGCAGGGCCATATCCGGCGCACCGATCATCATCGGCAACAGCCAGTTGGCGAATCCGGTCCAGGCCGGCATCACCGCGCCAAAAACCATGACCAGACCATGCAGCGTGGTCATCTGGTTGAAAAACTCCGGTCGCACGAACTGTAGCCCGGGCTGGAACAGCTCGGCGCGGATCACCATCGCCATAGCGCCGCCGGCCAGGAACATGATGAAAGCCAGCCAGAGATAGAGTGAACCGATATCTTTGTGGTTGGTGGTAACCACCCACCGCATCAACCCTTTGGCGGGGCCGTGGTGAGTATTGTGGTCGTCAGTCGTTGCAGCTACAGATGTCATTTGTTTAATTTCCTCCAGGCCTTAGCGTGCGGCTTTCGCTTCAGCGGGCTGCACGATTTCGCCCGAATCGATACCCCAGGCGTTGCGTTCATAAGTCACGACCGCAGCGAGATCCACATCGCTGAGCTGCGCACCGAATGCCTGCATTGCGGTACCGGGCCGACCATTGACCACAACGTTGATATGCTCCGCCACCGGCTGCCCCAGCAAGGGACTGGTCACCAGAGACGGGAAAGCGGGCGGAATGCCCTGACCATTAGGTTGATGGCAGGCCGCGCAATTGGTGGCATACACCCTCTCGCCCTTGGCCATCAGATCGGCCAGGGCCCAGGTCTTGGTTGCGCCAGAGGCCTCGGCAGCGGCAGCGGCCTGCTGCTCTGCCACCCATGCGGCATAGTCCTCTTCTGTCTTGGCGATCAGGACCACCGGCATATAACCGTGATCCTTACCGCAGAGCTCTGCGCACTGCCCTCGATAGGTGCCGGGCTCATCAATCTTGGTCCATGCAGTATTGATAAAACCAGGAATCGCGTCCTGTTTCCAGCCAAGTGCGGGCACCCACCAGGAGTGGATCACATCATTTGCGGTGACCAGAAAGCGCACCTTTTTATTGATCGGAACAACAATGGGATTGTCTACATCAAGCAGGTAATTTTCAACACCCGTCGGATCTTGGCCAAGTGCGGCGGCCGCAC
The DNA here is from genome assembly GCA_022014175.1 of Gammaproteobacteria bacterium. Taxonomy (GTDB): domain Bacteria; phylum Pseudomonadota; class Gammaproteobacteria; order Immundisolibacterales; family JAKLLR01; genus JAKLLR01. Next base: position 8,933 of record JAKLLR010000034.1, on the reverse strand, counting down.
GACTGGTTTCCGAGAGGTTACTAAAAAAACTGATACCTTCATCCAGGTACTCGTACTGCCACTTCCATTGGTAACCAGTAACCTTGATCGACATATCCGGGTCGGAACTGTCTTCAAGCTCGATCAGGGTTTTGGTTGCGGGAATCGCAAGACCAATCAGCGCAATAAAGGGAATCACCGTCCAGGCGATCTCCACGGCGGTATTTTCATGGAACTGGGCCGCCACAGCCCCTTTCGACTTGCGGTGATAAATGAGGGAGTAAATCATCGCCCCGAACACACCCAGGGCAATCACTACACAAAACACCAGAACCAGCGAGTGCAGCCAGTAAACATCACGGCTCACCTGGGTTACCCCGGGGGTCATGTTCAGTTGGTAGTCCGCCATGGCCACGCTGCTGGCGAGCAGGCCGAACGCACACAACACCAAGCTACCCAGTTTTTTAATCACCAACAACATGCAATCACTCCCCTTCCCAACATCTAGCCTAGTTAGCCTGGAAGAAACTCACCGCCTCCGGCCCCGTACAACCTGACCAAGGGGCCACACCCCAAACCGCGGGGATACTAACCGATGACCCCACCACAGGCAAGCAGAGCTATAACCATTTTCAACGTATGGATATTGCCGGTCTGGAATTCAAATGGCAAGGAGGGGTGTGAGATCGATCCGCTTCGCCACCTGATCAACATCCGGCGACCTTAAATACGGGATGACTCCCAGGCTCGGACTCTCGATCCGCCCCGACAGGCTGCTCACCATCTCTTCCACGTCAGGGACCCCTGGCTCCAGACAGACACCGACCCACCCGACCAGACGGAGGCCTGATTGCTGAATAGCCGCGGCCGAGAGCAGGGCGTGATTGAGGCAACCCAGTCTCAAGGCAATCACCAGAATAACCGGGTAGCCCAGCGCCACCGCCACATCGGCCATGGTACGAACAGAGTCCAGCGGCACCATCCAGCCGCCGACACCCTCAACTATCACCCACTCCGCCTGGCTTGCTACCGCCTGGCAGGAGCTTACGACCCCCTCCGGCGGGACCGCCCCACCCGCCGCCAGGTGGGGCGCAACCGGCGCTTCATAGGCAAATGGATTGACCTGTTCATAGGGCAGGACAACATTGCTGGCTGCCATCAGGGACAGCGCATCATCGTTTCTCAGACCAGCCGGGGTCTGGCGGCAGCCACTGGCAACCGGTTTGATACCCAGGGTAGAGTATTTCCGCAAAACCAGTGCGCGGATCAGCCCTGCGGCAACCTGGGTCTTGCCCACCCCGGTATCCGTGCCGGTCACAAACACCCCGGGCATTAATCCGGCCCCGCCTGATCTAAAAAAGGCACCGAGATCCGCTCCCGATTCGCCCCACCTGAACGGGAGGAACCACCCACCCACGCATGTCCGTAAACCACCTCAAAGGTAGCCGGCAGGCGACCGCCATCAGACTGCCGACCATAACCCTCAACCATCATCCGCCACCGCTGTTTGCCGACCAATCCCCGGCGCCGACCCTGACAGGCGTTGCTCAGGCCGAGCCCCTGCAGCTCGGCAAAGAGGGTTCGCTCACTGCTGTAGGTCAAACAGAAATGTTCCGCATCCAGCACCGGGCCAGCGAAACCCGCCTGGACAAAAGCATCCCCCAGATCGTGCATATCCGGACAGGCCAGCACATGAGGGAAGCCCGGATCGGCTCCATGCCAGGCCTGCCGCAGCTCCTGCAAGGTATCCGGACCAAAGCAGCTGAACAAGACCATGCCATCCCCGCTCAAGACCCGCCGTAACTCAAGCAGCAGAGTCGGCAGCACCACCGCCCAGTGCAGGCTCAGATTGGCGACGATTAAATCGACACCACCACTGCTAAATGGCAGGCCGTGAAAATCACCCTGACAGACGGCGGACCGCTGCAGCCAGCGCCGTGCGGCCGCCTGGCGCAGCAGTGGGTGAACGAGATCCAGCCCGATAGTCGTAGCACCTGGAAAACGCCGCCGTAGCAACCGCAGCGCCGTACCGGTGCCGCAGCCCAGATCCAACACTATCTTGGGTTTAAGAATAATGGGATCGAGTCGCTCCAGCAGGCGCGCCCGGACCTCTCCATAGAGATAGTCGTGATCGGACAGCTGTGGTGCGGCCCGCTCAAAATTGCGACTGACCGCCGCCAGCTCCGGCAACATCGCAGAGACTTCCAGCACCACCTTCGACTACTCTTCCAGCTCTTGTAGGCGACCCAGAACCTGCAAAAGCTGGTCGACCTGAACTTCGCTATGGGCGGCAGAGAAGGTAATTCTGAGGCGAGCACTGTCGGCAGGCACCGTCGGTGGCCGGATCGCAGTCACCAGAATACCCTGATCCGCCAGCCCCTGGCTCCAGCTCATCGCCCGTTCGGCACCACCCATCAGCAGCGGCTGAATCGGTGTCAAGCTATCCATCAACGGCAATCCCTGGGCTTGCGCGCCGGCGCGGAACCGATCAATCAGGGTCCGCAAATGAGTTCGCCGCCAACCCTCTTCACGCACCAGACGTAACGCCGCCAGCGTCGCCACAGCCACTGCAGGCGGCAGGGCTGTGGTGTAGATGTAGCTTCGAGCAAACTGAATCAGCGTCTCAATTAACTCGGCACTGCCCGCAACAAAGGCACCGAAGGTCCCGAACGCTTTACCGAGGGTGCCCATCAATATCTCGGGTTGGCACCCCCCCGGAGGCAGCAGCTCACAGCTACCCCGACCGCTCGGCCCTACCACGCCAAGACCGTGGGCATCGTCGATCAGGGTCCAGCCATTGTGTTTGCGGGCAATATCGACCAATCCGGCCAACGGTACCTGATCCCCGTCCATGCTGAAAACGCCGTCGCTGATCACCAGGGCATGGCCGGGTTGACCGGCATCGAACTGGCGACTCAGACCAGCCAGGTCCAGATGGGGGTAGACCGAAACGTCCCCCCGACTCAAACGGGCGGCATCAATCAGGGAGGCGTGATTCAGCTGGTCGCTGTAGACCCGGTCCCCGGGTTGCAGCAGAGCCCCTAGAACCCCCAGATTCGCCATGTAGCCAGTGGAGAACAGCAGCGCCCGTTCGCGACCAACAAAATCGGCCAGCTCCTCCTCAAGCTGATGGTGAGGCTCGGTATGTCCGCCGATCAGGTGGGACGCACCACTACCAACACCGTAGCGCTCCGCCCCCTGTTGCAGGGCTGCAACGACTACCGGATGGCTCGCCAGACCGAGATAATCGTTGCTGCAGAAGCTCAGCAGCTCAGCCCCCTGCTGATATCGCAGGGGCGACTGGCCATCCGCCAGCACCAGACGTTCACGATACAACCCCGAACTCCGCCGCTCGGCCAGCCGGGCAGCCAGATCGAAGGTCACAACCTACTCGGCAATCACTTACAGGGCCAGGGGTGCACTGGGCTCGGCACACCGGGCTGCTTCCGGAGGCGCCACACTCACATGCAAGCCCAGTTTTGAAAACAGCGCCTTGTCTTTGTTAGCACTGGGATTGTCAGTCGTCAGTAGACGCTCGCCGTAGAAGATGGAGTTGGCGCCAGCAAAGAAGCAGAGGGCCTGCATTTCGTCACTCATCACCTCGCGCCCGGCGGAGAGGCGGACGACCGACTGCGGCATCAACACCCGGCTGACGGCAACACTGCGCACAAATTCGATGGGGTCCAACTCATCCTGACCCGCCAGCGGAGTGCCTTCGACCTGCACCAGCATATTGATCGGCACACTCTCGGGATGCTCCGACAGATTCGCCAGCTGTTGCAGCATGGCAACCCGGTCAGCCCGGGCTTCGCCCATGCCGACAATACCCCCACAGCAGACGTTGACGCCCGCATTGCGGACGTTCTCCAGGGTCTCCAGGCGATCTTGATAGGTTCGGGTGGTGATAATGTTGCCGTAGAACTCCGGCGAGGTATCGAGGTTGTGGTTGTAATAATCCAGCCCCGCCACTTTCAGTTGCTGGCTTTGGTCCGCATCCAGCATACCCAGGGTCAGGCAGGTCTCCATGCCCAGCGCCTTGACCTCTTTGACCATTTCGATCACCTGATTCAGGTCTTTCTGCTTTGGCCGCCGCCAGGCCGCGCCCATGCAGAATCGGGTCGCGCCCGCCGCTTTTGCCGCCGCCGCTTCACTCACGACCTGAGCCAGATCCAGCAGAGGTTCTTCTGCCACAGCCGCATCGTGGTGCACACTCTGGGGGCAGTATGAGCAATCCTCGGGGCAGCGCCCGGTTTTGATACTTAGCAGACTACTGAGCTGCACTTCGTTGGGGTCGAACTGAGCACGGTGGATACCATGAGCCAGAAACAGCAGGTCATTCAGGGGCTGATCAAACAGGGCTGCGATCTCGGGTCGGCTCCAATCGTGTCGAAGCACTGGATTTTGTCTGGACAAGGGCGATTCCTGAATAGTGGACTGGGGGAGAGTTTGCGCATTTTAGGCCCCTCCCAAGACTAGTCAACTTCTGTAGCAGGCTGGGGTTAACCAATGTGAGTATTCTGGAATGGCTTCTGCCACAACGTTGTCTGCTCTGTCATGACCCGACCCCCGGCCATGAGCCCCTTTGCCTCGCCTGTGGATCGGATCTACCCCGGCTGACCTGCGCCTGTGATCGCTGCGCCCTGCCGCTGCCCGAACCTGGACTCTGCGGCCGCTGCCAACACCAACCCCCGGCCTTTGAACGGTGCTTCTGCCCCCTGCTCTACCGCGAACCGGTGGTCAGCCTGATTACTGCCCTGAAATTTCGACGGCGGCTGGAGACTGCGGGACTGCTGGCCCGATTGATCGGTGACTCGGTGCTGGCCGCATCCGCCATACCGCTGCCCGAGCTGTTGATTCCGGTGCCGCTGCACCCGCAACGGTTGCGATCCCGGGGTTATAACCAGGCGCTTCTGCTCGCCCATCCCCTGGCCCGCCGCCTGAGTCTGCCGCTGGAGACCAGCCTCTGCCACCGGATCCGACATCACCCGGCTCAGCTCGGGCTGAGTCGTCTACAACGCAGCAAAAATCTGCGCGGGTCATTCGAGATTGCCGGCAACCCCGGGGTCAACCATGTCGCGATCATTGACGACGTTTTGACCACCGGCAGCACCGTCGACGCCATCGCCCACTCACTGCACAATGCCGGCGTGACCCGAGTGGATGTGTGGGTGGCCGCCCGGGTAGAGAGAATCGGCAGCCGACTCAACCCGTGAATCTCAACTCTCGAAAACCGTCCGCAGACGGGCGGCTATAGCCTCCAGATGGGCCGCCTCTGCCGATGGCCCGCTCTCAATATGGAGACGCAACCCGTCCCCTCTGTTCCGTGGAATCACATGGACATGCAGATGAAACACCGTCTGCCCGGCAGCAGCACCATTGGCTTGCATAACATTAATGCCGTCGGGGGCAAACGCTTCACCGCAGGCCTTGGCAACCGCCTGCACCGAGCGACTGACCGCCTTTAGTTGGCCGGTTGGTACACTAAGCATATCCGGGTAGTGCCCCTTCGGAATAATCAGGACATGACCCGGGGCAACAGGGCTGATATCCATAAACGCGAGGGTCAACGAATCTTCAAAAACCTTCACGCAAGGCAGTTCGCCCTTTACGATTTTGCAAAAAATGCAGTCGTTGTCATGATTCATATCCCATCTCCAGTTTGTGTCACCACTGTAACAGTCTACCGAGGCACGAATTCCACTGCTCGCCGCACCCGACACCACGGCTCGCCTGATAGTGGCCCTGATGGATAAATCCAACAAACCCGACCCAATGAGTGCCGCCGTTGCAGCACATCTGCGGCGAGAGCTGGCGGCCCCTGCCAGGGCTATTCGAGGTTACACCGGGATACTGCTGCAGGACGCCGATCCGGAGTTAGAGACTGTGGAAGACTTTGCCGCCCTTGATCAGGCTGCTCAGGAGCTGGAGCAGATGTTCAACAGCCTGGCGGATGGTGACCAGCCCCGGCCATACTCGGCCAGAGCGCTCCGTCACGATCTACGCAACGTTGCCGGGGCGGTGGTCGGCTACGCGGAGATGCTGCTGGATGATGCCCAGACAGGCGCCGTCACCAGAGACCTGCAAGCACTGTTGCATGAATCAAAGCAGCTGCTCTTCAGCCTCGACACTCTGGTGAGCCCTGGCGCCGGAGAGACCTCGCCAGCGGCCACATCAGACACGCCGTCACTGGATGGCCTGCGAACCAGGTTTGAGCTCCAGCAAGACCCCGGGGTCGTGCTGGTGATCGACGATAACAGCAGCAGCCGCACCCTGCTGGCCCGACTGCTGGAGCGGGATGGCCACCAGGTCCTGCATGCGGACACCGGCCTCGGCGGACTGGCCGTGCTGGCAGAGCAGAACGTTGACCTGATTCTGCTCGACCTGTTGCTACCGGACCTGAATGGTTATCAGGTGCTGCAAAAAATCAAACAGGATGAAACCACGGCCCATCTGCCGGTGATTATGATTTCCGGACTGGATGAGCAGGCTGGGGTGGTTAACTGCATCCAGGCTGGCGCGGAGGATTACCTCACTAAACCGGTGGATCCGGTGCTGCTGCGGGCCCGCCTGGAGGCCTCTCTGGATCGGCTCAGACTGCGCCTGCGGGAGCGCCAGCATCTGAACGAACTGGAGCAGAACCAGCGTTTCATCCGCCTGGTGTTCGGGCGTTACCTGTCCGACGACATTGTGCGTGAACTGCTGGACAATCCGGATGGCCTGGATCTGGGCGGCGGTCGTCGTCACGTCTCGGTACTCATGGCAGATCTGCGGGGCTTCACCACCCTGGCACATGCCCTGCCGCCGGAACAGGTGGTGAGCCTGCTGAACAACTATCTGGGGCCGATGACCGAGATCATCATGGGGCACGGCGGCACCGTGGATGAGTTTATTGGTGATGCGATTCTGGCGATTTTCGGCGCCCCCAACCGCCTCGAAGATCATGCCGACCGCGCCCTGGCCTGCGCCATCGAAATGCAGCAGGCGATCACCGCCGTCAACGCCACTAACCTGGCTCAAGGTCTGCCCGCGGTGGCAGCGGGCATCGGAGTCAATAGTGGCGAGGTGATCGTTGGCAATATTGGCTCCGACAAACGCACCAAGTATGGCGTAGTCGGACACCCGGTGAACCTCACCGCCCGGGTCCAGGGTTTTACCCTGGGCGGGCAGATACTCTGCTCCGAGGAGACGGTCGCGGCAACCCAGGCCACCCTGCTGCTGGACGATGGTGTGGAGATCGAACCCAAGGGCATGTCAGACCGCATCACCATCTACCCGGTGCAGGGTATCGGCGCACCCTACAATCTCACCCTGGAAACGAACTCCAGCCCGGATCTACGCCCACTGGAGCCTCCGGTGACCGCAGTCTGCCAACGACTGCTTGGAAGCACCTGTGAATCGGACGAATATCCTGTACAACTTTTGGCCTACCATGGAGAAAGCGCTCTTTTGCGGAGCAGCACGCCGTTGGAACCGATGACCAAGCTGCGAATCAGCATAAAGACTGAAGATGGTGAGGCCTCGGACGGCTACTGCCTGATCGGCCAACCCCAACCATCCACCACCGACATCTGGCGGGTCAATTTCACCAGTCTGTCAGACACCCTTCGTCAACGACTCAGCAACCCGGCTTAGCAAACCTGCGGTTTGAACAGGTGGTATGCTCTTAAAAGTAGACCATAAAAATTAAAGATGCCCGATCCACTCTCCTAACTATCCGAACAGAATCAAACCGATGCGCCAACCTCTCCACAGTGGCCGTACTCTATCTTTTCTGGCGGGACTGGCCAGCCTGCTGTTCATCGGGGCACCGGTCGCTCAGGAGGCGCCCCCGTCTCCGGTTCGGGTCGTCACGGTCGAACAGGGCAGCCTCACCGAAGTGGTCAGCCTTCCGGCCACGGTGCGAGCCCGTCGCAGCGTGACGCTCTCCCCTGAAGTCGAAGGCCTGGTCGCCGAACTGCTGGTGGACGAAGGCGACCGGGTGCGGGCCGGAGATGTATTATTGCGGCTGCGCGAAACCCCCGCCCGACTCGATCTGCGGGCCGAGCAATCCGCCCTCAACCACGCCCTCGCTGGAGCCAGACTGGCAGAGTTGAAAGAGACCCGGTTTGCTGAGCTGTTGAAATCTCAGGCCGCAGCCCAGGACAGCTACGATATCGCCAAAGCGGAGCTGGAACAGGCCAGGGCCAGTGCCGCCGCCTCCCGCGCCCGGGTTGGGTTGCTCCGTGACCGACTGGCACAACACACCCTGAAGGCCCCGTTTGACGGCATTGTCAGCACCAAAACCGCTGAAGTGGGACGCTGGCTCAACCGTGGCGATCCAGCATTAACACTGGTCGAAAATGCGGTGGTCCGTGTCCGCTTCGCCCTGCCCCAGCAGTACCGTCAACAGGTCAGACCCGGCACTCCGGTGGAGATCCGTTTCGATGCATTTCCCGGTCGGCCGGTCAACGCCACCGTCAGCCAACTCGTAGCCGTCGCGGATGAAACTGCCCGTACGCTGCCCGGCTGGATCGAAATCGATACCGCCGAGCCTGCCGTCACACCGGGCATGTCCGCCAACATCGAGCTCAGGTTAGAGGGTGCCGATTCGGCGCTCCTGGTACCCCGGGACACACTGGTCATGTCTCCTGACGGCAACGAATCCGTCTGGGTGGTGAAAACAGAGGACAACCAAATGATCGCCCAGCCCCTCGCCGTGACCCGGCTGCGACAGGCGGGCACTCAAGTGGAAGTCCGAGCGGCCGGGCTGGCAGCCGGAGATACTCTGGTCATCGGCGGTAATGAGCGACTGCGCCCCGGGCAGTCCGTCGTCATTCAGCCCTGAGGGTCGGCACTCATGTTCAAGCTGGCTATCGATAACGGAATCGCGGTTGCTGTCGCGACGCTGATTATTTGCGTGCTCGGGCTGGCGGCAATGTTCCGCATCCCGGTGCAGATGATCCCGGACATGGAAG
>JAKLLR010000033.1 GCA_022014175.1 Gammaproteobacteria bacterium | reverse complement strand
GCGCATGTGTTCGGTCCCGGGACGATCCGTCCAGAGGTTCTTGCACGCCACGGTACAGGTCTGACAGCCCATACACTTGTTCAAATCAATAATGTTCGCAACCTGACGGTTGCTCGCAATCAACTCTTCCTTGTATCCACCCTTCGGAGAAAATGCCATAACGAGGTCCTCAGTCCGCTCTTCCCTCAAGTCGGCGTAGCCTTGGCCCGCCGGTTTCTTTTGCTTATTTCCAAATCCTCGGGAGTCACCCTTTTCAGATGGGTGTTGTCGCCAAGAAAATTGGCACATATGCAGTGGGGGATTCCATCATGAAATCCGTGTACCTGCAACCAGGGGGATCAGTGCGTGGGGTTTTTTAGCGGTTGATTTACCAGCCGGATCGCTGCGGCGCAGAGTAGTCCGCCAGTGATCAGCTGCGGAGTTAACTGTTCGCCGAGCCAAAATGCGCCGACGATGGCCGCAATGATTGGAATAGCAAAGGTATTGGCAGACACGGTGGTGGCCTCACCCAGGCGGATCAAGGTCAGCCAGAGCAGCCAGCAGAGTGTCACACCAATGATGGTGGTGTAGGTCAGGCTGAACCAGAGCGGCCCGCTCCATTCGATGTCACGCCAGGACTCCCCGAACAGGGTTGGTCCTAGTACCAGCAGCAGACCTCCACCCAGCAGAAACTGGATTGCGGCAAACCAGTACATGGAGACCGATTCGTGGAGGGATTTAAAGTAGACCGTGCCGATCGCCCAGGAGAGCGCCGAGCCCAGAGCGAGGAGCACGCCGCTGATTGTGATGGCGCTGTTGCCAGGGTCGAGGCTGGCCAATCCCACGCCAGCTACGCCGACTATCAGGCCGAGCAGTTTGGTTCTGCCCATGGGTTCGTGAATCCAGAATCGAGCGATCAGCCCGACCAGCAACGGCTGGGTGTAGATGATTACCGTGGCCAGGCCGGAGGGTAGTCGTGCCAGCGCCAGGGTCATCAGCGAGGCGAACAGCGCGACGTTAAACAGCGCGGATGTCAGATAGATTCGCCAGTAGCGCCCCAGTTGCGGTGAGCCGCCATAAATCAGAGCGATTCCGGTCAGCAGCAGGCCACCGCCGCCAGCCCGCAAACCGGTGAAGATGATCGGCGGGATGTAATCAAGCCCCAGTTTGACCACCGGGAACCCGGCGCCCCAGACTGAGATCAGGATCGTGGTGGCGAGCACTCGGTGGCGGCTGATCCAGTCCATTGGCGGAAAAATATCCGGGGCGAGGTGCGGTGGAGGGACGCTTCAGTTTACCATTCGGCCCTGCTGCGGGTTTTATATAAAGTCAAAACGGGGGGAAGCAGAATGCCGGTACAACAGGGACTGATGGAAGTAGGGGATGTCACGGGTGCCTGGGCAATCATGCCCACGCCGAGCACGGATAACGCCTCGGACTGGCGTGTGACCAACACGGTCGATCTGAATGAATCTGCCCGGGTGGTGGATGCCCTGATCGAAGGGGGCGTGGACGGCATTCTCAGCCTCGGCACCCTTGGGGAGGGTGCCACCCTCAGCTGGGAGGAGAAAACCGCGTTCATGGGTGCCATCATCGAGAGCGCCCGGGGGCGGGTGCCGATTTTTGTTGGCACGACCTCCCTGAATACTCGGGAGACCATCCGCCAGACCAGAATCGCCTGCGACATGGGGGCAGACGGCACCATGCTCGGTCTGCCCATGTGGTGTGCCCCGAGTGTGGATGTGGCGGTGCAGTTTTATCGTGATGTAGCCGAGGCCTGCCCGGATATGGCGCTATGCATCTATGCCAATACCGAGGCGTTCAAGTTTGAATTCCCCCGGCCCTTCTGGGCGCAGGTGGCGGGGATTCGTCAGGTGGTGACCGCCAAATATATCGGCATTGGTCCGCTGTTGCTGGATCTGGCTCTGTCCCAGCGGCAGATAAAATTCCTGCCCCTCGACATGGATTATTACGGCGCGGCACGGATGGATCCGGAATTTTGTGACGCCTTCTGGACCAGTGGCGCTGTCTGCGGCCCCGAGTTGGCCATCGCGCTGCGGGATGAGGTGGCCAAAGCTAGGCAGAGCCATGACTGGAACGAGGCAGGCCGACTCTCCGGCATGCTTGCAGGCTCCCTTTCGACCCTCTTTCCAAACGGCAGCTTCCAGCAGTTCTCGATGTACAACATTGGCCTGGAGAAGGCCCGGATGGATGCCGCAGGCTGGATGAAAGCGGGCCCGGTGCGGCCTCCGTATCATCTGGTTCCAGAGCCATTTCTCGAGGGCGCGCGTCAGTCCGGTCGGGCCTGGGCAGAAATTTGTGCTGGGCTTAAGGGCTAGTGACCAAAATACCGGAATAGCAACCAGGGGCCGCCGCTGATACCGGCGATAAACAGGGCGACTCCAAGCGAGCCGCGCAGGCGGTGGCGACGGGCGACCTTCTTCTGGGGCTGGCTAGACAACAGAAAGGGTCGGCTGGAGTCTCCGGTCTGGCCCAGAAAATCCAGGTTTTCTGTCGGTGCCCTATCTGCATCCCGGCGCTGGCGACGAATCTCCCGGTGGGCCTGTAGCCGGGCCAGCTCCCACTCCTTCGGGTCGATCTCGCCGCTGCCATCCAGATCAAACCGTTCGTTCAGTTTTTTGCGGTCAGTTTTCCACTGCCGCAACAGATTTCCGGCAGCTTGCTTCACTGAGGCTTGATTGCTGTGGCTTCGTTCGTTTTTCAGCAGTCCCAGGGCGTAGAGGGGGTCACCCCCCAGTATTCGCTCTTCGGTAAAGCGATAGCGGCGGCGGCGATGGGATCCCAGGAACTCGACGATATAGGCGGGCAGTCCAGCGCTGCGGTGGCGATGGTGCCGACCCTTCCAGACCTTTTTGTGGCGAGGATAGATCTGGGCTCCGGTGGCATCTATGCTGATCTGACCGGTCGGATCTCTCAGGCTAAACCGAAGGCTGTTGCTGTCGCCTTTTTCCACCGTCTGCCAGTAGGTCTGGGTGCCGTTGCGGGTGTGGCGCTGTCGCTCCTCCTCAATTTTGTAGCGAAACCAGGCGCAGGGTAGGGCGGAGAGGGGCGCGACAATCGGTCCGGCGGCGCCGTTAAGCACCAGCCCCTCCAGCTCCACATAACCCTGATGGGCGGAGCGAATGCGGGCGGTGGGCGTGTCTTCAATAATGCGGGCCAGCCGCAGATTGCGAAAGCCGGACCAGAAACCCCACAACCCGGCGGCGCAGAGAAAGATCCCTAACTGTAATTGGTCAGATGGCTCCACCGTTAGTCGGGACTATCTCGGTCTGTTGTTATCCGGTGGGCTATTCAGGCGCTAAAAAGTGCGCCGATATTTACATCCGCAATTTCAGAAACGTCGAACTCCAGCAGATCCCGGGCCTTGAAGTTGAACATCCGGGCCAGAATTACATCCGGAAACTGCTCGATGCGGATGTTGTTGGCGTTGACCGAGTCATTATAGAACTCTCGCCGGTCAGCGATCTGGTTCTCCAGCCCGGTGATGCGGTTCTGCAGATGCTGAAAGTTCTCATTGGCCTTCAGCTCAGGATAGTTCTCGGCCACGGCGAACAGATTCATCAATCCCGCCCGCAGGCCGCTCTCCGCCTGACCCAGGTCTTTCATGTTCTGGGACTCCCGGGCCTGACCCACTGAGGCTCGAGCCTGGGTGATCTGCTCCAGCAGTTCACCTTCGTACTGCATGTACTGTTTGCAGGTCTCCACCAGTTTGGGCAGCTCGTCGTGGCGCTGTTTCAGCACCACATCGATATTCGACCACGCGGCAGAGACGTTGTGTTTAAGTCGCACCAGGGCGTTATAGAGCATGGCGCCGTATGCAACGGCAACCGCCAGCAGGCCCAAAATTACGATCATGGTCACACTCATATCAGACTCCAGTACTGCGTGGGGAATACAGCCGAGCCACACCTTAAAAGAAGAGTTACGCCCGATGCAAGGCGGCTGCGAGCCGGCGAGTAGCGCCCAAGGGGTGTTGCGACTGGGTATGATGCATCGTGGGCAGGTGGCCGGAAGCTGACCTTTTTGATCACCCGCCTGTGGCTGCGATGGGCCATAATCCGGGCCTGCAATCCGTTTCATTCAGATAGAGTTTTGTCGAAGTTATGAGTTACGAAATTACCGAACAGAGAATCCCCTCCGGCGCACTGGCCAGCCACACCCTGCTGGCGGGTGACCCCAGAAATCCCGCTGTGCTGTTGATGCACGGGGCGGGCCCTGGCGCCAGCGCGGCCTCCAACTGGACCCGCTGCATGGCCGATCTGGCGGAGCATTTTTATGTGATCGCCCCGGATCTGATCGGTTTTGGTCAGTCCGATCTGCCCACCGATTTGCCTGAGCATATTGGCGGCTGGATTGGGCTGCGGGTGGTGCAGATTCTGGCGTTGATGGATGAGCTGGGGATCGAACAGTCCCATATCGTCGGTAATTCCATGGGCGGGGCACTGACCCTGCATCTGACCCTGGAAGCGCCGGAGCGGTTCAAGCAGGTGCTGCTGATGGGCTCCATCGGCGCACCCATGACCTGGACCACCGAGATGCGGCGGCTGCTGGCGTTTTACAGCGACCCCCGAATCGGCCGCTATCGCGAGATGATGCAGAGTTTCGTCTACGATCCGAGCCTGGTGCCGGAGCTGGAGGAGATCGTGCAGACCCGTTTCAGTACCGCCACCGACCCGAAAATCCGGGCCGTACAGGAGGTCATGTTCAAAGCCATGAAAGAGGGCATGGATGAGCTGATTCTGCCGCCCTCCGCCCTGTCGCGGATGCCCCACGAGTTTTGCATCGTGCATGGTCGCCAGGACCGCATCGTGCCGCTGGAGACCAGCCTCTACTTTATGGAGCATCTGCAGAAGGCGGAGCTGCATGTGCTCGACCGTTGCGGCCACTGGGCGCAAACCCAGCGTTGGGATGCGATGTTGCCGTTGATTGTGAACCACTTCACCAGGGCCTGAGGCATGCTTGATGAACAGACCATTGCCGCCGCCGCACAGGCGCTGAATGCAGCGGAGAAGAGCGGCGAGCCGATTGGCCAGTTTTCACTGGCCTACCCTGAGATGACCATCGCCGACGGCTACGCGATCCAGACCGAATGGACCCGGCTGAAACTGGCGGAAGGGCACCGGATCAGGGGCCGAAAAATCGGCCTCACCTCCCGGGCGATGCAGCAGGCGGTGCAGATCACCGAGCCTGACTACGGCACCCTGTTTGACCACATGGTCTATGGAGAAGGGGGCGATATTCCCTTCGACAATTTCATTGTGCCGATGGTGGAGGTTGAGCTGGCGTTCTATCTCGGCGAGCGGTTGGAGGGGCCGGATGTCACCCTCACCGACGTATTGCGTGCCACCGAATATGTCAGCCCGGCGATTGAGATTATCGACTCCCGCACTCATCGTATCGACCCGGCCAGCGGCGTCCGGCGCAAGGTCACCGACACCATCGCAGATAACGCCGCCAGCGCCGGCATCATCTGTGGTGGCCGACCGGTGCGACCGATGGATGTTGATCTGCGCTGGGTCAGCGCCATACTCTCCTGCAATGGTGTGATCGAAGAGACTGGAGTTGCCGCCGGGGTACTGAACCATCCCGCCAACGGCATCGTCTGGCTGGCCCGCCGTTTTGCCCGGCATGACATCGCCCTGGAGCCGGGGCAGGTCATCCTGGGCGGTTCCTTCACCCGGCCACTGCCCGTAAACCGGGGGGATACCTTCAATGTGGATTACGGCCCCCTCGGCAGTGTCGGTTTCCGGTTTGTTTAATCCGTTCCGCAGTGAGATGAGTTAACGATGTCCCAGCCGATGCCCTCCAATTTGTTCAAACAGCAGCTGGCCGCCGGTGAGCTTCAGCTCGGCGCCTTTCTTGGTCTGGCGGATGCCTACAGCGCCGAGGTGATGGCCAGCACGGATTTCGACTGGCTGCTGATCGACGGCGAGCATGGCCCCAACGATGTTCGCACCATTCTGGCCCAATTACAGGTTCTGGCGGCCTATCCGGTGAGTGCGGTGGTGCGCCCGGCAGACCACAACACTGCAACTATCAAACAGTTACTCGATATTGGCGCCCAGAGCCTGATGATCCCGATGGTTGAATCCGCCGAGCAGGCAGAGCAGCTGGTGCAGGCGATGCGCTATCCCCCCGCCGGTATCCGGGGCGTGGGTGCGGGTATGGCCAGGGCCGCCCGCTGGAACGGGGTGCCCGGATATCTGAATCGGGCCAACGACAACCTCTGCCTGGTAGCCCAGATTGAAAGTTCCGCCGGGTTGGTCGAGATCGAAGCGATTGCCGCGGTGGATGGGGTTGACGGGCTGTTTCTTGGCCCCGCTGATCTGGCTGCGGAAATGGGCTATCTGGGCCAGCCCGGTCATATCGAGGTGCGCAAAGCGATCGAAATCGCGCTGCCGAAAATCCGCGCGGCCGGAAAGGCCGCTGGGATCTACTGTAGTGCTCCAGAGGTTGCAGAGAGTTACCGCACCTTAGGAGCGACTTTCCTCCTGATCGGTGCCGATACCATGCTGCTGCGGAGTGCTGCGGACGCTCATCTCAAACGATTTCGCCTGTAGTTGTCAGGTTTGGCCGGCAACCGTGCCGCAGACAACCAAGCCCCTTACGAAGTAACCTAGATATCCTCCAAAAGGTGGATGCTGCGATCTGCAAACCCGGAACCCACCTCTGCGTAGAAATTAAATACCTCATTGACGCCGCTAGCGAGAAGATTCTCTCGCTCATCCTCGTGCCTCGCTACGCCTGCTGTTCGTCCTCTAAAACCTATGTACTTGAGCTGTTTCTGGGCTTCCTTTATATCCAGGTAGTTGGGCATCGCAAACATAATTAACCGGACCCTGTCGAGGGTGATATGCGACCAGAAATCAGGATCTTCTGCATCACCAAAAATGACATTTCGGCCAGCTTCGACATGAGATGCAACCCGCTTTCGGTCCATGTCGATGCCGCATACCGCCCTTTTCATGTCTTCTTTCAGAGTATCGTATGCTCCAGTCCCAACCCGCCCCATTCCAATTATCAGGATGTCAGCATTCTCGGGCTGGTCCGGATTGTCTTCGACTAAGCGTTCATGTTGTTCAAATCGTTTTATATTTTTATTCCATCTAGAATATAGCCCATGAGATCTAGAGTTAATGATGCTTGAAAGAAAAAAAGAGAGCGCAACGCTGAGCGAGATAATAACAAGCCACTCCTTCTCCAGTAGCCCTTGGGCAACACTAATCGAACAGACGATTAGGCCAAACTCGCTATAGTTTCCCAAGTTCAGTGAGGTCAAAAAAGCGGTGCGCGCTCGCAGTTTTAATCGTGTAAGCCAGAGAAATAAAAGTCCAGTCTTGATGGGTAGGGCAAGCCCTATAATCAAAGCTGTGATTAACATCTCTACAGTTGGAATTGCGGTGAATCCGATTGAAAGGAAAAAGCCAATTAGAAAGAGGTCTTTAAAGTCCATCAGCGATTTAGAAAGTTCTGCTGCCTTATGGTGGTTGCTTAATAATATTGCAATCACCAGTGCTCCAAGATGAGCTTTCAGGCCGAACCACTCAAATATCTCACCACCCGTGAAGGCTAGAAATATGCCTGTCAGAGGCAAAAGTTCACCATGCCCGCAATGTTCAAGCAGATAATGTAGTGCAGGTCTGAGCAGAGGTAGAGCCAGTAAAGTCAAGCTCCACCATGAAGGGCTCATGTCGGAAGCAAGGGTGACAAATATAACCGCCACAATGTCTTGAATAACAAGTATGCCAATCGCCACCTGCCCATGGCGGGACCTCATTTCACCATTCTCTTCAAGTATTTTTACCGCAATAACAGTACTGCTGAAGCTGATGGAAAAACCTATCAGTGCCGCACCTGAAAATCCTAAACCGGAGAAATGGGCGAGTCCAAGAGTGGTAAGTGCGGTACAGCTAAATGTCGTGAGCAGAATAACCGAACCCATGTGACCGGTTGCGCCGGCCAAAACTTCAGTCTTGAATAAGCTGCCGATATTCAGCTTAAGGCCAATGGTAAAAAGTAATAATATTACGCCCAGATCACCCAGGGTTTTAAGTGAGCTATCCGGCTCAACCCCAAGGGCATTTAACCCGAACCCCGCAGCAAGATAACCTATTAAAGGGGGCAGGTTGATTTGCTTGACAAGGAATCCGCAAACAAATGTAATAAATATCCAGAGATAGCTCATTATTCAGTAACTAATATGATAACCGTCAGTTCTCTTCAAATTTCGGGTCAGATGTTTAGCCTGTTTCCAGGGTGTTTAAAATATAATGGGGCCGAGTTTATTTAGTCTTAATGATATTTGAGCATGCTTATCTAATGTTGTCGAGAAAGCGCCAGAGTTTGTTTGTTCTCATTCAGCCGGAACTTTTTGAGGGCTGATTTCGGGTGAGTTATCGATTGGCGGGCTTTACCTGATGGTCTAGCGGATACCCGGCGCGAGTGACGGTCGCAGTGTCCTACGCGACAGGGTAGCCGGGGGGTCGTACCGGTTTAATGCAATGGACGCGCTGTGCATTAAACCACAGCGCCATTGGCAAACATCTCTCTAATCTGGTCGCTGGAATAGCCCAGTTCGGTAAGCAATTGCTCGCTATGCTCTCCGATTCGGGGAGCAGGCTTCGGTGGCTCCGGCTGGTATCCAGTGATTGAAAATGGCAGGCCTGGGACTCTGAATTTACCGTAATCCACATCCTCCCCGCTCACCAGAACACCGAGTTCAGTGACCTGGCCATCCGCCAGCAAGGCGTCAAAATCATTGACCCGAGAGCAGGGGATTCGTGCGTCGTTGAGTCGCTGCATCAGCGGCGCTGTTTCGTGTTTTAGCAGGCTGTTGCTGATCTCGCCGATACAGGCGTCTCGGTTGTTCACCCGGGCCAGATTGTCGCTGAACCGGGGGTCGTCAATTAACTCGGCACGACCCAGGGTGCGGCAAAGCTTCTCCCACAGTCCTTGGTTTCCGGTGGCGATAAACACCTGGCCATCGCGGGTGGGATAGGCCTGGTAGGGCGCAAGTTGGGGGTGTGCAGTGCCAATCCGTTGCGGCTGGGTGCCGTGCTGCAGATAGTTGGCCATGTGGTTGGCCATCATGCCCATGGCGCTGCCGAGCAGGGAGGCCTCAACTTTGCCGCCGCGGCCGGTGGTGCCCCGGCGCAAAAGTGCGCACACGGTGCCTAGCGCCGCCATGGTGCCGGTGCTCATATCCAGAAATGAAGCGCCGCACCGCACCGGCTCACCCCCGGGCTGGCCGGTAATCGCCATGGCACCGGAGTAAGCCTGCACCAGCGCCTCATAACCTGCATCATTGGCTTTTGGTCCCTGCCGCCCGAACGCGGAGATACTGGTGTAGATCAACCGTGGATTGAGTGCTTGCAGCACCGGCCAGCTGAGGCCGAAGCGCTCCATTTCGCCAGTTTTGAAATTTTCCACCAGTACATCCGCACTGCTCACCAGAGTTTTGAAAACCTCTACCGCCGCCGGGTTTTTCAGATTCAGGGCGATTCCCCGTTTGTTCAGGTTCAGGGCCAGAAAGCTGCTGCCCATGTCACCTCGGCTCGGCGGCCAGGTGCGGCATTCGTCGCCACTCGGCTGCTCAACCTTGACCACTTCGGCCCCCAGCAGGCCGAGCAGGGTGGCGCAGTAAGGCCCCGCCAGTACCCGGGAGATATCGATTACCCGCACGCCTTCGAGGGGTGGCGGTTCAGTCCCAATGGTTGAGTCGGTGGCGGCGGCGTGAGTCGTGGGCATTATTGTTCCGGAAAAAGGTGAAGAAAATTAGGGCTCGGGTATGCGCGCCACCATGAGTCGCTGTGTCCGCGTTGTGGCTTGCACTCAGGGCGCTGGAGGCGCTGAATTGTACCGAGCGGTAGACCGGCAAGTCAGCTTTGACCCCAAAGGTCGCAGTTGGTCGTCGGAGCCGGTAAATTAAACCGGGTCGTCGTTCATCAAGGCTGGATGATGATAAAGATCGGGGATGAATTCGCAAGGCAGAGCCTGAGACGCCCTGGCACGGCGCTTGGGAAATGGCAGGGAAATAGCCCCTCAACTCGGGTAACCACGGGGCGGGTTATCTGAGATTTCGATAACTTAAGAGGAGTAAGAGATGATCAGGCTTTACCATATCGACGCGGCAACCGACCCTAACGGCGGTTCCAGAAATGCGGCCAAAATATCAATTGCGCTACGGGAACTGGGCCTCGAATTTGAAACCGTCACCCTGGATCGCATGACTGAGTTGCGCCCTCTCGATGCGCCCTTTCGCCGGATCAATCCCAACGGTGTGACCCCGGCGATTGATGACGACGGCTTTGTTCTGTGGGAGTCCAGCGCGGTGCTGCGCTATCTGGCTGATAATTATGCGAAAAAGGGCAACGTGCTTGCCATGGGCGATAGCCAGCAGACCGCTCAGATTCAGCAGTGGCTTAGCTGGGAGGCCGCAACAGTTTTTGGCGGAGTGCTCGGTGTCTTCTTCGCCATGCTTGCAGACCCGGTTAATCAACAGACTCTTGATGCGGCCATTGAAGAGTACACCCGCATGCTTGCACTGCTGGACGCGCAACTCGAAGGCCGTGAGTTCGTCGCCGGGCCCTACTCCATTGCAGATATCGCTCTGGGTTGTGTCATCGGTGTGGGGCTGAATATGAACATCTCGCTACTGCCCTACCGCAATATCACGGGGTGGCTCATCCGCCTGTCAGAGCGCCCGGCCTGGCAGCAGGAGCTGGCGTTTATGAATGATATGAAGGCCGGTCGGGAGGCAGGGTTGGTTGTATAAATAGTTGTACCGGTTTCACCCGTTAAATGAGCCTGGTTAAGGTACCTTCGGTGCTACTTTTATTCGGTCTTGCCGGCTGCGGAAAGACTCATGTCGGCCGGTTGGCCGCGCAGCTGGCCGGTCGGTTTTTCTACGATGCGGATGTGGATGTCACCCCCGCGATGGCTGCGGCACTGGCGGCCCAGCAGCCCTTTACCGATGCCATGCGGGATGAGTTTTTCGGTTTGATGGCGGATCGGGTAGTGGCTCTGCAACAGACCCACGGAGAGCTGGTGGTGACCCAGGCGGTCTACAGGCAGAAACACCGGGACTATCTGTTGAGTCGGCTGCCGGGGCTGGAGCTGGTGCTTGTGGAGGCGAATGAGGAGTTGATCAGCCAGCGTATTCAGGCGCGCAGTGCGGGCATCAGTCTGGCCAGCGCAACGGCGTTGCGGGCGGACTTTGAGGTGCCGGGGCCGGAGATCAGACGCATCCGGAACGACGGGGACGACACGCATCTGCTTGATCAACTCAACCGGCTTTTTGGCTAGATCGGTTGTTGGCCCTGTATAGTTTGGTGGAATGGAATCTGAGGCGAAGGGCCATGGCTGAGGCGTTTGATGCGGTGGAATCACCCTGTGTGCGCAACTGTTGTCTGGATGACGACGGTGTCTGCATGGGCTGTTTTCGGTCGGTGGATGAGATTACTGGCTGGGCCGGGGGCAGCGAGGCGTTTCGTCGGGCGGTGCTGGCCAGGGCGGCTGAACGTAAAGCGGCACAGGTCTGATATCCAGCTGATAAGAGACCATTATTTTCTTACTTGAACAGAGACAGGGCGGGACGCTGAGTGATGATTGAGATGGACGAGTCGGTGAATGTGTTTGGTGAGCCACTGGAGAGCTGCAGTGAGGCGCCGATGACTGGGTTTTTTCGGGATGGCTGTTGCAATACAGCCGATGAGGATGTGGGCTCCCACACCGTCTGTATCGAGGTGACGGATGCTTTTCTTGAGTACTCCCGGTTTCGTGGCAACGATCTCTCGACGCCAATGCCGGAGCACGGCTTTCCCGGCCTGAAAGAGGGGGATCGCTGGTGCCTCTGTGCCACCCGTTGGTACGAGGCGTATCAGCTCGATATGGCGCCCCGGGTGCACCTGCTCAGAACCCACCAGCGAGCCCTTGAGATTGTGCCGATGCAGCTGCTACGGCGCTTCGCGGTGGATCTTAATTAGCCTGGTTTAGGCTGCGTCTAGTCCGGGAAAAACACCAGCAGGCGGATCTCGATGCTCTCCCGGGCGGGTGAGTCTGGCGCTGCACTGGGGTCCTCGAAGGCGGAGTGGGCGCTGAAGCGGGTGCGGCCATCATCGGCGCTGTCGAACCCTTTCAGAATCAACACCTCATCTCGTTGCATCCGGGGGAAGTAGCTCCAGCGATGGTTTGGGTTGTGGCGCAGGATGTTGACGTATCCGACACGGTCGCTGTAGATCATCTCCATGGTGGCAAAGTCATTCGGCTGGATACTGCGGCCATCGCAGACTGCCAGAGGCACATCCAGCACCGGCCCCCGGATCGGTCGCCAGAGGTTGATCTGGGCGAACCGCTTTTTCAGCCGGGCCTCCGCATCATCCGGAAACAGCTCCCGCACCCGCCGGGGACCAGAGCTTAGGGTGTAGTCGTTATGGCAGATCTGCACCGGGTAGTCGGCTTTGGCTTCGCCCCGGTCCGCCATCGGCGCGCAGCGTACGTTGTGGTCAAAAGCGAAGGCGCTTTCGGCCCCGAGCGCATCCACCACCAGCTGTTCCGCCTCCGGAAAATAGTGCTGTTTCACCGCCGCCTCATCGTACAGCTCCGCAACCTGGGTGGTGTGTTCCACAATCTGAAAGCCGTGGGTGTCCAGTTTTGGAGCGACGGCATCCTGCCGGGCGTTGTGGATTGACATGGGGTGCCCCTCCAGTTCACCCTGCATACGGGGCTCGCCCTCTGGCGGCGGCAGATCCATGTAGCGGCGGGGGTGCTGCTCATTGGGGGCCAGGTAGTTGAGGGTGGCCCAGATTTCGCTGCCGGACTCAGCTCCAGGCTCTGTTTCAACACGCTGCTTGGCTGTCTTCATCACCTTCTCCTGCGACTATTTGTCTATGCATCGGTTCCCGGTCTGGTTCGTCACGGCGGTTTCTTCTACTCTGTGAGTTCCCCCGTTCAATGGCAGGAGCCCCCCCATGACCACCACGCCTCGACAATCCGCCTGGCACCAGCTTCAGCAGCACCACGAAGCGATCTCGGATGTCCGGATTATGGACCTGTTTGAGGCTTCGGGGGACCGGTTCGAGCGATTCTCCCTGAGTTGTGGTCCCCTGTTTCTGGATTACTCCAAACACCGGGTCAACGATGAGACGGTGGCGCGGCTGCTGGACTTGGCCCGGGCCTGCCAGTTGCCCCGACGGATCGATGATCTCTTCAGCGGGGTCCATCTGAACAATACCGAAGACCGCCCGGCCCTGCACACCGCCCTGCGCTCCCGGGCTGACTCACTCGTGGTGGATGGCGCAGACCTGATGCCGGAGGTGCGGGAAGTGGGCCGACGGATGGAGCAGATCGTAGATGCGGTGAGATCCGGTCAGTGGCTCGGCGCCACCGGTGAGCCGATCACCGATGTGGTGAATATCGGCATTGGCGGCTCTGATCTCGGCCCCAGACTCGCCTGCACTGCTTTGCGACAGGTCGCCGCTGGTGGTCCCCGGCCCCATTTTCTCTCCAGCCTGGATGATGAAGCCCTGGCGACTCTGCTGGATGGTCTCGATCCAGCCCGAACCCTGTTTGTGGTGGTATCGAAATCCTTCGGCACTCGGGAGACCTGGCTGAACGCAGCGGCCGCTCGCAGCTGGACTTGCGCAGCGCTGGGCGAGAAGCCCGAGACTATCGCCGCCCATTTTCTGGCGGTGAGTGCCAATGTTGCCCGGGCCGAGGCGTTCGGCATTCCGGCGGATAATCGCCTGCCGATGTGGGATTGGGTCGGCGGGCGTTACTCCCTCTGGTCCGCGGTGGGGCTGGTGATCGCCCTGGCCCACGGCATGGCGGCCTTTCAGGAGATGCTGGCCGGCGCAGAGGGGATGGATCAGCACTTCCGCACCGAACCCTTCAGTCAGAATATGCCGGTGATGATGGCCCTGCTGGGGTTCTGGTACAGCGAGTTTTTTGGCAGCGCCAGTCAGGCGGTACTGCCCTACGACACGCGGCTGGCAGCGCTGCCGGACTACCTGCAACAGCTCGAAATGGAGAGTAACGGCAAAAGCGTGGACCGCCAGGGAGAGCCGCTGGCCTACCCCACTGCCACGGTGACCTGGGGCGGCCCCGGCAATAACGGCCAGCATGCGTTTGCCCAGTTGCTGCATCAGGGCACCCGGCTGATTCCGGTGGACTACATCGTCTCCGCCAGAGCAGATTCAGTTCACACCGACCAGCATCATGAACTGGTGGCCAACTGCCTGGCCCAGGCGGAGGCGTTGATGCGGGGGCGGTCCGTAGAAGATATGGGGGATGACCCCCTGGCAAAACACCGGGCAAGCCCGGGCAATCGCCCTAGCAGTACCCTCTTACTGGATGCCCTGACGCCTTATAGCTTTGGTGCTCTACTGGCACTCTACGAGCATAAAACTTTCGTCCAGGGCGTGCTGTGGGACATCAACAGCTTCGACCAGTGGGGGGTCGAGGCGGGTAAGGCCTGCGCCGTGAATATCACTGACGAGTTGCTGGCCGGGGTGGGCACCCCGGCGCAGCATGACGGCTCCACCAACGGCCTGATTGAGCGTTACCTGAAGCTCAGTCGTTAGTTGGCGCTGTCGTGTCCAGGTCGGCTCTGTCGTCGGCTTTGCTGCCTCCTTTTTCCAGGATCAGGTGCAGGGCGACCCCCGCAGCCAGGGCATAACCAGCGCCGTAGACCGCCAGCACCACCGCCACAACTCCAGCCACGCCCCGGGCAGTTGAGTTATCAACCTGCTCGATCCCGATGGTAATGCAAAGATAGCCGGTGATGATGAGAGTCAGTGACAGGGCAATCGGCAACACTGGCTGAAACACAGTTACAAGAGGCAACACAAACAGGGCAATAAAGCCGGCAATCCAGAAGGTGCCGGTGCCGCTGTAGATAGAGTCCATAGCTTTGCGGCCATGCCGATAACGTTCGGCGGTGGTCGCGCAGACGGCGGTCCAGATTGGTCCAGCCAGGCCGGGATGCGGCGCAAATCCCGCGTGTAGAAGATTGCGCAGGGCGGTGACCAGATGGATGCGATCGACGTCGATATCGATGTGTTCATCCGGCCGTTCATGATCGACCCGCTCCATGATTGTGGTGCCGACGATGATGTCGCCGAATGCGATCACATAAGCGATGATCGCGGTGGGCAGAGCGATCATGAATACCTCAAGCGCCGGCAGGCCAAGGGTCCAGGGCAGGTAGTCCAGGAGTTGGTCGAATGCAGGCTTGGTAATGCCGAACTGAACTTCGGGGGCGGGGTATTCCGCAATAATCCAGCCGACCATCATCGACAGCAGCATCGCTGGCACCATGCCGTAATTGGCCAATTTCTTAACCAGCGAATGGCGCCCCACCCAGTGTTTAAAAGAGAGAGAAAACAGCATGTAGATGGAGGCCAGGGACCCGACGAGCAGGGAGATCGGCGTTGCTGCGAGGCGACCACCAGGTTCGATTTCGCCCATGATTGCCGCGATTCCCGCACCGATCAGAATACCGGCCTTCAACGAGTCTGGAATGGCCTTGACGAGAACGGAACCGAGCCGTGTGATGCCCAGTAACAGGAAGATCAGAAACACCAGAACCTGCAGCGCGACCATGGCTTTAATGGCTTCCGGGCCGGGTTCAAATCCACCGAGATAGAGCAGGCAGACCGGTATTGCCGGAGTGATCCAGCCCGGGAGCAAGGGCACCCCCAGCAGAGCCGGCAGCATGTAGCCGATGCCGCTCACAAATGCAAAGGCCAGAGCCACGTCGTAGGGGAGGCCCAGGTACTGCTGCAGTAACGGAATGATCGACAGACTGACCACAAACATGATCAGCGCCTGGACCATTTCGGCAGACTCCCAGCGGTAGTGGACAAACGGCAGGCGAATCTTGAATGGCCCCGCAGGCCAGTAAGGCTGCTCCTGGCCCTCTTTACGGTTAAACATCTGCATGCGTTTCTTCCTCTTGAGGTTTTGGGCGGGTCGCCCAGGCCTTGTTGTTATATGTTCGTGAGTAGCCGCTACTGGGTGCGGCCAGCGGCACAGTATCCAAGTGCACTGGCGTGGGTGCAAGTGGCGGCTCCTTCCCCCTTACACCGCAGCGCATCTGATGCCCCCGGAGCGGCTCAATCAGGCACCGGGTGTTCCGCTATTGAACATCGAATATCATCCAGGAGGGGTGCCCGGTCGCCCCAGTGGGTCGGACCGCTTTGGTAAGATGCAAAATTCGAATACAGCCGGGCAACTTCTCAGCCAGGACCAAGTCGAGTGGTTCGAAGGCGGCTTTGAGAGCAGCGATCGGCGACACCCGGGCCATTCACGGCGGTCGGTGGTTGCAGTCGAAGTCAATTTGCAGCGGGTTTTGACTGGGCCGAATGGATCCGCCATGCCGGGAAAAGGGACTCCAAATGAAGGTATTGCAAGTACTCCCAATGCTCAACTCAGGTGGGGTTGAACGAGGGACCCTCGAAATCGCGGAGGCTCTGGTCAAAAATAATTCCCAGTCGTGGGTGATGTCTGGCGGTGGTCAGCTGGTGGAGTCGTTGCAGCGCGGGGGTTCCACGCATAAGCAATGGAGTCTGGGCAAGAAGTCACCTGCCACCCTGCGGCAGGTGCCTAAAGTGAGGCGTTGGCTGGAACAACAGGATTTCGATGTTGTTCATTTGCGCTCGCGGATGCCAGCCTGGGTCATCTGGCTGGCCTGGAGAAAAATGGATAAGGCAACAAGACCGCGTCTGGTGACCACTGTACATGGACTCTACTCGGTCAATCGCTATAGTGAGATCATGACCTGCGGAGAGCGGGTCATTGCCGTTTCACACACGGTCGAAGACTATATATTAGAAAACTATCCTAGAAAAAACCCCGGGTCTATTGACCCTGGCAAAGTTGAACTGATTTATCGAGGGGTTGATTCAGAGGAATTCCCCTATGACTATCACCCGGATTCTCTGTGGCTTCATAGTTGGTATAAGGACTACCCGCAGTTGAATAATGTCGCCGTTATTACCTTGCCGGCCAGACTCACCCGCCTCAAAGGACACCTCGATTTCGTCGATATTATTGCAGCACTGAAATCTCGAGGGCTGAATATAATAGGGCTGATTGTCGGTGATGAAGACCCTAAGCGCAGGCGTTATGCTGAGTCGGTTTACCGGCGGGTGCAGGATTCAGGGTTGAAAAACGATATCATTTTTACCGGCTTTCGATCTGATATCAAGAATATTTACGCGGTTTCTGATTTGGTCCTGTCGCTTTCAAACAAACCGGAATCGTTTGGTCGATCTGTGCTTGAACCGCTGAGTATGGGCATACCTGTGGTCGGTTATAACCATGGCGGGGTCGGAGAGATTCTCGGTGAGTTATTTCCTGAAGGGGCGGTTAAGCCGATGTGCGTAGATGCTGTTATAGACGCCGCTGAACGTCGGCTTTCTGGTAATGGGCAGCCGGTTAAAAGAAATGAAAAATTCCTTCTGGATAATATGACAACCAGGACATTAGAGCTCTATCAAAGCCTTGCCGATAGCTCCAGATTATTAACATGACTGTTTTCGTCATTTTACTGGTTCTGTTTTCCGCCTGGTTTTCGTTTCGATATGCCTGGTGGGCGCCAGTTATTCCTTACCGACAGCCCAGAGTGCTTATGTACCATATGGTTCGGGAACATATTCCGGGCGCAAAATTTAATGGCTTGAGAGTCACCCCCAGGGCGTTTGAGCAGCAGCTCGCCTGGTTGAAGATGAATAACTGGCAATTCGTTAAGATGTCTGAGCTGATGAAAAATCAGGGTCGGTTGGCAAGCCGGACTGTCGCAATTACTTTTGATGATGGTTTTGCCGATAACTATAGTGATGCCTTCCCGCTGTTGCGTAAATATGGTGCGAAAGCGACCCTCTATCTGGTCAACCAGAGAGAGGGGAACGACTGGTCAAGTAAAAAGAGAGAGTCTCACGATAGCGGGGAGTTGATGCGCGAAGAGAAGCTTTCAAACAGTCAGGTTCAGGAAATGCTGGACTCCGGGGTTTTTGAGCTGGGGGCGCATACCTTGACCCACGCTAATCTCGATAATCTTGGCCAGGCAGAGAAAGTCCATGAGATTCAGGATTCAAAAGCTGAATTGGAGGCTGTATTCAAGGTTCCGGTAACCTCTTTCGCCTACCCCTTTGGTATCTACAGCAAAGAAGATTGTGAGATAGTCCGTAAGTCCGGTTATATCAGTGCTGTGACAACTAACAACGGTATTGATGATGATTTGCAGCTGCATCCGCTGGAACTCCGGCGTCTGAAAATCAGTGGCAGAGATAATTTTTATGCCTTTAAGCTGCGTCTGACTCGTGGGCGACGTGGTTTGAACAAATAAGTCATGTCACACAGCCACCTAAATCTAACCTGATGTGGCCACAGAGTCAGGCTAGAGCGGTTTTGGTGCGCTGGAGTCACCTTGAAAAATGAAGTCTCGCAGGCCGCGACTGTTGATGCTTCCCTTAAGGGGGCACCATGCTTCTGCATAAGTGCGGGTAGAATCGGTGAGGGACGATGATCCGCTCTCGTTGTTATTTTCTGCCGATGGGTCTGTTGTATGTGGTTACGCACCAGCTGTGAATTCGCTTTTGAGATCAAAATCCCAACCCCCTTTATTTTGATGTTGCGACCCCGCAGCGGGTCACTGCAGTGGATCGCGGGGGAAGAGTACAGGCTCAGACCGAGCATTCCGGTGTACGAGTTCACAGACAGTTACGGCAACCTTTGCCAGCGGCTGACGGCCCCCCCCGGCCGGTTTTCGATTTACACCGCAGCGCATGTGATGACCGCAGATCAGCTCGATCAGGCACCGGGGGCGCCCTTTATCGATATCGAATACCTGCCGGACGGGGTGTTGAGCTACCTGCTGCCCAGTCGCTACTGTGAGTCGGACCGCTTCGGTGATATGGCGGCGTCCATCACCGCTGGTCAGCTCCTGGGTTACGACCAGGTCAGGGCGATTGAGAGCTGGTTGAGATCGACTATTAGTTACATTCCCGGTAGCAGCGACCTGGCGGTGTCCGCGGTGGAGGTTAATCTGCGGCAGTCCGGCGTCTGTCGAGATCTGTCACATCTGGGCATTGCCCTGTGTCGTAGTCTCAGTATTCCCGCACGCCTGGTGGTGGGTTATCTCTATGGGCTGGAGCCGATGGACCTACACGCCTGGTTCGAGGCCTATGTTGGGGGGCGCTGGTACACCTTTGATGCGACCCAGACTGAACTCAGGGGCGGATACGTGGCGATTGGTTATGGTCGTGATGCGGCCGATGTGGCGATCTACAATCAGTTCGGCCCAGCGGTGATGCCCGTTTCAACAGATATTCAGGTGCAGTTGGTTGATGAGGATTATGTCTAGTCGCAGGCAGATAGAGAATCGCCTGGAGTTTATAGTTTCGGAGTGTGCGGAAATTAGGTTCGACAGCCCTTAAAGACCACAGCCAGGAGGATAACCTTGCACCTGCAACTGAGCGAAGAGCAGAAAACGATGGGCGACCAGGCCCGTAAGCTGGCGCAACAGGTCACCCTCAGAGTCCAGCAGATGTTCGGTGGAGACGGCTATTTCGGCCCCTTACCGCTAAAAAGAGTACAAGGAGTAATCTCTTGCCGGAAATAAGCAGATTTCTAGGAATCGTGATTGCCATGTTCTATAACGATCATAATCCTCCGCACTTCCATGCGAGGTACGGCGATTTCAAGGCGGTTGTAGCTATCGAAACGTGAAATTATCGAGGGTCGTTTGCCTCCTCACGTTTTGGGTCTGGTCCAAGAATGGTCAAATATCACCAGAACGAATTGAACGAAGAAGCGAAGCCTTGCTCTGGAATCCATAGAAATCCGTCCCAGTCTAGGTAATTTATTTATTGTTTGTCGTAGTAAAATCGCGATTTTTGGTATAGGTGAAATCTGCGATAGAAATCACCTAAATTTATTCTTTGTAGAGCCAAGTATGCAAAAAAATTGGGGTAGGTCAGAAAATGTTTGACGAACTGCTTAGTTCTGTAAAAGAGA
>JAKLLR010000032.1 GCA_022014175.1 Gammaproteobacteria bacterium | reverse complement strand
GCGCAGCATGCTTTTCCGCAGGCGCACATCGTCTCTTTCGAACCGCTGGCCGGGCCGGCGGCACTGTGGCGCGCGGTGTTCGCTGGCGATGCGCGGGCGCAGCTTATCGAGGCGGCGGTTGGCCCCGAGCCGGGCGAGGCCGAGATTCACCTGTCGGCACGGGATGATTCTTCCTCGCTTCTGCCGATCACAGCGCGGCAGAATGCGCTGTTCCCCGGCACGGCCGAGGCGGGCACGGCGAGGATTCGCGTGGCACGGCTGGCGGATCATGTGCCGGCAGAGGTCATCGAGCCGCCGGCGCTGCTCAAGCTGGACGTGCAGGGCTTCGAATTGCAGGCGCTGGCCGGTTGCGAGGATCTATTAGAACGATTTGACTGGGTGTATGTGGAGTGCTCTTTCGTGGAGCTGTACGCCGGGCAGGCGTTTGCCGATGCGGTGATCGCCTGGCTGGGCGAGAGGGGCTTTGTGCTGCAGGGCGTCTACAACATGGCCTACGACGGCGAAGGGCGGGCAGTGCAGGCGGATTTTCTGTTTGGGCGGTGAGGGTCGGCTCAAGGGACAAGAGGCATGAAAAGTCGGCGCTGGCGATACGCCGCGAAGCAATTTCACCTATCGGACGTCGCGCTGTGGCGGTTTAGCGCAGGTTATCGCGCGATGAATCGCGCTTCTACAGGGCGCGGTGGTTTTGCAGGCGCCCGATTCATCGGGCGATGCGATGGGACAGGGGCAGATTGCCGCGCCCGCTCAAGTCGCAGATCAAGCGGTTCGAGCGAATTGGCTTCGCGGTGGAAAAATATTCGGGCTTTTTTGGGCATGAGCCGTATTATCGAAAAATTCCTCTGCTGCATCGTCTGCACCTGCGTTTGTGTGCATGGCTGCAACGCTATCCGGTCGCGGCTTTGACCAGCTTTGCCCAGGTGACCTTGGTTAGGCGGTCGCACATCAAACCCTATGAAAATCGGGGCAACAGCGGCGCCTGTTTTTACCGGTAAGGTGACATGCCTGGATGGACTACGGAGCTCTTTCCTTCGAGCCGGGCCTCATGAGCTGCTAGGCTATACGCGCCTTTACGGGTAATCCCGACGGGTTTGTCAGTTGGCCGATGTTTCGAGGTTCAGCGAGTTAAACATGCGCATTTTGCTCTACAGCGTTAACTACGCACCGGAGCCAATCAGTACCGGTAAGTTCACCGGAGAGCTGGGGCAATTTCTTGCTGAACGGGGGCACGATGTGCAGGTGATTTGTGCGCCGCCCTATTATCCTGACTGGCAGGTTTGGCGGAGTTATCGGGCCTGGTGGTATCGATCTGAACAGATAGCGGTTGAATCCCAGGGCGCTGGTTCTCTGAGGGTCTGGCGTTGTCCGCTCTGGGTGCCCCGGCAGCCGACCGGGTTGAAGCGGTTGCTTTTGCTCCTGACGTTCGCGTTCTCCAGTTTTCCCGTAGCATTGTCTCAACTTCGGTTCCGGCCGGATGTTGTTCTGCTGGTGGAACCTTCTATCGCAGTTGCGCCCACGGCTCTGCTGGTTGCCC
Organism: Gammaproteobacteria bacterium; assembly: GCA_022014175.1. Lineage (GTDB taxonomy): Bacteria > Pseudomonadota > Gammaproteobacteria > Immundisolibacterales > JAKLLR01 > JAKLLR01. The sequence continues at coordinate 18,486 of JAKLLR010000032.1, read as the reverse complement.
GGCTGACCGGGGCGGTGGCCTGGCTGCATGTGCAGGACTTTGAGCTGGAGGCGGCGTTGGGGCTGGGTCTGTTAAAGGGTGGGCGATTCGCCCGCTTTGCGCGGGCAATTGATCGTTGGCTGCATCGGCGGTTTGACCGGGTCTCTACAATCTCCAATCGTATGAGGGAGCGGCTAGTTGCCATGGGTGTGGTTGAAAGCCGACTGGCGCTGCTGCCTAACTGGGTGGATACCGGGCTGATTTTTCCAGCGCCGGACTCTGATGGTGATTTGCGGCAGCAGCTTGGCTTGTCTCAGGACAAGGTGATCGCCCTTTACGCCGGTAATCTGGGGGAGAAACAGGGGCTTGAGTTGGTGATTGAAGCCGCCAGGCTGCTGAAGCATGATGATCGTATCGCCTTTGTGTTGTGTGGGCAGGGTGCGGCCCGGGACAGGTTGCAGCGGATGGCGATAGGGCTTGAAAATATTCACTGGTTACCGGTGCAGCCACTGGATCGCTTGAACATGCTATTGAACATGGGCGATATTCACCTGCTGCCCCAGCTGGCTGGTGCGGCAGATCTGGTGATGCCCTCAAAGTTGACTGGGATTTTCGCCAGTGGCCGGCCTGTGATCGCAACGGTGGCGGAGCAGACTGAGTTGGCCTCGGCAATTGCTGGAAAAGGTGTCCGGGTAGACCCCGGTGATGTCGCGGGGTTGGTGGTGGCTCTGTGCCAGTTACGGGATCATCCGCAACTGCGGGCTGAGCAGGGTGAGCGGGCGCGGCATTATGCGTTGGAGCAGATGGACAAGGCGCGCCTGTTGGGGCGGTTTACGGCGGCGTTGGCTTCAGCGGTATCCAAATAGGGGCCTATGGTACTAGAGGAATTGGGGATTTAATGGCTAAGAAGCAGCTGCTTCGGCAGCACATGAGCGTTGTGAGTCTGGCCCAGCGGGGGTTTGATCTGGCCGTGGTTTTAGTTGTCGGTCTGTTGGTCTATTACCTCGTTTTCGGTGTATGGGACCTCAAACCGGTCTACCGTGCCGGGCTACTGTTCAGTGTCCTGCTCTCAGCGGTCGTCCTGCCCCGTTTTGGCCTCTACCGGGCCTGGCGGGGTCGCTCTCCCAAAAATGAATTGCGGGCGGTGATCCAGGCTTTTCTGCTGATAGCGGCTCTGCTCGCCCTGGCTTCGGTGGCGACGAAAACATCGAGCCAGTTCTCCCGGGTCTGGTTTGCGGCCTGGATGTCCGGCAATGTCGCTCTGATCGCGACCAGCAGACTGTTCGAGCGGTCGGTGTTGCACTGGTTGCGACGGCAGGGGCGCAATCTGCGTTCAGTCGTCGTTCTGGGTGCTGGTGAGCACGGACAGCGGGTGGTTCAGCAGTTGCAGCAGGAGTCCTGGACCGGTTTGCGGGTGGTGGGCTTCTTTTCCCGGGATGCGGGGTTAATCGGTCAGACGGTGCTTGGCCTGCCGGTACTGGGCGCCCTGGCTGACCTGCCAGACTACGCAAAAACCCACGGTATCGACCAGATCTGGCTGGCACTGCCCCTGAACGAGGCGGGGGCGCTGGAGGGCATCATGGCGGTTCTTGGGGATATGACAGCGGATATCCGCCTGGTGCCGGATCTGTATGGCTTGCGGCTGGTTAATCATTCAGTATCAGAGGTTGCCGGCATGCCGGTGCTTGATCTGGCGGCCACGCCGATGGCCGGGGCCGCGCGGGTTATCAAAAGCGTCGAAGACCACCTGCTGGCGCTGCTCTTTCTGCTGCTGGCGTCACCTTTGATGGCGCTGATTGCCTTGGGGGTGAAGCTGAGCTCTCCCGGCCCGGTGTTCTACCGCCAGGCCCGCATGGGCTGGAACGGCCGCCATTTCGACATTCTGAAGTTTCGCACCATGGCTGCGGATTCAGAGCAGGGGGGCGTGCAATGGGGTGGGGCAGCGGAGAAACGGGTGACCCGGTTTGGGGCCTTTTTGCGAAAAACCAGTCTTGACGAACTTCCCCAGTTTCTTAATGTGCTGCGGGGCGAGATGTCGATTGTTGGCCCTCGTCCGGAGCGCCCGCAGTTTGTTGAGAAATTTAAAGATGAAATCCCCGGCTACATGAAAAAACACATGGTCAAAGCCGGTATAACCGGCTGGGCTCAAGTTAATGGCTGGCGGGGGGATACCGACCTGACCCGACGGATTGAGCATGACCTCTGGTATATCAACCACTGGTCACTGTGGCTCGATATTAGGATATTGTTGTTGACACTGCGTTTTGGCTTGATCCACAAAAACGCGTGTTGAGCGCCTTCCGGCGTGCGCTGCTCTGCCTAGGTATTAACTCTCCGTCTCACGGCTCAGGAGTTCCCGGCGGGCATTTGCCAGAAACTCCGCTAGAAAGGCCATAAACACCCCGACCATCAGCCCGAGCAGGCCAGAGAGGGCGAGAATGGCTGCTTTGCCGGGGCTCGTCGGCTTCTCGGACTGCGCAGCGATCTGGATTATTCGAGTTGGCCGCATATTTTCAATCAATGCCACTAATTGATCCACTTTCTGCCTCTGCATGTCCCGAATATAGGCGCTTGTTTGGGGATCCTTGATGTACTGTTCGAGGCGATTCTGCTCGACCGCTAACTGGGCCTGGTAGCGGGCCAGGGTCGCCCCGGTCAAGGCTGCGTGTTCATCAACCACCTGGTTGAGAAGCGTTTCGTGGAGATTCTGAACTAAAGTGTAGTCAGCTGACGGCGCTGTACTTGTAACGAGTATCAATCCGGTTCCTTTGGGGCGTGAAATATTGGCTTCGGGAGTGGTCGAAGGGCGATCGAGCGTGTCGGTGGCCATTTGGCGTGCCCGGGATATGCCGGAGCTGTTCAGTTTAGCCTCCACCGTGGCGGGGTTTTCAATATCAGCCATCTCGGGTTCGTTCAGGGTACCCAGAGGCGTCTGGCCAATCTCCAGAAGGCTTTTGTACTCATATTTCGGCTCGGCCAGCAGGGCATACCCCCCACCAGCCAGCAGGCAAATTACAAGAATTAACCCGATCATGATGCGGCGGCGAGTCAGCAGCAGCCAGACATCGATCAGGCTGATTTCGTCGTCCGGTACCCACTGACAGGCATCTGGCTGCGGGGTGGGTTGCTGGGTGTTGTTCTGCTTTGAGGTGGTCACGGGGCATCCATCGGGTGGTCAGGGCTGGCGCATCAGCATTAGAGCCAGAAATTCTTTTCCGAGGGGAGTTTACCCCGATCTGTGGGGCGGTTGATTGAGCCGGGTCACCAGATTGACCTCGCTCAGCAGCTATACTGCGCTAGCAAGTTTGTTCGTAGTAACAGCATAAGGTTTCAGTCCCATGACTCAGAAAATTCGCAAGGCCGTGTTTCCCGTCGCTGGTTTAGGCACCCGGTTTCTACCCGCCACCAAAGCCAATCCCAAAGAGATGCTGCCAATCGTCGACAAGCCCCTGGTGCAGTATGCGGCGGAGGAGGCGGTGGCTGCGGGGATCACTGAACTGATTTTCGTAACCGGGCGGAACAAGCGGGCGATTCCGGATCACTTCGACAAGGCCTATGAGTTGGAGAGCGAGCTGGAGGCGTCGGGCAAGACCCAGAAGCTGGAAGAGATTCGCAGCATTCTGCCGCCGGAGGTGAACTGCATCTACGTGCGCCAGGCGGAGGCCCTGGGTCTTGGCCACGCGGTGCTGAAGGCCCGCTCCGTGGTGGGCAACGAGCCCTTTGCGGTGATTCTAGCGGATGACCTGATTGTGGCGGATGGCCCCGGTTGTCTGGCCCAGATGACAGCCCGTTTCGACGAGGTTGGTCACTCGATTCTGGGGGTGGAGCAGGTTGAATCCAGCCGCATCGGCGCCTACGGCGTGGTTGAGCTGGCCCGGCCGGATGATGAAGGGCCCTGCTACGAGCTCACGGGCCTGGTGGAAAAGCCCAAGCCGGCGGATGCGCCTTCCGATTTGGGGGTGGTCGGTCGCTATGTGCTGACGCCCCGGATATTCGATGTGCTCGAAAGTACCGCATATGGTGCGGGCAATGAATTGCAATTGACAGATGCCATTGCCAATCTGCTGCGCTATGAGCGGGTCTCGGCTTACCGTTTCAAGGGCACCCGCTACGACTGCGGCAGCAAGCTCGGCTACCTGCAGGCCAATGTGGAGCTGGCTTTGAAACATCCGGACGTCAGCACCGATTTCCGGGAGTGGTTACAGGAGTTGGCGCTGTAAGCGCGTGACATCAATGGATGGCGGGCTGCCAGCGGAGCTGGAGCAGGTTCAGGCGGAGGCTGAGTGTCTCCACACCTTCGCGCAGGTTCACGCATCGCTGGATCGACTGGCCCGGGCGGTGACGGCGGATGTCGGCGCGTTGAACCCGCTGCTGATCGGGGTGATGACTGGTGCGGTGGTGACCCTGGGCCTGCTGCTGCCAAAACTCCCCTTCCCGCTGCAACTGGATTACCTGCAGATTTCCCGTTATCGCAACCAGACCCAGGGCGGTGAGTTGATCTGGCAGGCCAAACCCCGGCAGTCGCTGCGGGGGCGGCATCTGCTGATGGTGGATGACATTCTTGACCAGGGCGAGACGCTGGCTGAAACCAAACGCTTTGCGCTGGCGGAAGGGGCCGCCTCCGTGCGCCTGCTGGTGCTGGTGCAGAAGCAGCTGCCGGTTCCGGCTGTGGTGACGGCGGATTATGTCGGCCTGACCGTGCCGGATCGATACGTCTTCGGTTGTGGCATGGATTACCGGGGCTATCTGCGTAACGCACCGGGCATCTTTGCGGTGAGGGAGGGCGGGTGTACGGGCTGATCGGCGGCAGTGGTGTCGATCGGCTGCCGGGTTTCGAGCCCCAGCGGAGGCTGCCTGCGGAGACCCGCTACGGCCCGGCCAGTGCACCGCTGGTCATCGGACTGCTTCGGGGCCATCAGGTTGCTTTTATTCCCCGTCATGGCGTGGATCACCAACTGCCGCCCCACCGGGTGAATTACCGTGCGAACACCCGCTTGTTACAGCAAGCAGGTGTGACCGGGGTTGTGGCGCTGGCCGCTGTGGGGGCAATCAATCCGGCCTATATCAGCGGCTCTCTGGCGGTGCCGGACCAGCTAATCGACTACACCTGGGGTCGGCAGCAGACCTTTTACGATGGTGAAGTCGAGACCCTTGAGCACGTGGATTTCACCGAACCCTTTGATTTTGAACTGCGGCAGTCTCTGCTGGAGGCGGCCTCCGGGTGTAGTGTCCCGGTTTCTGACGGGGGTTGCGTCGGTGTCACCCAGGGCCCTCGGCTTGAAACCGCTGCGGAGATCAATCGGCTGGGGCGGGACGGCGCGGATCTGGTCAGCATGACCCTGCTGCCCGAGGCGGCCCTGGCCCGGGAGGCGGGGCTGCCTTATGTTGCGCTAGCGATCGTGGTCAACCAGGCCGCAGGGCGGGGCATCACAGAGATTCATGCTGAAATGGCCCAGACCCTGGCGTCGGGTGCGGCTCTGGCGCTGCGGGTAGTCGAGGCGGCCCTGGCCCAAAGCTAAGGGTGCAGGGTACTGTTATCCCGGCATAACGACTGAGATTCAATACCTGTTCCAGGGGAGACAAACGGTGCTTAAGGGCGTAGTTTGCGTGCGGTGGACGAGATCAACTCAATTTTGGTCTAAAAGCCACGATTAAGAGTCTTTGGGCGGGTCAGCCTGCTTGCGATGCCGTTGCTCAGACTATGGGCGGCACTACGGGGGTAGGGGTTCGCTCCAGAGCAGTCGATGAAGATCGGCCCCGGTGTGGTGTAGTCATTAGCCTGAATGTGGGGTTGGCTTTCGGGGTCTGTCTGCCCTCTTTAGCTCTTCAACTGCTAAGCAGACCCCGGCCAATTACCTTCATCTCCAGAATCGGTTCGACCCCTTCAAAGATCGGCAATACCAGCGCGTCCACCACCTGGCGGGAGATGTTGTACTCCTCCGCATAGCCCCAACCGCCGTGCAGTAGTTGGGCCTTCTGGCTCACATCCACCGCCATGCGGCAGGCGAACAGCTTGGCCATCGCAGCCTGTAACTCCGCGTCTGGCGCCCCCTGGTCCAGCGCCCGCGCTGCGGCGTAGGTGTGACAGCGGGCGGCTTCGAGCCGGGTCTGCATCCAGCCGAGCTGGTAACGAGGGTTCTGGTAGTTGGCCAGGGGTTGCCCGAACTGGGGGCGTTGTCGGGTGTATTCCAGCGCGGCTTCGAGGCTGCTCTGAGCCAGCCCGAGGGCTCTGCCTGCCGTCTGCAGTCGCCCGGCGGCAAAGCCTGCCATCTGGTAATAAAAGCCTTTGCCCAGCCCCGCCTCTTCGCCCACCAGATTCTCCGCCGGCACGAAATAGTGATCGATCTGCAGCACGTAGGAGTGCATGCCCCGATAGCCCAGGGTGTCGATGGCCTGGCCGACGATTTTGCCGCCACCGGATTGGGTCACTTCGAAGTCGTGGCCACTGAAAGACTCTTTTTCAACGATAAAGAGAGAGAGCCCCCGGTGGCCAGCGGCGGGGTCCGGGTCGGTGCGGGCCAGCAGGGCCAGTACGTTGGCCCGTCCGGCGAAGGTGCACCAGGCTTTGGCGCCTTCGATGAACCAGCCCTGAATGCCGTTCTGCTCACCGGGGGTGGCGCGACAGGCGACGCTGGCGACATCGGAGCCGGTGTTGGGCTCGGTAACCGCCACTGCCACCATGAGTTCGCCCTGAGCGACCGGCTCCAGCCAGCGGGATTTCTGGGCTTCGGTGCCACCCTTTAACAGGGCTTTCGCCAGGACTTCGGGGCGGGTGATCAGGCTGCCCGCTGCGGGCAGGGAGGCTGCGGAGAGCTCTTCAGTCACCAGGATCATGGTGAGGTTGTCGAAGCCGATGCCGCCATAGGCCTCCGGGATCGACATGCCGAAAAACCCCAGCTCCGCCATCTGGCCGATGATCTCTTCCGGCACCAGCAGATCCTGCCGGTGAATCTCCTGGGCTCTGGGGGCCACCACCTCCCGGCCAAACCGGCGGGCGGAGTTGCGGGCTTCGGTCAGCAGCTCATTTTCGTCGCTGTCGTCGGCGAGAGGCCGGTTGTTTTCCGCCCCCAGTTCCACCAGGTGTTCGCCGATGGCCCGGTAGTTCGCTTCCGCCAGGCCCTGACGGATGGTTGATCGCTCCGCTGAACCAATCTGCTGATCAATCACCTCTGGTGCCAGCTCCAGTGACGCCGGCAGGGCCTCCCACTCCATCCGCAGCTTCTGCGCAGTTTCCGCCTGGAAGATGGTGTTAGCGGTTGCGACCTGCCCGTTGGCCGGGTGTGCCGCGGCGTAATCCGTCAGTGCCGTAGCCACTTCCGAGCGGGTAATCAGGTTGGCCACCTGGCGGGTCAGCAGCTGGTGATCATCGATTCCCTTGCCGTTATTGGTGAGGGTTTTGGCGCGGGCCAGAATCTGGTTCAGCAGCTCTTTTGCGGGTGTTTGCAGGTCAGTGTTCGACATCGGGTTCTCAGAGCGGGTTGGTTTGGTGGCTGGGCCCTATTTTCCGGGCCGCATGGGCATGCTCAGCCAGTAATCCAGATCGAGCACCACATTGGGGTGGTAACTCATCCGGTTTTTATCACTGTTCCAGGTCCGGGGTTCCAGCGGATCGTGCCGGGGATTCTGGTTTTTCACCGCAATCAGCCGCAGGCGCAGCGCGCCAAGGCCAGGATGGTTGTCCAGCGGGGCTCTGTCCAGAACATCGGTGAAGGCGTAAATAGTATCACCGGCATGGCTCGGATTGGCGTGGGCACCGCTATTCCAGGCCAGCAGGCGCAGGCCATTTTCGAGGCCGCTGAAACTCAGGGCCCGGGCGACGGAGATGATATGCCCGCCGTAGATGAGCCGGCGGGCGTGGCTCAGGTGGGCCACCATATGCTGGTCGAAATGGACCCGGGCGGTGTTCTGGTAGAGCCGGGTGGCGCTCATGTGCTCGGTCTCCTCCAGCGTGGTGCCCCGGTTGTGGATGATGCGCTCGCCGATTTCGTAATCGTCAAACCAGCAGTCGCTGCCGGTGGCCCGGGCATCGAATCCCGCGGGATTCAGACTTGCATCCGCCGAGAGGGTCTCCGGTGAGACGCGCTCCGGCAGGTCCGGCACCCGGCTGTCGCCGCAAACGCTGTTCACATCGTTTTTGTGCACCATGACCCAGCGGTTGAACGAAAGCACGGTCTCGTCCCGCTGGTTGATGCCCCGGGTTTTGACGTAGACGTTGCCGTTGCGGCCGCTGCTGTTCTCTTTCAGGCCGATCACCTCTGACTCTGCGCGCAGGGTATCGCCCGGATAGACAGGTGTGAGAAAGCGCACGTCCGCATAACCCAGATTAGCCACGGCGTTGAAAGAGATGTCCGGCACGCTTTTGCCAAAGACCGTGTGGAATACCAGCAGATCATTCAGCGGTGCTCGGGGGTAGCCCAGCTGTCGGGCGAACTCATCGCTGCTGTGGAGCGGCGCGCAGTCCGAGGTGAGACTGATATAGAGCGCGGCGTCTCCGGTGGTGAGGGTGCGGGGCACCGGGTGCACCAGTTTCTGGCCGATGCTGAAGTCTTCAAAAAAATTGCCGAGACGATACTTGTCCGCCATCTGTTTTTCTCTGGGTGGTGGGAGCCGGGAGGAGAGGGTTGACAGGCGATTCTAAGAGGGCGCTTCTGTCAGCGTCAAACCGGGGCTCTCGTGGGTTTGGCAGTAGTCCCGGGGGAGTGATATAGTCGCCCGGTGTAGAGAGTGAAAAGCATGGTGACAGCAATTTTTCAGAGTGCAGTCTGTCGCACCCGGGGTGCCAATACCTTCGGTGCGGAAGCGGCCTGTCGTCCCGGCTTTCTGGCGTCACCTTTCGCTCTTCGCAGCCTGCTGCGACTTCTGCCCTGAGGGGCAAAATACATATACCCTCGGCGAGGGGTCTCAGTCGCCATAAAACAAATTAACTGAATTCTGACACCGCACGGACGTTTTCGACCGTGTTGATCTGGAGTGGAGCGATGAGCAGCAAAGAGAAATTAATTATATTCGACACCACCTTGCGGGATGGCGAACAGAGCCCCGGGGCCACCATGACCGGAGAGGAGAAGTTGCGGGTGGCGCTGGCTCTCGAACGGCTGCGGGTGGATGTGATTGAGGCGGGGTTTCCCGCAGCGAGCCCCGGCGATTTCGAGTCCGTTAAAACCATTGCGGAGGCGGTAAAAGAGAGCACGGTCTGCGGTCTGGCCCGGACCGCGTTCGGCGATATCGATGCCGCCGGTAATGCCCTGAAGAACGCCAACTCCGGGCGGATTCACACCTTTATCGCCACCTCTCCTATTCATATGGAGAAGAAGCTGCGGATGAGCCCGGACGAGGTGCTGGAGCGTGCGGTGAAGGCGGTGGAGCGGGCCCGGGGCCATACCGACAACGTCGAGTTCTCGCCGGAGGATGCGGGGCGTTCCGAGATCGATTTCCTCTGCCGGATTATCGAAGCGGTGATCAAGGCTGGCGCCACCACCATCAATATTCCGGACACTGTTGGGTATAACGTGCCCCATCAATGGGAAGCGCGTTTCCGCACCCTGATTGAGCGGATTCCCAACGCCGACAAGGCGGTCTTTTCCACCCATTGCCATAACGATCTCGGTCTGGCCACGGCCAACTCATTGGCGGCGGTGCTGGGGGGTGCCCGGCAGGTGGAGTGCACCATCAACGGCCTCGGCGAGCGGGCCGGTAACGCGGCGCTGGAAGAGGTCGTGATGGCGGTGCGCACCCGGCCCAACGTGTTTCCCTGCGAGACCGGGGTGGACGCCACCCAGATCTCCAGTGTCTCCCGGCTGGTGTCCGGCGTGACCGGCTTTGTGATTCAGCCGAACAAGGCCATCGTTGGCGCCAACGCCTTTGCTCATGAGTCCGGTATCCACCAGGACGGGGTGCTGAAGAGCGCCGACACCTACGAGATCATGCGACCCCAGGATGTGGGGCTCACCACCAACCGCATGACTCTGGGCAAACTCTCCGGTCGGGCCGGATTCCGTGATCGGCTGAGTCAGCTGGGGGTGACCTTTACGTCGGAAGTGGAGCTGAACGACGCCTTTACCCGCTTCAAGCAGCTGGCGGACAAGAAGTCCGAGATTTATGACGAAGATCTGCAGGCGCTGGTGACGGACGTCGGCCACGTTGCCGCTAACGAGAAGGTGCGACTGGTTCATTTGAGGGTCTGCTCCGAGACCGGAGAGACGCCGGAGGCGGAGGTTACGCTGCTCATTGATGGCGAAGAGCGTCGCGGCTCGGCCCGGGGTGGTGGGCCGGTGGATGCGGCCTACAGGGCGATCGAAAGCCTGGTACAGAGTGGCGCCGAGCTGATGCTCTATTCCGTGAGTAATATCACCAGCGGGACCGACTCTCAGGGCGAAGTCAGCGTGCGGCTTGCGGATGGCGAGGCGGTCGCCAAGGGGCTTGGGGCGGACACGGATATTGTTGCGGCCTCGGCCAAAGCCTATATCAACGCCCTGAATCACATTCTCGACCCGGTCTCCCGGGCGCACCCCCAGATCGATATCTGAACGCTTTTTTGCGGGGTGGTGGTCGGGTTGCCGACCGCCTCCTGTTCAGACAATCTGGCTATAATCGACGGGTTTGCAAACGACATAGAACAACATAAAGGGAGAGGGTTATGAGTGAGGGTGCAGTGGTCACTGAGGTGAAGGGCGGTGTCGGAATTATGCGGATCAACCGCGCCGACAAGTTCAACTGTCTGTCACCGGAGGTTTTCGCGGGTCTGGATGCGGCACTGACCGCGCATGAAGCCGATCCCTCGGTGCGGGCTCTGCTGATCTGTTCAGAGGGTAAACATTTCTGTACCGGTGCGGATCTGGACAGAATCATGGCCCTGCGTGAGAACCGGGCCGATCTCAAATCATTTATCCACTTCGGCAATCAGGTGTTGCTGCGGCTGGAGGCGAGTCCGCTGCCCGTCGTCGGCGCGGTGCAGGGTTACTGTCTGGCGGGTGGCATCGAACTGATGATGTCCTGCGACGTGATTATCGCCGCCGATAACGCCCGGATCGGTGATCAGCACGCCAATTTCGGTCTGGTGCCGGGTTGGGGTGGCAGCCAGCGCTTGACCCGTCTCGTTGGGGTGCGCCGTTCACTGGATCTGATGATGAGTGGTCGGCATCTCTCGGCGGATGAGGCCCTGGCCTGGGGTCTGGCTAATCAGGTGGTGCCTGCTGCTGATCTGCAGGCCAAAGCCGAAGAGTACTGCGCCGCGATGGTGACCAAGAGCGCCACTGGCCTGGCGACCATGAAGCGGCTCGCCCGCCAGGGGATTGAAATGTCGTTGGCTGAATCCATCGATTTCGAGGAGGAGATCGCGGTGGACGCGATCATGTCCGACGAGGTCAGCGAGGGATTGGATGCGTTTCAGAACCGCCGTACGCCGGTTTTTGCACCCAGAAAAGCTTAATTTTTAATTCAGATTTATTTATCTAAAGCGGTCTGCGCGAGGGAAAAATGGAATTCGAAGACATTATTTACGACAAAAAAAATGGTGTGGCTACGGTCACGATCAACCGGCCCAAGGTTTATAACGCCTTTCGTGGCGTCACCATGGAAGAGATGCTGAAAGCCCTGTCTGATGCAGCCTGGGATAAATCCATCGGCGTGATCGTGCTGGCCGGCGTGGGTGACAAGGCCTTCTGTACCGGGGGTGATCAGAGCGCTCATGATGGTTCCTATGATGGCCGTGGCACCGTCGGTCTGCCGGTGGAAGAGCTGCACAGTCTGTTGCGCGATGCCCCCAAACCGGTCATTGCCAAGGTACAGGGTTATGCCATCGGCGGCGGCAATGTGATTGCAACGATTGCGGACATGACCATCGCCAGCGAGAAGGCGATCTTCGGTCAGGTTGGCCCCAAGGTGGGTTCAATCGATCCCGGTTTCGGTACCGCCTACCTGGCCCGTGTGGTCGGTGAGAAGAAAGCCCGTGAGATCTGGTATCTCTGCCGTCGTTACTCCGCCCAGGAGGCGCTGGAGATGGGCCTGGTGAATGCCGTGGTCCCTCATGATCAGCTCGATGCCGAGGTGGACAAATGGTGTCAGGAGATCATTGCCAACAGCCCGACGGCACTCTCGATCGCCAAACGCTCTTTCAACACTGACACGGATAGCATCCGGGGTGCCGCCAGCCTTGGCCTGCAGGCACTGGCGCTCTACTACCAGACCGATGAATCGAAAGAGGGTGTCAATGCCTTTATGGAAAAGCGTAAGCCCGATTTCCGTAAATTCGTGAAGTAGGAGCCACCACCGACCATGCTTGATGCCTATTTCTATGATGGTCTGCGGACCCCTATTGGTCGCCACGGTGGGGCGTTAGCTCCGGTTCGGCCGGATGATCTGGTTGCGGGCGTAATCAGGGCGCTGGTTGAGCGCAACCCCTTTTCGCTGAACGATTATGAAGACGTGGTGCTCGGCTCCACCAACCAGGCGGGAGAAGATGCCCGCAATCTGGGACGCAACGCAGCCCTGGTTGCGGGGTTGCCGGTGGAGGTGGGTGGTATGACCGTCAACCGCCTCTGTGCCAGTGGTCTGCAGGCTGCGGTGGATGCGGCACGCGCCATCACCTGTGGCGAAGGTTCGCTGGTGATTGCAGGTGGGGCCGAGAGCATGAGTCGGGCGCCTTTTGTAATGGCGAAAGCGGAATCAGCGTACTCCCGGGATTTCCGCATGTTCGATACCACCATCGGCGCCCGTTTCCCCAATCCGGCGCTGATTGCCGCCCACGGCAACGATACGATGCCGGAGACCGGGGACAACCTGGCCCGTGAATTCGGCATCACCCGGGAGCAGACCGACCGTTTTGCCGCTGCTTCTCAGGCCAAATATGCTGTGGCCAAAGGTGATGGTTTCTATGATGAGGAGCTGCTGGCGGTCGAGGTGCCCCAGGGGCGCAAGAAACCCCCGTTGCAGGTCACGGAGGACGAACATCCTCGTCCCGGAAGTGACGAAGCCACGCTGGCTAAATTGAGACCTTTGCAGGATGGTGGCGTGGTCACTGCGGGTAATGCCTCCGGCATTAATGACGGCGCAGCGGCAGTGATTCTCGGTAGCCGTGAAGCTGGGGAAAAAGCGGGCATTCAGCCCCGTGCCCGGCTGTTGTCCGCCGCGGTGGCCGGGGTGCCCCCCCGGATTATGGGTGTCGGCCCGGTGGGTGCGATTCAAAAGGCGCTGAGTCGTGCTGGGCTCTCCATTGAGCAGATGGATGTGATTGAGATTAACGAAGCCTTTGCCTGTCAGGTGCTGGGGTGTTTGAAAGGGCTCGATCTGCCCTTTGATGATGCCCGGATTAACCCGAATGGCGGTGCTGTAGCGATTGGCCATCCCCTGGGTGCGTCGGGCACCCGGCTGCTGCTGACCGCAGTGCGTCAGCTGGAGCGAACCGGGGGGCGCTATGCAGTGGTGAGCCTCTGTATTGGTGTCGGCCAGGGTCTCGCCCTGGTTATTGAGCGGGTATAACCTTGTTATGAATGTCGAAAAAAAACCGGGGCCATCCCCCAGAGCCTCTTTTGACTGGAGCGATGCGCTGCTGCTGGAGAGCCAGCTCACGGAAGAGGAGCGATTGGTTCGGGATGCCGCTCGGGACTATGCCCAGGGTAGTCTGCTGCCCCGCATTCGAGATGCGCATCGGGATGAACTGTTTGAGCGGGATGTACTCCGCGAGATGGGTGAGCTGGGCATGCTCGGTTCTACCCTGACGGGTTACGGCTGTGCCGGTATGAGCTATGTCTGTTACGGTCTGGTTGCTCGCGAGGTCGAGCGGGTTGATAGCGCCTATCGCTCCACCCTGAGCGTGCAGTCGAGTCTGGTGATGTATCCGATCTGGGCATTTGGCAGCGAGGCCCAGCGGCAGCGCTACCTGCCCAAACTCGCAACCGGCGAGTGGCTGGGCAGTTTTGGTTTGACCGAGCCGGATCACGGTTCGGACCCCAGTGGCATGGTGACCCGCGCCCGCAAGATCGGTGGCGGCTGGGTACTCAATGGCGCCAAAACCTGGATCACCCACTCACCCGAGGCGGATGTGCTGGTGGTGTGGGCCAAGGATGATCACGACGTGATTCGGGGTTTCATTCTTGAGCGGGGCATGCAGGGGCTCAGCACCCCCAAAATCGAAGGTAAATTCTCCCTGCGTGCGTCGGTGACGGGTGAGATTGTGCTGGCAGATGTTGAAGTATCAGAGGATCAGCTGCTGCCTAACGTGACTGGCCTGAAAGGCCCCTTTAACTGCCTCAACCGTGCTCGCTATGGCATCGCCTGGGGTGCACTGGGGGCGGCGGAAGCCTGCTGGCACGCGGCCCGGGATTACACCCTGGATCGCAAGCAGTTCGGCCGGCCCCTGGCAGCCACCCAGCTGGTGCAGAAAAAACTGGCGGATATGCAGACTGAGATCACTCTGGGCCTGCAGGGCTGTATGCAGCTGGGCCGACTGATGGATGAGGATCGGGCAGCACCGGAGGCGATCTCGCTGTGTAAACGCAACTCCTGCGGCAAGGCGCTGGAGATCGCCCGGGTCGCTCGGGATATGCACGGTGGCAACGGTATCTCCGACGAGTATCCGGTGATCCGCCACATGCTCAATCTGGAGGCGGTCAACACCTACGAAGGCACCCACGATGTGCACGCCCTGATTCTGGGTCAGGCCCAGACGGGTCTCTCCGCATTCGGATAGTGGAATGAGTTCCAGCGAATCCAGTTTTCTGGAGATCAACGGCCTGCGTTATCACCTGCGCAGTTGGGGGCCTGAAGAGGCCCCCGTTCTGTTCTTGCTGCATGGCTGGGCCGATGTCTCTGCTTCTTTTCAGTTTGTGGTCGATGCTCTGCAGAGTGAGTGGCGGGTTATCGCTCCCGACTGGCGGGGTTTCGGCGAGAGTGGCTGGGTCCCCGGGGGGTACTGGTTTGCCGATTACCTGCGGGATCTGGACGAAATACTGGCCGTCTACACCCCGGATGCCCCCGGCCACCTGATTGGCCACAGCATGGGGGGCAATATCGCCTGCCTCTATGCGGGTGTGCGGCCTGACCGGGTGGCCACCCTGATGACCTTTGAGGGGTTTGGCATCCCGCCTGCAACCCCTGATCTGGCGCCAGCCCGACTGAGGGACTGGCTGGAGCAGAGCCAGCGGCCGTTGCCTTTTCGGGACTTTCTGGATTTTGCCCAGGTGGCTGCGCGTATCCAGCGCAACAGCCCCCGTATTAGCTCCGAGCGGGCGGAGTGGCTGGCGCGGCACTGGGCGGTGGAACAGGGTGATCGGGTGGTGCTGCGGTTTGATCCGGTGCATCGGCGGCCGAATCCGGTGCTCTACCGGGAGCAGGAGGCGATGGCCTGTTGGCGGGAGATTACCGCCCCGGTGTTGTGGGTGGATAGTGAGGATTCGGATTTCGAACAGAGATACACCCAGGCAGGCGCGGATATGGATGCGCGGCGGGGGTGTTTCCCGCAACTGCAGACTGCCACCGTGACCGGGGCGGGGCACATGATGCACCATGAGCAGCCAGAGCAGGTGGCAGCCCTGATCGAAGGGTTTTTACGGGATCAGGCCAGCCGCGTTTAGGGGCTTCGGCCTGCGGTAATTGGGGAAGATGATGCAACAGACACTGACTCAGACCGTGGCCGACTGGCTGATCGCCGAGCGCAGCCTTGACCTGCCGGATGCGGTGGCCGAATTCACCAGACTGCTGGTGATGGACTGGCTCGGTTCAGCCCTGGCGGGTGGCGAGACCCCGGTCGGCACGGCCCTGGCCGCCTACACCCGGGTGCAACCTGTGGGACCCTGTACTCTGGCGGGCATGGGCATGGTTGCATCGGCGGAGGTGGCGGCGCTGGTGAACGGCGCGCTATCTCACATTGTGGAGATGGATGATCTCGATCGGGGTTCCGTGATTCACCCTGGAGCAGTGGTGATTCCCGCGGCGCTGGCGGTTGCGGAGCGGGAAAAGTCCAGCGCGGCGGAGTGTCTGCACGCCATCGTATGTGGTTACGAGATTGCGATTCGGGTCGGCGAGGCGGTGGGCAAGCGCCACTACTTCCACTTCCACAATACCGCGACCTGCGGTGTGTTCGGGGCCGCGGCTGCGGCGGCCCAGCTGTTGGGGCTGGATCGGGCGCAGCTGGTCTGGGCCCTGGGAAATGCCGGCACTCAGGCCGCCGGACTCTGGGAGTTCAATGCCGAGGGTGCCATGAGTAAACATCTGCACGCCGGCCGGGCTGCCGCCAACGGTGTGTTGGCCGTGGACCTCGCTGTTGCGGGGGTGACCGGGGCCAGTGCCATTCTTGAAGGGCCCCGGGGCTTTTTCGCCGGTCTGGCTCCGGAGGGGGAGCCAGACAGTGTGGTTGAAGGTCTGGGCACCCAGCCCTACCGCCTGATGGGGACATCAATTAAACCCCATGCCTCCTGTCGTCATACTCATCCAGCGATTGATGCGGCGTTGCTGCTCCGGGAGCAGGTGGGCGCCGACAACCTCTCGCAGATCGCGGAGGTGGAGGTCCGCACCTATCAGGCAGCTCTGGATCTCTGTGATAACCCGCTGCCCGAGAGTGAGTTTGAAGCGAAATTCAGTCTCCAGTACTGTGTCGCCTCCGCCCTGGCCCGGGGCAGCGTGGCGCTGGCGGATTTTGCGCAAGAGGTCCGTTCCGATCCCGAATTGCGCGCCCTGGTGACCAGAGTCGAGCCGGTTCTGGATGGGGAAATAGAGCGGAAATATCCCCGGCAGTGGCAGGTCTCGGTGACCGTGAAAATGGTTGGGGGACAGCAATACAGCCAGTTCGTCGGGCAGCCCAGGGGTGATCCGGAGAATCCACTCTCCCCGGAAGAGTTTGCCGACAAATTTCGGATGTTGGCTGCTTACGGTGACCAGCAGGCACACACCGAGCGACTGCTCGACTGGATTGATGAATTGGGGGGCGCCGGGGTTGTGGATTACAGCGTCATCGGCTGTTATTGAGCCCGGCCTGTGAATCCAGATTCCCGGCCCGGATTAGTCAGGAGATTATTGATGACCTCACGGAGTAACGCGTAGATGTGTGGGATTGTGGGGGCGGTTGCCCATCGGCCGGTCCAGTCCATTTTATTGACCGGCTTGCGGCGCCTGGAGTATCGGGGTTACGACTCCGCTGGCCTGGCCCTGTTGACCGGGGCTGGTCTGCAACGTGCCCGGACTGCAGGCAAGGTTGCCGCACTGGCGGCGGAGCTGCAGGCCGCACCGCTGGATGGTCACTGCGGTATCGCCCATACCCGCTGGGCGACCCACGGCCGACCCAACCGGGCCAACGCTCATCCCCATATGAGCGGAGAGCGGCTGGCGGTGGTGCACAACGGTATTATTGAGAACCACGAAGCCCTGCGGCAGACGCTGCAACAGCAGGGGGTGGTGTTTTCATCCGAAACCGATAGCGAAGTGGTGGTGCATCTGGTTGCCGGTGTGATGGACGCCGGTCACCCCCTGTTGGCAGCAGTACAGCAGGTGGTGCAGCAGCTGGAGGGGGCTTACGCCCTGGCGCTGATCAGCCCGGAACTGCCGGATGCGTTGGTGGCGGCCCGGCGTGGCAGCCCACTGGTGATCGGAGTGGGGGATGGTGAAAACTATCTGGCCTCCGATATTTTTGCCCTGCTTGATGAGACCCGGCAGTACATCGTGCTGGAAGATGGCGATGTGGCGATGGTCACGCCCGAACGAATCGAGATATTCGACGAAACTGGTGCGCCAGTGGAGCGCCCGCTCCAGCAGAGCGGCCTGACGGCGGCGGAGACCGGCAAGGGCGAGTATCGCCACTACATGCTCAAGGAGATCTACGAGCAGCCCCGGGCGATTGCCCACACTCTGGCGGGGCGCCTGCAGGAGGATGGCGTGCCCGATGCCGCGTTCGGCACCGGCGCTGCCAGGATTTTTGATCAGGTCGAGTCCGTGCAGATCGTCGCCTGTGGCACCAGCTATCACGCCGGTGCGGTAGCCCGCTACTGGCTGGAGGGGCTGGCGGGTCTGCCCTGTTGGGTTGAGGTCGCCAGCGAATTCCGTTATCGCACCCATGTGGTGCCTGAGAACTGTCTGCTGGTGGTGATATCCCAGTCTGGCGAGACCGCAGACACCCTTGCGGCCCTGCGGGAGGGGCAGCGGATCGGTTATGCCCACTCACTGGCGATCTGTAACGTGCCGGAGAGTTCTCTGACCCGGGTGGCGGATCTGGTCCTGCTGACCCACGCCGGGCCGGAGGTGGGGGTTGCCTCCACCAAGGCATTCACCACCCAGCTGGTGGCGTTACTGCTGTTGACCCTGGCTCTGGGTCGTCGCCACCGGATAACCCCTGCTCTAGGTCAGGCGCTGCTGGCCCAGCTGCGCGGTCTGCCCCAACGGGTGGAGCGGGTGCTGGCCATGGATGCGGTGATCGCCGGGCTGGCGGAGCAGTTTGTGCATCGACACCACGCCCTCTTTCTGGGGCGGGGCGCCCACTATCCGGTCGCCCTTGAAGGGGCTCTGAAGTTGAAGGAGATCTCC
>JAKLLR010000031.1 GCA_022014175.1 Gammaproteobacteria bacterium | reverse complement strand
TTCCGGATTATCGGTGGTGATGGGTGCGGTGGTTGCCCACGTTTTGCGCAGCCGTATGAGTGCAGATCAGCTCCGCATCTTTATGACGGCTGTGGATTATCAGATGGCCCATGGTCTGGCTCTCGTGCTGCTCGGTCTCTTGCTGGTCCAGTATCCCGGTGCCCGGCTTCTACGTTGGAGTGGCGGGCTGATGTTCGCTGGCCTGCTGCTTTTTTGTGGCAGCCTTTACCTGCTACTGCTTTTCGACCAGCGTGGTTTCGGCCTGATAACCCCGTTCGGGGGGGTGGCTTTGATTGCGGCCTGGTGTTTGGTCCCATTTGAATTCTTGCGGCGAGTTTGATGGGGAATTTGTCGATGTTGCAGGCGTTTCTGGGTCGCCTTTTTGACCAGACTCTGGACGAAATCATTCTGTTCGATGCGACCTCGCTCAGGTATCTGGATGCCAACCGCGCGGCTCTGGATAATCTTGGCTACAGCAGCGCCGAGCTGCAAGCACTCTTACCCCTGGCGCTTACCCCCGAGTATGGCCCTGACCAGGCCCGGGCCGAGGTGCTGGCCCCGCTGGCTGCCGGCACGGTGGATTCGGTGTTAATGGAAACCAGTTTCCAGCGTAAGGATGGTAGCTACTATCCGGTCTCTCTGCGCATGCTCTATGTTGCGGACGATCGGGCGCCCCTGTTTGTGGCTATTTGTCACAGCGAGGCCCGGGCGGTTGCTGCCGAGGCGCTGCTGGCGTCCGTCATTGATAAGACCGGCACCGGTCTGGCCGAGGTAGATAGTGAGGGGCTGCTAATCAGTTGCAACCAGACCTATGCCGGTCTGATCGGTGTGGAATCCCCCAGTGAGCTGGTGGGGCGGAATATTCTCGACTGGCATGCGCCGGAACGGCTTGCAGTAGCGCAAGCTGCGTTGGCCCGGTTTCCCAGTGAGGGACGCCTGGAAGATGACTACGAGACGATTTATCTGAAGCCCGACGGTGAGCGAGTATTTGTCAATGTCGGTGCGACGCGGGTGGAGGATGTCGATGGGCAGTCGCGCCTGTTTGCGATCGTGCGTGATATTAGCGCCAGCAAACGTGCCGAAGAGCAACTGCGCCGGTCAGAAGCGCTGACCCGAGAGGTACTGAATACCACCGGCACCGGCCTGATTACCGTGGACCGGAGTGGTGTGATTCTGTCTGCCAGCCGCGCGTTTGTAGCCTTGACCCCCTTTGATTCAGAAACGCCCCTGTTGGGTCGTTCCGTGCTTGACCTGGTGGAGCCGGAAGCGCTTTCGTCTGCCCGAGCCGCGTTTGACGCCATGCTTGTTGATGGCGAGCGGGTGCGGGATTTTGATACCCGCTTCCGTTCGGACGATGGTGGAGTGGACGTACGGATACAGGCTATCCACAGCGGGCAGGCGGCGGCCGAGGGCGGTTTCGCCGCGCTTTGCCGCAACGTAACCGGCGAAAAGGGGGTGCTGAGGGAGCTGGCCGAGAGTGAAGCTCTGCTGCGTCGCGCCCAGCGCATCGGGCGGATTGGTCACTGGCGTGTCGACCCGGACACGGCTCAGATCACTGGCTCCGACGAGCTTTTTCGCCTTATTGAATGGTCACCGAATGACTCGCTGAATCTCGAACACTATTTACACACCCGGGTTTCCGAGCCAGATCGGGCTCCGTTCCGGAACTATTTGCTGGAGCTGCAACAACAGAGTGGCGAAGTGGCGATGGAATACAGTCTGGAGTTGCCCTCCGGAGAACAGCGCCGGGTCGAGGTGGTGGCGGAGGCCGAGACAAACGGGCAATTGGTTGGAATATTACGGGAGCGTACAGAGCAGTGGCTGGTGGAAGAGGAGCGCACACGAATGGAGCGAAAAATGGTCGAGACCCAGAAGCTGGAGAGTCTCGGCGTGCTCGCCGGTGGCATCGCCCATGATTTCAACAACCTGCTGACGTCCATGCTGGGCCATGCCAGCCTGGCGCGGATGAAGGTGCCAGTGGATTCGGACATGGTTCATAACCTTCAGCAGATTGAGACTGCCGCAATCAATGCGGCGGACCTCTGTAATCAGATGCTGGCCTACTCGGGGCAGGGACAGTTCGTTCTGGAGCCCGTAAACGTCAGTGGGCTGATCGAAGATACCCTGCAACTGCTGCAGCTTTCGATTAGCAAGAAGGCGGTTTTGCAGCTCGATCTTTCCGACGATTTGCCGACGATTATGGGGGATATGACCCAGCTACGGCAGGTGTTGATGAATCTGGTGGTGAATGCTTCGGATGCGATTGGTGACAGAAGCGGTGTTATCGGCGTACGCACCGGATGGGGTCGGGCGACTACCGATTATCTGATGGATACGGCGATATCAGGCGGGGAGCTATCCCCCGGGGACTACTTCTATGTCGAGGTTAGCGACAACGGCTGTGGGATGGATGCTGAAACACTGGAGCGTATATTCGATCCATTTTTTACCACCAAATTTACCGGTCGTGGGTTGGGACTCGCGGCGGCTCACGGGATTATGCGAGCTCACAATGGCGCGATCAGGGCCTACAGCGAAGTGGGCAGAGGCTCCACCATGAGGCTGTTGTTACCGCTTCCAGAAGGGGTGGTTGAACTGCCTTTACCCACTGCTGAGAAGGATCCGGATTGGCAGGGGTCAGGCTGTATCCTGGTGGTGGATGACGAGCCGGCGGTCTCTACCGTCGCCGCGCTGATGCTTGAATCCTTCGGCTTTGAGACCGAGATTGCCAGTGATGGCGCCATCGGGGTGGAAAAATATCGCGCCAGTCCGGCGCGCTACTGCGGTGTGGTGATGGATTTGACCATGCCGAAGATGGACGGCGCCGAGGCCGTTAGCAAGCTGCGGGAGATTGATCCGGCAGTTAAAGTGCTGCTGATGAGCGGTTTCAGCGAGCAGGAGGCTGCCGAGCGGTTTGCCGACGAGGGACTGGCTGGATTTATCCAGAAGCCGTTTGAAATGGATCTGCTGAGAACCAGTATCCGTCAGATGTTGGAGGGGCGTGACGGGCTTTGAAGTCGAGGCAGGGGCTCCCCCTTGCGGAACACCTGAAACTCTCCAGCCCGCATGGTGTGCCAGCTTTCATTGTCGGTCAAGGGCCGGGTGGCAATGACCGTGACCACGTCATTCGGCGTGGTCTCATTCTCGAAATTGATCTCCATATCCGCGTCGATCAATCGTGCCGGCCCAAAAGGTGCCCGCCGGGTGATCCAGCTGAGGTGATTGCCGCAGGCTGTAAACAGTGAACGGGAGTCACTCATCAGCATATTAAAGACCCCCAGCTCATGCAGTTGCTGGACCCGGCTCTGGATGAAGCGGGAGAGGGCGACTGACCGGCTTGGGCGCTGTGGGAACTGGTGGCGAATTTCACTCAGTAGCCAGCAGAAAGCATGTTCGCTGTCGGTGGTGCCGACAGGCTGGTAATAGAGACAGGGCCACCTTTTGATGCCCCTGAGCTGGCCGTTGTGGGCGAAGCTCCAGGTCTGCCCCCAGAGTTCCCGAGTGAATGGGTGGGTGTTTTCGAGGCAGATCCGGCCCCGATTGGCTTTGCGGACGTGGCTGATTACGATGCAGCTTTTAATCGAATAACCCTGGATGAATTTAGCGACTTCGGAATCGATGCTGGGCTTGGGATCCCGAAACAGTCGACACCCCTTGTTCTCGTAAAAAGTGATACCCCAACCGTCCCGGTGCGGGCCGGTTCGCCCACCCCGCTCCACCAGCCCGCTGAATGAGAACTGTATATCGGTGGGTACGTTAGCATTCATGCCGAGCAGCTCACACATGATCTGGCCAGCCTGTTGAGCCGCGCCGGACCAGGTTGCGCCTGCTATGCTGGTAACTCTTGTTCATTACTCAATGCTCTAATCTAGATTCAGGTCTGATGAAAATTATCACCTTTAACATCAACGGCGTGCGCGCCCGTCTGCATCAACTTGAAGCGTTGGTGGCGCGCTATCAGCCCGAAATCATCGGCCTCCAGGAGACCAAAGTACAAGACTCCGAGTTTCCTCTACAGGCAATTCAGAGTCTGGGTTATCACGCAGTGTACAACGGCCAGAAGGGGCACTACGGCGTGGCTCTGCTGAGTCTGGTTGAGCCTGAGGCGGTGCAGTCCGGTTTTGCCTGGGACGAGCCGGACGCCCAGTGTCGTTTGATTGAGGCGCAGTATTCCGGACCGAACGGCCGCTACCGGGTAATCAATGGTTATTTCCCCCAGGGGGAGAGTCGTGACCACCCCACCAAATTCCCCGGCAAAACCCGATTCTATGAAGACCTGCAGCGGTATCTGCAGGCTTCCTGTAGCCCTGACGAGCCGCTGCTGGTGATGGGGGATTTCAATATCGCGGCCAGGGATGCTGATATTGGCATCGGCGAAGTGAACGCCAGGCGTTGGCTGCGCAGCGGAAAATGCAGTTTTCTGCCGGAGGAGCGGGCCTGGTTTGAGCGGTTACAGTCCTGGGGCCTGGCTGATACTTGGCGACATCACTATCCGGATGTGGTCGACCGTTTCAGCTGGTTTGATTACCGCAGTCGTGGATTCAATGATCAGCCCCGGAGAGGACTTCGGATTGACGGCATTCTGGCAACCCGCCCGCTGCTGGCGTGCTGTCGGGATGCCGGTATCGACTATGATATTCGGAGCATGGAAAGGCCCTCAGACCACTGTCCGGTCTGGGCCGAGTTCGGGCCGGTTTAAGATTCAGCCCGTCGGCCAGGCGTGCGGGGTGACCCTCAGTTCCAGAGAAAATCCGGATCCGTCACGATAGGTTCCATGGTCCTCAGATCGATGGCAAATGGAATCTCCGGTTGACGCACCCGGTTGACGGCAAAGTCGGTGTCCGCGATCATCAGCGCCAGGTGTCCGTAGGGCACCAGCTCCTCCGGGATATCCGCCAGGGGATAGCTACCCAGGGTCTCAACGATCTCCTGCAGCAGCGGCATGACGTCACGATGTAACTCGTCAAGCTCCTCAATAGTGGACGCGAGGCGCGCCTCAACCCGGGCAACCTGGTTTGGCAGTGCCCAGCGAGCCAGATGGTGATCAACGGCGTGAAATTTCTCAGGTACGGTACTCATGTCTGCGCCGCTCTGGCAAGGTGGCGGTCGATGTGCCGTTGAATCTGCTCCTGGAGTGCATGATTGACCGCCTCTTCCATCCCGAAGTGGAAGCTCTTGACCGGTGCCCGTTTCAGATTCCGCTGAATTCGCTCCAGTGTACTGAAGTCCTCCGACGCGATGTCCCGGTTATTGTATTGGGCGGCTCTCTGGCAGAAAAGTTTGACAAAATCTGACGGTGGCTGAGGCTCCATGCTGTAGAAGAGGATCTCGAAGGTGCACTTGTCGGGGCCGATGGGCCAGGCGCGTTGCAGTGCCAGCCCATTGAGCCCAACCGGCATGATGCAGACATTCGGTATAAATGCGTAGGTCGTGGTGCCCCAGTCCGGCCGGTCAAACTGGTTGATCGCGCTGGTGTCGCCGAGTGCTTTGGGCGCTTTGGATTGGACGTAGAGGCCAAAATTACCAATTGTGGTTGTCAATTCCTGTATGGGTGTGGGCGACTCCGTTGCCGTTTCCGGCGCGTAATAGGACTCAAAAAAGCCTACAGAGCCCGGGCTGTCAGAGAAAATAGTGGGCATGAATCCTTTGAGCGAGAGTCCCCCGCCCACCGTTTTAGGGTGCAGCGCGGCGAAATGGTAAAACTCAATCAGAGCGTCGTAGGGCAGTTTCCAGTTGCAGTTAACGGTCGCCTGATAACCATGGGTGCGGTACCACTTGCGATCCCCCATCAGTTCGCCCATGGACTCGGTGAGCGGTTCGTGAAACTCCGCCAGGGTCCACTCCGGTTCACCTTCGCAGAGGTTGATGTAGACAAAGCCGCCCCAGGTATCGCAGTGAACCGTGACCAGGTGCTCCTCTGCACAGTCC
Source organism: Gammaproteobacteria bacterium (assembly GCA_022014175.1). GTDB lineage: Bacteria > Pseudomonadota > Gammaproteobacteria > Immundisolibacterales > JAKLLR01 > JAKLLR01. The sequence goes on along the minus strand of JAKLLR010000031.1, from coordinate 14,259 downwards.
ACCTGGGGGAAATATTGCTGCTCCGGCAGGGCGACAAGCTGGCCTTCAAGGTCAAACGTCCAGCCGTGGAAGTTACACTTAAAGCCTTTGCGGTTGCCTTTCTTTGCCATTTCCACCACGTTGCCGCGGTGGGTACACATGTTGTAGAAGGCACGCAGTTTCTGGTCTTTGCCCCGTGCGATGATGATCGGCGCCCCAACATCGTGGAGATCGTAGGTTATGAAATCCCCGGGATTCGGGAGGTCGTCTTCGCGGCAGATATTCAACCACGTCTTGCGGAAAACGGCTTCGATCTCATTCTGGTAATGGGTTTCGCAATAGTAGTTACTGGCCGGCAGCTTGGTGAGGGTCTGTTTACCCGTCTCTGGAGCATTCATAGCCTACTCTCCTCCGTACGTTATTATTCGTTCGCCAAGCTACACCCCGTTCTGCTTCGCTACAACCCTGGGAGTGCAAAAAATCACATACGCCCGGGAGAGGTTTCACCCCTCCATCCGGACTCTCTACGGGGTGGGCACCATGCAGCAACGGCTGGCTGGTGCGTTTGCTCTGCACCTGCTGCATCTGGATCTCAACGAGCTGCCGGAAGAGATTCGTCCGCTCTACCTTGCACTGCATGAGCGGTTAACCCGGGTGAGGTCGGTCGGGTCAATCTGTTGTCAGGGATGCGACTGCTCTGGCGAGCAACTCGGCGAGCTGGAGTCGGTTGCTCCGGTGGGGCACGCTGTCACAGCTATAGATGTTGGTGATGCCAGCATCCCGCAGGCGGGTTTCGGCGGTTTGGCCCCCCAGGGCATGGGTAACCAGACAGTCGATCCGGTCAACGCCTGCCGCCCGGGCTGCTGTTGCGGCGGTTGCCAGGGTGCCGCCGCTACTGAGCATGTCGTCCACCAGCACGAGGTGAGACCCTGTCTGAATCTGCTTGGGAAGCGTTATGGTGACCTCGCGGTCTCCATGTCGCTGTTTGCTGGCGACACCGTATTGCAGACCCGTGGTGTCTGCCAGCGCCCTGACCCACTGTTCGGACTCCTGGTCCGGCCCCAGCAGGAAGGCATCCTGGAGCTCTCTCTTGCCCTGGATGAAACTGGCCATGGTTGCTGTGGCCTTCAGGCTGAAGCTCTGACAGCCGGGAATCACGTCGCTCAGGGTTGAGATGCGGTGAAGGTGGGGATCCACGGTAATCAGGTCATCCAGCAGCTCTCCAATCAACGCCCCGACGGCTCTCTGGCTAACCGCCTGTCCCGGTTCAAAGGCGGTATCCTGCCGCATATAACATAGATAGGGCGCCACCAGAGTGATGCGTTTGACGCCGACCTGGCGGGCCTGGTGTGCCGCCAGTAGTAGCTCAATCAGTTTGTCATTCGGGTCGTTTAATGAGCGGCAGAGTACGATCCACTCCGGCAGGAGTGGGGGCAGGGAGACCTGGCTTTCGCCATCCGGAAAGCAGTGCAGCTTGATCTCTGCGTAATCGATCTTTGCTGCCCGGGCCAGTCGTTGAGCGGGGTGGCGGTAGTCTGGAAAGCCGAGCAGCAGGTCCGGTGGCATGAGGGAGCTTCAAGGATCCGGATTGATGTCGGTTGGGGGCGGCTGGTTGCCAATGGTGTAGCCGTTGGCCTCTTCAGCGAGTTGCAGGGAAAATCTGAAATCTGCTGGGAATTCCGCGTGAATCCGGTAGAGGGGCTCCCCGAGAGTGACCCTGTCACCTGCTTTTTTCAACAGGTCCACTCCGGCGCGGAGGTCCATTGGAGCCCCGGCCAGTCGGGCGATTCGGGCCATCTGATAGCAATCGATGGCGGTTACATAACCGGTAGCGGGTGAAGGGATCTCTGTTTGCAGAGGCCCCGGCTCCAGTGTCTGTTCAACCGCGCCCTGGGCCTCGATGATCGCTTCCATCTGCTGCAGAGCCCGGCCGGTGTCGAGAATGTCCCGGGCAATACCGTAGCCATACCCCCCCCTGATGTCCGGATCGAACTCCAGAATCCGGCCCGCCAGCCGCAGGGATTTCTGTCGCAAATCGAACGGGGCATCCGGCTCATTGCGCAGTACCCGCAGCACGTCCCGGGCTTCCAGCACCGGACCGATGCCCTGGCCGATGGGCTGGCTGCCGTCAGTAATGATCACCTCCACATGCAGCCCCAGGCGGTCCCCCACATATTCAAACAGTTTGCGTAGCTGCAAGGCATGGCTCATGTGCCGCATTTTGGCGGTGGCTCCCACCGGAATATCCACCAGCAGATGAGTCGAGCCGGCGGCCAGTTTTTTTGACAGTATCGATGCCACCATCTGCCCCGGGGAGTCGATACCCAGGGGGCGTTCCACGGAGATCAGCAGATCATCCACTGGCGCCATACGGGCGGTACCGCCCCAGGCCAGAAAGCCCCTCTGCTGATGCAGGATCTCCCGCATCCGTTCCGGGGTCAGCTCCACTTCCGCCAGCACGCTCATGGTATCTGCAGTGCCTGCGGGCGAGGTAATAGCCCGGCTCGAAGTTTTCGGGATCAACATGCCGTGAGCCGCCAGTATCGGTACCAGGATCATGGTTGTGCGGTTGCCGGGAATGCCGCCGATGCAGTGCTTGTCCGCTACCAGCGGGGCGTCCCAGGTGAGTCGTTGGCCGGTTTCAGTCATTGCCCGGGTCAGATCGAGAACCTCCTCCCGATCCAGTCCAGTCTGATCCGTTGCCACCACAAAAGCTGCCATCTCCATCCTGGAGTAGCGATTATCGGTTATATCCCGGGTAATCCCCTGAAACTCCGAATAGCTGAGTCTCTCGCCGGCGATTTTTTTTCTCACTGCCTCCATCGAGCGCGGCCGGCGGGCCTGGGACACCCGAACCGGAACCCCCTCCGCCAGGCTGATCTGGGCAAACGCCTGCTCCGAGAGGCCAAGCTGGGTGGTTTCTACGATGGTGTCGTCATCCACTACATTGAGCACCGCAAAAATCTGGTGACCGTTGGCCTCAACAAATATTTTATTGAGCGCCTGAAACCCTTCCGCCCGATAGAGGGGACAATCGCGGTGCAGGTAGGCGACGTTCTCGCCGTAGGTATCGATAGCCACCCGGCTCAGGCTCAGGGTGCGGTTTTCTGTTTCACTGTCTGGCATGGTTTTCCAAGGAGATAATCGCTAGCGAACTTTCAGACCCATGGTGCCCGCTATCATGTTGCGCTGCATCTGGGAGGTGCCAGCGGTGATGGTGGTGCTGCGGGAGTCCCGAAAGTGGCGCTGCATATCAAACTCCATCATGTAACTGTAACCACCCAGAATCTGCATGCCCATATTGGCGACTTTGACAAAGGCCTCGGAGCCAAACAGCTTGGCCTGAGAGACCTCCCGCAGAGCGGTCTCTCCCCGGGCCAGCTTCAGGGCGGCCCGCAGCATCAGCATGCGAGCGGCGTCGACCTCGGTCTGCATGTCCGCCAGCATGTGGGCGATGGACTGGAATTCGCCGATGGGTTGACCAAACTGCTGTCGCTCCCGGGCATAACTCAGCGCCTGCTCCACCACCGTCTGGGCGTTGCCGGCATAACCGGCGGTGGTAACGATCCGTTCCAGCAGAAGACCTGAAAGCAGGCAGTCCCAGCCTTCATTCACCGGTCCGATCAGGCAGTTGTTCGGCACCCGAACATCATTAAAGAAGATTTCGTTGGTGCCCAGCATCTTTCGCCCCAGGGTGTTGAGGCGACGGATCTCCACCCCGGGCAGATCCTTATCCACCAGGAACAGACTGGTGCCCTTGCGATGGGAGACACTGGTGTCAGTGCGCACGTAGAGGTTGATGATATTGTCCGGCATGTCAGCGCCAGTGGAGAAGACTTTCTGGCCGTTGATGACCCACTCGTCGCCGTCCTTCACTGCAGTGCTACGCATGGCACCGACGTCCGAGCCTGCCTCCGGCTCGGTCATGGAGATGGACATCCGTATCTCACCTCTGATTAGTTTCGGGATGTAGTGGTTTTTCTGCTCCTCACTGCCGTGGCGCAGTACGTTCAGGGCATTGAACACCGGGACGCCAAAGAAACCGAGAAAATCGTAACCCTTGCGGCCGATCTCTTCGCCCACCAGAGTCATGTCGAGTACGTCGCCGCCATAACCGCCGTACTGTTCCGGAAACGGCAGGCCCAGCAGGCCGAGTTCGACCCAGGCATCCCACACTTCCTGGGGGAAATACTCCTCCTGATCACATTTGCGGATGTACTCCGGGGTGCAGATGTCATCCATCACCCGGCGCACGCTCTCCACCAGAAGGCGTTGCTCTTCATTCAGTTCCAGATCCATTTCAGCTTCTCCCGGTGCGGCTGTTATTGATTTTCAACCCCTAAGGGTAGCAAAGCTGAGATGTCTGGATCATGATGGCCCTAAAACGGATGGTCTCGGACCCGCATAATAATAGGAGGCGTAAGTGAATAAACCGAATTCAAGCCTGTTTACCCAGCAACACCCGGAGTTAGGCACCGGGCCTGTGTCTACCGGACCGAACATTAATCCGGAGTATTTCGAGCAGGAGCGGGAGAAGATTTTCAAGAAATCCTGGCTCAACGTTGGCCGGGTGGATATGTGTCCCAATCCCGGCGATTACTACGTCAAGGATATCGCCATCCTCAATACGTCACTGATTATCGTGCATGGCCAGGATGGCACCGTCCGAGCCTTTCACAACGCCTGCCCCCACCGGGGTAACAAGGTCGCCCAGGGCAAGGGCAACACCAAGGGGTTTGCCTGCGGCTTCCACGGCTGGACTTTCAACACTGAAGGTTCTCTGGTCTTTGTACCCGATGAAGAGCAGTTCTTCGATTTCGACAAAAAAGATTTCTGCCTGAAACCGGTCAACTGCGATGTCTGGGAAGGGTTTATCTTCATTAACGCAGACCCCAAGCCTGAAAAAGGGTTGAGAGCGTTCCTTGGGGGCATGGCGGACCAGCTAGAGGGTCTGCCGTTTGATCAGCTCAGGCCTGTCGGCCACTACCAGGCAACCGTCAAAGCGAATTGGAAAGTTTTCATCGACGCTTTCCAGGAGACTTATCATGTCGCCTTTGTTCACAAGAGAACCGCGGGTGACGCATTAGGGGACAGGAGTGACCCCTATATGCGGGCGCTCTCTTTTCGGCTTTACAATGGGGGACACCGCTCCTGCTCCTGCCCGATCAACCCCACTTTTGAGCCCAGCCCAACGGGTTTGCTCTGCGGACGAATGGCGCCGACCCTGCTGGTGACCGGAGAGTTTGATCGCTGGGCCGGCGTGAACCCGGCGGACCACGAACATTTCCTGTTCGATATTAATGTGGTGTTCCCTAATTTTTTTGTTGATGTGGCCCATGGGTGGTCTTTTACCTATAACTTCTGGCCGATTGATGTGAACACCACGCTGTTTGACATGTATTATTTTATGCCCGCACCTCAAAACGTGGGTGAACGGATCAGCCAGGAGTACTCCAACCTGTTGTTGCGAGATCTGTTACGGGAAGATTTGAGCACGGTGGAGGCGACCCATCGGGCCCAGGTCTCCGGCGCCATACCGGAGGTACAGCTATCAGATCAGGAGCTGTTAGTGCGTCACCAGTACCATGTGGTGGATGGAATTGTGCGGTCTTGAGTGTTCTCAGGAGCAAGGTTAACTAACCCGAAGGAGAGTGAGAGATGAGCAAAAGTGAAGCAAACAGGACGCTGGTGCTGGAGTTCTGCAAGACCTGGCATACCGCCTGGGCGAAGCAGGATCTGACCGGTTTGATGGACTACTTCACGGACGATATTGTCTGGCAGGACATCCCGGATCACACCCGGCGGGGCAAACAGGAGTGTATCGATACCACCGTGCCGTTTTTCGAGATGTGTGACGAGGTCGAATTTGCAGTCAACAACATTCTCGCGGGCGATCGTATTGTGATGACCGAGCGGGTGGATACCATGGTGATGAAGGATGGCCGACGGGTCTCTACCCCGATCATGGGGGTGTTCGAGATCGAGAATGGCAAAATCAAGGTCTGGCGGGACTATTTTGATATGGATATGTTCAAAAGCCAGCTTGCGCCGGAAACCGCAGAAGCGGCCACCGCCTGATTTTATGCCGGCTTGGGGCGGACAGCGTTCCGCCCCGCTTCATCCTAGCGCAGATCAAATCCGCCAGCGCTCCCGGGGCTGAAAACCCGGACGATATCGGTGTTCTGATCACCGATGCGCTGGTAGAAAATCGGGCGGTCAGAGTGGTAGACGTCTCCCGCTTTGAGAATGCGGACATCGGTTCCGGAGGTGACTTTGACCTGGCCCCGATAGATTACGGCCACCTCTTCGCTGGCTGCCTCCCGGCCAGAAAGCACCGTATCGGCTCGTCCGCCAACACCGTTGATTCGCAGAAACTGCACCCCGATCCGGGTGCCGGTAAAATCGCTGGTGTAAATCTGGTTGCGCAGGACTTCACTCCGTTCTGCGGTATCAATGTTGGCGTGGATTGCCTCGCGTAGCTCCTCGGAGGCATCAGTTGCCGGCGGCGGGGTCCAGTTGAAATTACTGTTACGCGGCGGACTGAAAATGCCCAGCATGATCGTATCCCCCACCTCATGCCCACCCCGGTGCTGCAGCCCCGGCGGGATCAGCATCATGCCTCCAGGGACAATGCGGTACTCCCGGTGGGCGCCCCCCTGGACTGTAAATTTGGACTCTCCGGCGAATTTGACCACCATGTACTCCTCAGGGTGGTTATGGGAGTTGCCCTTGGAGTAGGGCCGGGTTCCCGCCTTCATGTAGAAGAGTTCCGCGCCGAGATCCTGGCCCACGACCCGTTTGGTGAAGGCGGCGCCCGGCACCACCTCTTCCAGGTCTGTGTCGTACATGTTGAACTGCTGTGGGGCGGCGGTAGCGCTGCCCCACAGCAGCAACGCACCCCAAAATAACACTAATAATCTGGCCCGACGTTCTGCTGATTGCTGCATTTTTACTCCCCTCCTGTTTTTTCGTCGATCTACGCTGGTTGTGCGACTGCCGCGGTCTGTTTTGCGAAAGTGAGAGTGTACGCTCTGGTATCCGGGCTCGTGGTGTGTTGGCCCGGGAATTCGCCAGGGTTATGCTGTGTCGGAGATTCTCAGGAGCCGCCCCTATGACAGCCTACTGTGTATTCGATATTCGATCAGAAAGCGATCCTGAAGCGATGGCAGAGTATCGCCGCCGGGTCCGGCCGACCATCACCGCCTATGGTGGTCAGCTGCTGGCGTTAGGGGATCATTTTGAGGTTGTTGAGGGCGACTGGCGGCCTGTATATCCGGTTATTCTGGCGTTCCCCTCCTATGAGAAGGCGAAGGAGTGGTATGACTCCGACAGCTACGCGGAGCTCAAGATCATGCGGTTTAGAGCGTCTGTCAGCGATGCGGTTTTCATTGATGGGCTGCCAGCTTCATCATCCTGATCTGAAACTGGGGGGGCTGAAACCCCTGGTCATTACCGGGTATCCATCGCCTGTCGATCAATGCCGGAGTTGTCCTGTACCGCCATGATAAAAATCAGGCATTGGTCTGTCAGGCAGGCAATCTCGTTGTTGAGCGGTCCCCACATGGCTACATCGCCCTGTTTCATGTTCAGCGTGGTCTCTTCGAAATTCACATTCAGAGTCCCTTCAATCAAATAGAGCGCAGTCTGACCGAAGAAATCTGGGACGTTTTCCAGTGCCTCTTTTTCCGAACCCCGGCTCAACCGCAGCGCATAGGTGGTGGTCGCAGTGCCCTGCCAGACACTGGCCTCTGCCCGGCCGGGAATAACCGTTTCAAGCTGGGGATCGTTGATGTCGAGTACGACTGCTGGCTCCTGCCGGGGCGGAGTCGCGGTGGCGAATGGTATGTAAGTTAGAGTGAAAGCCAGTAACAGGAGGCTGTTGCCAATGCATCTTGGATGGGTGGCCATCATGGTGACTCCTTATTCTCCGCGCCGGTTTTTAACCAGGCGTTGGTCTCCTCGGTCATCGGTGTACCTTCTGGACCGAAGTCGTCCCGGGTTGGGGTGAAGGCGGCCACCAGTAGACATTCGTCGGTCATGCAGGTGCCCCAGTGGGAGATGTTAGGGATCATCATGATCTGACCCTCATCCACAATGAAAGACTCCTCCAGATTGTTAAAGACAAACACCAGGCGACCTTTGAGTACGTGGATCATCTCCTCGCCATGCACACTTTTGCCGCCGACCCGGTGGCCTTTTTCGCCGGCCACCCAACGGTTGAACAGGACGGTCATGCTGGGGCTCTGCCAGAAATCCATGTAGAAGGTGCTCTCACCGATCTGAGCCCTGGAAATCTGGTCACCATTATTCACGTTGAACAAAATGCGCGGGGCCTGGCTTGGCCAGGGGGGGGGCTCCTCTGCCAAAACTATGAACGGTAGTGGCATCAGCGCCAGTAGTGTATAAAACAGGCCAGTTCGTATTGTCATGTTGGTAAGGTTCTCCTGGCAGCACAGTACACAAGGGCTGCCCCGAAAGACGAAGATTATGCCCCCGTACATGGTTAGGCAGGTGGCAGAATGTCACAAGCGCTAAATTTTGTACGACACTAAAAACCCATAGAAAACTGGAGAAATTGATGATGTCTTTAAAGCACTGTGGTCTGGTGTTAACTGCTTTAAGTTTGTTTGCATTGACCGCTGCAGAGGCAGCAGAGCCCTTGGTATTTGAAGAGTATGAACTGAAGTCGAAGAATTTTGAAACCGACTTGATGGAGAGTCCGCCGGGTGGGTTTTTCGTAAAATTTCAGCACGGCCCCAACAGCACCATGGCGGTTTACAAAACTGCTGAAGGTAAGGGGCGTAGCCTGCCGGTTCGTATCAACCGCCATAACGAGGAGACTGGTCTGGTAACCCGGGGAAGTGTGTTATTCAAAGCGGGTTACGCGGGAGAGTTCACTAAAGTCCTGCGTGTTGGCGATACCATCGTGATCCCACGTTGTGTGCCGCATTCCGGGATTTTCGGTTGGGACAATAATGAAGAGACCGTTTTGCAGACGACCTTCACCGAAAAATACGTTGAATATGGCCCGGATACTGCGACTGAATTGCCCAAGGAGTTCACCGCCAAAATTGTGTTTGATCCAGACAGTGGTGTAGCAGCTTCCAAGGAGTGTGCGGCAATGACGGGTGCTCCCGAGATTACCTGGACGATTGGTGATATGAAGGCGTTTAAAGAGGAGTAGATCGATCATTAAATAAAAAGGCGGCTTCGGCCGCTTTTTTAGTTTTTTTGGCCGCCGCCGCTAAGCTTGGTGAAGGACCTGGCATTAGATTTTTCCGTAGACGGGGCGATTGCACCTGCCGTCTAGGCGTAATAAGGTGCCCCTCCTGCGAAAAGAGTTTGGCCCTGATGTATTGGGGCGCGACAGTGAGTGATCACGCACTTTGCGGAGATTATGGCCATGGAAATTAACCGGGGCGGAGTTGAGCGGACCATTGATCGCACTGTGGTTAAAGCTTTGCGGGCCTGTGGTGAGGAGGCGTGCGGGTCCTTCGTTGATGCTTTCGAAATTCTGCTGAAGCGTCTTGACGGTGTGCTTTTTCGGAAGGCCGGGAAAGCCGAGACACCCGTGCTATTACAGCTCTATCTGGATACCAGTCAGGCCCTTTGGACCTCCCGCCGGGTGATGCTGAGGGAGTTCAGGGGTGCTTTGCTGCACAATTTCCACCAGAGCCTGAGGCGGGATATCAGCCCCGAACTGGATTTCAACCGGGAGCGTGAGCACGACTACGAATTGTCCTTACTTGAGAACTCCAATCTGGACGAATATCTGGTTCTGACCCAGATGGCGACGGATATCAGCCGTTGCTGCCACAGGGAGCTCAAGATTATAGAGAAGCGGGTCGGGGAGTTGATGCTGGATCCCGGTTTGTCGAATTACCACAGTCCGTATACGCCGATGGCCGTCAGCTATGCGGTGGGGCACGCCTGTGCCAAGGCAAATTTCACCGGCCGGGTACACGATCTGGTAATGGAACTCTGCGCGACGTATCTCGGCGATACTTTTCTGCCCCCGTTTGAAGAGCTGCATGATTTACTGGCTGATCCCCAGCGGGTGGTCGACGCGTTGAGCCGGGGCAGGGCCAGGCCGGTTGTGGTGGTTAAAGAGGAGGTGCCCGCAGCGCCGGACGCCGTAGAGATCCGCAATGCCCTGATTGAACTTCTGCAGCGGTTGCAGTCAGATCTGGCTCAGCCTCAATCTCCCGGGTCCCGATTGCCGATCCGTTCTGTGCGGGAGTTGCCGGATCATCCGAAGCTTGTCGGATTGTCACAGCCGGAACTGGTTTCTATCGATATGGTCGCCGCAATTTTTGACCACATTCTGGAGAACCCGGATATTCCCGCGCGGTTTAAAACCCTGCTTGGTAAGCTGCAATTCCCCCTGCTGAAGGCGGCACTGCTGGATGGGGATTTTTTGAGTGGTGGTGCCCATCCCGCCCGGCAGTTACTTGCCCAGGCAGCTAATGCGGCCCGGACTCGTGGCGACGACCCGGCGCTATTTGACCTGCTATCGACCCTGGTGGGGCGGGTGTTGAAGGAGTTCGTTCAGGACACTGAACTGTTTGGCGGGTTGCTGCTTGGGATTGAGAGCAGTCTGAAGCAGCCCCCGGCTCAGACTGCCCGGGCAAAATTGGCGGAAAGCAAGGCCCGGGTCGCGGATCTGCGGCAGCAGGCCGAGCAGGAGGTGGCGGAACGCATTGCGCGGCTGGGTGAAGATGATACCTTCGTGCGGATTTTTCTCGAACAGACCTGGTTGCCTTATCTGACTATGGTTGCGATTCGCTCCGGGCAGGGAGACGAGTGGCGGTTGACCTTGAACACCATGGACAGCCTAATCTGGAGCCTGGAGCCCAGAGACGGGCAGGCCGAGCAGCAGAGGCTGTTTGCCTTTATCCCCGAATTAATTAAACGGCTACAGACTGGCATGAACCAAATGCGCCTGCCCGACGCGGTACGCGGCGAATTTCTGTCAGAGCTTGCCAGTCGCCACCTGCCGAGTCCACCGGGGGCGCGCCAGAGCAGCACCAAAAATGATCTGGAACCGGCTCCGACTCGAGCTGGATCTGAGCAACGCCCCGTCCCAGCAGCTTCTTCAGAGAGTGTTGATGTTCACCGGGAAATAGCCCGGGGGCTGGCAGTGGGCACATGGATCGAACTGCCCGTGACCGCTGGCAGACCGCTTTACGCCCGGCTCGGCTGGCGGGATGCCCATTCAGGCCAGCTGTTTTTTGTGGACGAAGAGGGCTTGAGCGTTGCCCGTTACGGCATCGATGATTTCGCTGCAGATCTGCGTAAAAGGCGCGTACGGGTGCTGGCGCCCGACGACAGTGTGGAGCAGTTCGGCTCTGGGCTGAGGGCCTGAGCTATGTCCCTGAAGCAGCCGTAACCACGGTGTCTCATGGCCCGGCGGAAAGGGTTATTGTTGAGGGGAGTAACCCGCGCCTCCGGGTTTCAAGGCTAGTCGTTGCTGCTTTTCCAGTTGACCCGGGAGCCGACGTGCCGCCCCAGCCTTTTTGAACGTCGGCCTACGGGCGTTCTCAGAATCAGAAAAGCGGATAAATCCAGGGCAAGTCACAGCCTTCATGGTCGGCACACCCTGGCCGGGTTTAGCCTCCACGACGAACAGCAGAGAAGGTTTTACTCCGACAAAGGGTGACGCCAGGTTTGCCGACTCAATGTGTCCGGGGCAAACTCCGAGTCTAGTTCTGTTCCGGACCCCATTCGTAGCGCGGCGGGTGCTGAATCGAAACCATGATGCATTGATCATCGCTGAATCGTCCATCAAAGAACATGCTACCGCTGTGTTCCACTCCCGGGGGGATGATGATGAGACCACCCTCGGGAATGGGGTAATCATTTCCCAGTGCATGGAACATGCAGTGCCCCCGGAGCTGCAGGGCAATCTCTTCCCCATGACTGTGTGGAGCGGGGTAGGGTGAGCCCTTGTCCATACTGAAGTAGCCAAGGCTGAGTTCCTGGCCAAAGATATGACTGAGTTCCAGAGTGCCCGGAATCGCGGCCAGCTGTTCCTCCGCTGTGACCTGCTCTGTATTACCTGGTCTAGGGCTGTACAGCCTTGGCTTTGCGGTGGTTGAAGGGTTCGCTGCCACCCCTGCTGCAGGGCAGCCTGGAAAGACCTCCGTTGGCAGCGGTTCGCCCTCGGGACCCCAGTGGCTCTGGCGGGCGGTGAAGTAGTACAGCAGCAGGGTATCGTCGCCCAGTGGGCGCAGTTGATAGGGGGTATTGCCAGGCAAGATCAGGGCATCATCTTGACCATAACGCCACTGTTCACCATCGACGTTGATCTCCACCTCACCGCGAAGACAGTAAACGGCGTGCTCCTCGTTATGCTGATGCAGCTGGCTGGTGTGTGCCGTACTGCCGTGAAAGTGAACAGCCGCCAGGCTGATTGTCTGGCCGTGCCAGAAGGTTCCGTGAATGCCTAGTTGGAGTTCAGGCAGGCCCAGATCGGCATTGTAGATGTTGAAGACAACCCTGGGTTCTGCCAGCTGTAGCTGCTCTGTTTGAGCCATTTGACCTTCTCCTTTCAGTTTTTATTGATGGCATAGCTGACAGAATTCTGTGCGTCTTTGGTTTTGTTCGCAACTGCGTGGGTCTAGGCAGCCCCGAGTCTTTTTCTGGCTCCCCAGCGCTCTCCCAACTGGAGCAACAGGGATAGCAGGGCGGGCATGAAAGTCAGGGTCAGCAGGGTCGAGAAGAGCAGGCCGAACAGCACAATAATACCTAGCCCCCGGTAGAGCTCGGTACCGGCCCGGGGAATAAACACCAGTGGGGCGAGTCCGCCGATGGTGGTCAGGGTGGTCATCAGGATCGGCCGAATCCGGGTCCGGGTACTCTCCAGAACCGCTTCAGCCACGGCCATGCCCTTGCGGGTATTATCCAGTGCCCGGGTGACCAGCAGAATCGGGTTGTTGACCACGATGCCAACCAGCACCAGAAAGCCGAGCATGGTGATCATGTCAAAGGGCTGGTTGACGCTGGGTAGCAGGTTCATCAGCCAGAGACCGAGAATGCCGCCGCCCAGGCCCAGCGGGACAGTCAGCATGATGAGTAGGGGATAACCCCAGTGGCGGAAGATGGCCACCATCAGCAGATAGGAGAGCACCACCGCCAGAATCAGATTGCTGGCCAAGGCACTGCGGGTGGCTTGAAGTTTGTCGCTGGCGCCGACGATCTCCATCGAGATACTGTCGGCAATCTGGCCGCTCTGGTGGAGGGCTTCGATAACATCCCGCTGAATGATCTCCACGGCGGTTTCCAGCGGGACATCCCGGGGGGAGATGATGGATAGCGTAATGGTGCGTTCACCATCGACCCGGCGAATCACCTCGGTGTTGACGGACTCCTCAATTCGGGCCACCGCGCTTAACGGCACGATGCCCCCGGTGGAGGAGTAGATTGGCAGATTACGAAGATCGTCGGGGTTACGTACGCTGCCACCGCTACTGTAGAGGAACATATCCAGCTTCTTGTCCGCCAGGTAGAAGTCATCAACGTAGGCGCCGTCGGTATAGGCCCACATCAGATAACCCAGCTCTTCCGCAGTGATGCCCAGATCCGCTGCCCGTTCCCAGTCCGGGTGGATCTCCAGCATCGGTTGTCCCAGGGTCAGACTGGACGGGGCGGGTCTGATCTGGGGGTTGTCGAGTGCCTGCAACGCGGTGACAAAGGCCAACCCCCCGGCGGCGAACAGGGGCTCCAGGTCCGGTCCGGATATCTCCAGCTCGACGGAGCGGGTACCTCCATCGTTGCCGCTGATGATCGAGCCTCGGGTGGAGAATGCGAACATGCCGGGATACTGGCTGAAACGGCTGACGATGATCGCCATCAGATCGTTGATCTCGTCTGTCCGGGTGGTGCGGGCACCCAGCATGATCATATCCGCAGAGGCAAAGCTGAACAGCATGGATAACGAGGGTACCGCGGCCTCCCCGGCACCGTAGGCTCCGGGGTCCACATCAACATAGGGAGCCAGCCACTGGTTTATCTCCCGGTCATACTGCTGCATCTGTGCCAGGTTGTATCCGGGGGGCGGGAACAGAAACGAGAAGGTGACGGGTTCTTCGCCTTCCGGTAGATACTCTGCCTTGGGGGTGAGCGCCCAGACAATGCTGAGGGCCAATAGCAGCACGCCAGTGACCAGCACGAGTCGTCGGATGACGCCCTGGGAGAGCCATTGGTTTAGTCCGGTTACGCCGAGGTTGAAACCCTGCCCAAGCCTGGATAGCAGGCCCTGTGCCCGGAGCGGCCCGGCCG
>JAKLLR010000131.1 GCA_022014175.1 Gammaproteobacteria bacterium | reverse complement strand
CAGTATGGCAAAGCCCACGTGCTGGCCGGAGGTCTGGTGGTGTTCTCGTTTTTTGTTCTGTTGATGATCTATCTGGTCAACCACCGCTTTAGCGGAGCTCGACTGTATGGGCGCTAGGCTGTCTATCTGCGCCGAGGTGGCCCGCGGCGGATTCAGTCTGGCGGCGAGTCTGGATCTGCCCGCCACCGGGGTGACCGCGCTGTTTGGCCCCTCCGGTTGTGGCAAGACCACCCTGTTGCGCTGCATCGCCGGGCTGGATAGGCCCGATAGTGGTTATGTTCGAATCGGCGAGCAGACCTGGTTTGACAGTGCAACCGGGGTTGATCTGCCGGTTCATCAGCGTGCGCTGGGTTACGTGTTTCAGGAGGGCCGTCTGTTCCCTCACATGGATGTGGCACGCAATCTGGAATATGGCTGGAGACGAGTCCCCCGGGTCACGGGACCCATCACCCGGGAGCAGGTGATCGAGCTGCTGGCGCTTGAGCCGCTGCTGCGACGACGGCCCCATCAGCTCTCCGGCGGCGAACGGCAGCGGGTAGCGATTGGCCGGGCGCTGCTGAGTAATCCCCGGATACTGTTGCTGGATGAGCCGATGAGCGCCCTGGATCAGGCCCGCAAGGCGGAGATCCTGCCATTTTTGGATGCCCTGCGGCGGCAGCTGACCCTGCCGATGATCTATGTCAGTCACATTATCGGTGAGGTGGTGGCCCTGGCGGATCAGGTGGTGCTGATGCGGGATGGTCGGAGCCTGGGTTGTGGTCCGCTGGCGGAGATGCTGGGAGCCGCCGCCGTCTCGCAGATGCCTCCGGGGCGGGAGGGCACCGTGTTGCAGATGTCGGTGGTTGGTCACGACAGCCGCTACCATCTGACGGAGCTGGAGTCCGGCATTGGCCGTCTATGGCTCACCGGTTTGCTGTTGCAGCCCGGGGCGACGGTCAACCTGCTGGTTCAGGCCAGCGATGTGGCCCTCGCCCTGGCTCCGCCCCGGGATCAAAGCACCCAGAACGTGTTGCCGGCAAGGGTGGTGGCGATTAATCCGGTGAGTGACGCTCAGGTGCTGGTTGAACTGGCGGCGGGTGATCAGGCTCTGCTCTCCCGTATCACCCGCAAGGCGGCGGAGCAGTTAGGGTTGTCTGCGGGTCTGGCGGTCCACGCCCTGATCAAGAGTGTGGCCATTGATTCGCCAGCGGCGGGCAGCTGATTAGCAGGTTGATTCTTGATATGGATCAGCACCGGATGAATTGCAGCGTCCGCAGGGCCGAAAACAGGATCAGCAGGAGGCGATTCGGGGTACGCTTGGGCTGACAGGGCTCCGGCGTGGTACCGGTTGCCTGCTCTCTTTGTTCCAACACCGTTAGCCTTCTGAAATGACCCAGCCTCAGAGCTGTTTCCATTGTGGTGAGCCGGTTCCCACCGGTCTGGATTGCGTGCTGTCGGTGGAAGATCGGCAGGAGCCCTTCTGTTGTCTCGGTTGTCGGGGGGTCTGTGAGGCGATCCTTGATGCGGGCCTGGGGGCCTACTACCGGGCGCGCTCCGGTCTGTCAGCCCGGATTGGCGATCTGGTGCCTGATTGCCTGCAGGCTGCAGAGTTATATGATCGGCCTGAACTGCAGCAGCGGTTCGTTGCTGAAACCGGGGAGGGCTTGCGGGAGACCACTCTGCTGCTGAGCGACGTCACCTGTGCTGCCTGCGTCTGGCTGCTGGAGCGCCATGTCGGGGTGATGCCCGGGGTCTCCAGTTTCAGTGTCAACCTGACCTCTGGCCGGGGCCATCTGGTCTGGCTGCCCGACCAGATCAGCTTGAGTCGGGTGCTGCTGGAGCTCCAGCGGATTGGATTTGTCGCCCGTCCCTATGAACCGGGATTGCGGGCAGCGGCGCTGGCTCGGGAGCGTAAATCCGCACTGATGCGGATCGGGGTGGCTGGTTTTGGCACCATGCAGGTGATGATGCTGGCGGTAGGCGAGTACCTGGCGGGTCCCGGTGGCATGGATGCCACCCTGGCTGGTTTCTTCAACCGGGTCAGCCTGCTGCTCGCAGGGGTGGTGCTCTGCTACGCGGGGCAGCCGTTTCTGACTGGCGCCTGGCGTAGTCTGCGGCGGGGTTGGGCTGTGATGGATCTGCCTGTTGCGGTAGCGTTAGTGGGCGCGTACGCCATCAGTTTCTGGCATGTAACCAGGGGTCAGGGGCCGGTCTATTTTGATTCCGTGGTGATGTTCATTTTTTTCCTGTCGCTGGGCCGCTATGCGGAGGCCGCTGCCCGGCGTCGTGCCAGTGCTGCGGTGGAGCGTCTTGCCGGGCTGGAGCCCGAGCGGGCCGAGCGGATTCGTGATGGGCTGGCTGAAACGGTACTGTCGATGGAGTTACAGCCCGGAGATCGAGTGCGGGTGCGGCCAGGGCAGCGCATCCCGGCGGATGGCCGGGTGGTGGCGGGTCGCAGTGCGGTGGATGAATCCCTGCTGACCGGTGAATCCCGTCCAGTGGTTAAGCGGCCCGGCGACCCGGTGATTGGCGGGGCATATAACCGGGAGAGCCCGCTGGAGCTGGAGGTGGAGCGAGTCGGGGCGGCCTCGGTGCTGGGGGGTATCCGCCGTATGCTGGATGCGGCTCAGAGTGAAAAGCCGAGGGTGGCCAGAGTGGCGGACCGAATCGCCGCCATCTTTATTGTTGTGGTGCTACTGGTCAGCGCCGGTGCTGCGGTCTACTGGTGGCAGGTTGAGCCAGAGCGGGCCGTCTCTGTAGTACTGGCGGTACTGGTGGCGAGTTGCCCCTGTGCCCTGGCGTTGGCGACACCGGCGGCCCTGACTGCGGTCACTTCACGGCTACTGCAACAGGGTGTGCTGGTGACCCGAACGGCGGCTCTGGAGACGCTGGCGGGGGTGGAGCAGTTCCTCTTCGACAAGACTGGCACTCTGACCATGGGTCGGCCCCGATTGGCCGGGGTGACCTGCCATGGCGATCTCACCGAGCCGCAGGTCATGGCGGTGGCCGGAGCCCTCGAACAGGGTTCGGAACACCCGCTGGCCACTGCCCTGGCGGCCGACGGCAGTTTGCGGGCTACCGCCCTGGAGAACCACCCGGGCGCGGGGGTTGAGGGCCGGCTGGCGGTCGACTCCGGTTGCCCCGGGTTGTACCGATTGGGGCGGGCCGGTTTTTGCGGAGTGGCTGAGCCGACGGAGAGTGACCCCGGAAAAGACGGTGCGACCCGGGTCTATCTTGTGCGGGATGGTCTGCTACAGGCGGAGTTCAGGTTGATCGACCCGCCACGGCCCGGGGCGGTGGCTGCTGTTCAGGGTCTGCGGGATCGCGGGGTGACGATTGCCATATTAAGTGGCGACGGTGCCGGTGCTGTGCTGATGTTGGCGCGGCGCCTGGGGCTCACTCAATTTGAGAGCGGCCTGAGTCCGGCGGACAAGCTGGAGCGGCTGAGCCTGGCCCAGGCGGATGGCCAGAGGGTAGCGATGGTTGGGGACGGGATCAACGATGCGCCGGTTTTAGCGGCGGCGGATGTGGCGATTGCCATGGGCGGCGGCACACTGCTGGCCCAGCGCAGTGCGGATCTGATTCTGTTGGAGAACCGGATCGATCTGTTGCCAGAGGTGTTGCAGGCTGCGGGCAGACTGAGGTGGATCGTCCGTCAGAATCTGGTCTGGGCGGTGAGTTACAACCTGGCGGTTTTGCCGTTGGCGGTGAGTGGGGTGCTGGCACCCTGGATGGCGGCCATTGGTATGCCTCTCAGCTCCCTGTTGGTGGTACTGAATGCATTGCGGCTGGCTCGTGGCGCCAGGGCAGAAGAGCATCCGGAGGCGTCCGAATGGATATTCTCTACATCCTGATTCCGATCAGCCTGATTCAGGTGGCGGTTGCGGTGGGGTTGTTCCTCTGGGCGGTGCGGCGGGATCAGTTCGAGGATTATCAGGGACCGGCGGAACAGATTTTGCTGGATCTGGATCTGGAACCGGGTTTGAAGCTCGATCCGCAAGAGATTAAGGGCAAAAACCCAGGTGAGCCGCCGCCGGGTTGACGTCGGTCAGGCCAGAACTTTTTGGTGCGGTGCAAAATGGGTCGGATTTCCAGCTTAACCCGCCAGGAGCAGTGTTGATGTCGGCCGCGCAAACGTACAACTATAGGGTGGTTCGGCAGTTCTCTGTCGCCACCGTGCTCTGGGGTGTGGTGGGCATGCTGGTGGGGGTTCTGATTGCCGCCCAGCTGGCCTGGCCGGAGTTGTTACCCCAGCTCTCCTGGATGAGTTATGGTCGACTGCGGCCCCTGCACACCAACGCGGTGATTTTCGCCTTTGGAGGCTGCGCCCTGATGGGCACCTCGTTCTATGTGGTGCAGCGCACCTGTCAGGTGCCGCTGATCAGTGACCGGCTGGCGGCTTTTGTTTTCTGGGGCTGGCAGCTGGTGATTGTGTTAGCGGCCCTGAGTCTGCCGCTTGGTTTCACCCAGGGTAAGGAGTACGCCGAGCTGGAGTGGCCCATTGATATTCTGATCACCCTGGTTTGGGTGAGCTACGGCGTGGTGTTCTTCGGCACAGTCGCCCGGCGCCGAACCCCCCATATCTATGTGGCCAACTGGTTTTACGGTGCCTTTATTATCACGGTGGCGCTGCTGCATCTGGTCAATAGTGCAGCAGTGCCGGTGGGTTTGTTTAAATCCTATTCGGCTTACGGAGGCGCCACGGATGCAATGATCCAGTGGTGGTACGGCCATAACGCCGTCGGGTTTTTCCTGACTGCCGGGTT
>JAKLLR010000130.1 GCA_022014175.1 Gammaproteobacteria bacterium | reverse complement strand
CGCGATCTCGCCGCCACAGAGGCGGACGCCGCCGAAAGTCCGCCGCAGTTCGGGGATCGCAGCCAGTACCAGATGGACCCCGCTAACAGCGACGAGGCCATGACTGAAATCGCACTGGATCTGGCCGAAGGGGCGGACATGGTGATGGTCAAACCCGGCATGCCTTACCTCGATATCGTCCGGCGGGTTAAAAGTGAGTTCGGAGTCCCCACCTTCGCCTATCAGGTCAGCGGGGAGTACACCATGCTCAAGGCCGCGGCCCACCAGGGCTGGCTGGACGAACAGCTGGTGGTGATGGAATCCCTGCTGGGCTTCAAACGGGCCGGAGCCGACGGCATTCTGACCTACTTCGCCAAGCAGGCCGCTAGCTGGCTGCGAGACACCTGAACCGGGTGCGCAACATCTTTAAAGGTGATCCCGACCTCTATGGCGTGATCGGCCACCCTATCGGCCACTCCCTCTCCCCCCGGATTCATGCCACTTTCGCGGAACAGTGCCAGCAGAGCCTGGTCTACCGTGCCATAGATGCCCAGCCCGAGATGTTTGAAACGGAGCTTGCGACATTCCAGAGCCGGGGCGGACTCGGATTGAATGTCACCGTACCCTTCAAACAAGCCGCCTGGGCATGGGTAGAGGAGCTGAACGAAACAGCCCGACTCGCTGGCGCGATCAATACCATCTGTTTTGACCGGGATGGCACCACCCGGGGTTACAACACCGACGGCATCGGTCTCTGCACCGATCTCACTCAGAACCTGGGTTACAGCCTGGCCGGCAAGGACCTGCTGATTCTGGGCGCAGGGGGGGCCAGCCGTGGCATTATTCAACCGCTGATGCAGCAGAACCCCAACAGTCTCACCATCGCCAATCGAACCCTTGATCGGGGGTCACGACTGGCGGAGACATTTTCACACCTGGGCCGTATCAGCGCAGCTCAACTGGATCGGATTCCGGGCGATTATGATCTGGTCATTAACGCCACATCAGCCAGCCTGAGCGGAGCAAGTCTGGAGCTGAGGGCTGGTCTGATCCGGCCCCGGGGGGCCGCCTACGAGATGATGTATGGCCAGCTGTCGCCCTTTCTTCGCTGGGCGGAGCAGGCGGGGGCCAGCCTGATAACCGATGGCCTCGGCATGCTGGTGGAGCAGGCTGCGGAATCCTTTCACATCTGGCGCGGAATTCGCCCGCAAACTGCGCCAGTCCTAACCGCTCTGCGGCAGGTCGTCGAGTCTAGCGAAAAGCGTTAAAACCGCTCTGGTCATCCTCCGGCTCCTCGATCAGTGAGAGCGCATCTGCCGCCTCTTCCAGGTCTTCACCGGCATTCTCCTTACCCAGCTTGATCATCAGCCGCACCTCGTTGCTGGAGTCCGCATTACGCATCGCCTCCTCAAAACTGATCTCTCCTCGCCGATAGAGCTTGTAGATCGCCTGGTCAAAGGTCTGCATGCCCAATTCACCAGAAGCTTTCATGATCTCCTTGAGCTTGTGTACCTCGCCCTTGTGGAGGTAATCCGCAACCAGCGGGGTATTGAGCATCACCTCGACGGCAGCTCGGCGACCCTTGCCATCCACCGTGGGGATCAACCGCTGGGCCACCACGGCCTTTAGATTGAGAGAGAGGTCCATCAGCAGCTGGTCCCGACGATCCTCGGGGAAGAAGTTGATGATCCGATCCAGGGCCTGGTTAGCGCTGTTGGCATGCAGGGTAGAGAGACAGAGATGGCCCGTCTCGGCAAACGCGATGGCGTGATCCATCGTCTCCCGATGACGAATCTCGCCAATCAGAATCACATCCGGCGCCTGCCGAAGGGTATTGGCCAGCGCCTCTTCGTAAGAGGTGGTATCAATGCCCACCTCCCGCTGGCTGATCAGGCAACCGTCATGCTCATGCACGTACTCGATGGGGTCTTCAATGGTGATGATATGCCCTGAACTGTTGCGGTTGCGGTAACCAATCATTGAGGCCAGAGAGGTCGATTTACCAGAACCCGTGCCACCCACAAAAATCACCAGTCCTCTTTTGGTCATGGCAATTTCCGGCAGAACTGCCGGCAGATGCAGGTCATCAAACACCGGGATCTTGGTCTCGATTTTACGCAGCACCGTGCCCACCTGCCCGCGCTGCACAAAGACGTTCACCCGGAAGCGACCGATCTTGCCAGGGCTGATCGCGAAGTTACACTCCTGGGTGTTTTCAAATTTCACCCGGTTCTCTTCACTCATGATGCTGTAGGCCAACTCCCGGGACTGCTCGGCAGTCAGGGCGCTTCCCACCAGGGACAACTTGCCGTGGACTTTCAATGCGGGCGGCGAACCCGCTGTAATAAACAGATCCGACGCGTTCTGTTGCACCATCATTTTCAGCAGATCGGCGAGGCTCATGGCTAAAACTCCTGAACAGATTTAACTGAAAGTGTCTTTATTGGCTGCCCGGCGGGCCGCCTCTTCCCGGGAAATTTGTCGCTGCTGCAACAGCTTGGTCAGACACTGGTCCAGAGTCTGCATACCCGCATTCTGTCCGGTCTGGATCGCGGAGTACATCTGGGCCACTTTCCCTTCACGAATCAGATTCCGGATTGCGGGGGTGCCCATCATGATTTCGTGGGCCGCAATTCGTCCGCCCCCGACCTTTTTCATCAGGGTCTGTGAAATCACCGCTCGCAACGACTCCGACAACATGGCACGAACCATATCCTTCTCCGCCGCCGGAAATACGTCGATGATCCGGTCGATAGTTTTAGCTGCAGAACTGGTATGCAGGGTGCCAAATACAAGATGGCCGGTCTCTGCTGCGGTGAGGGCCAGGCGAATGGTTTCAAGATCCCGCATTTCACCAACCAGAATGGTGTCCGGGTCTTCACGCAGAGCCGAACGCAGAGCCTCGTTAAAACCCAGGGTGTCTCGGTGAACCTCACGCTGGTTAACCAGGCACTTGTGGCTCTCATGGACAAACTCAATCGGATCTTCAACGGTCAAAATATGACCGTATTCGGTATTGTTCTTATGGTCAACCATCGCCGCCAGGGTGGTGGATTTGCCGGAGCCGGTAGGCCCGGTCACCAGCACAATACCCCGGGGAAGGTCAGCGATATCCTTGAAGATCGCCGGGGCATCCAGATCCTCCAGGGTCAACACCTTGGAGGGGATGGTCCGAAACACCACGCCCGCTCCACGGGCCTGGTGAAAAGCGTTGACACGAAAACGGGCCAGCCCCTGAATATCGAAGGAGAAATCGGTTTCGAGAAACTCCTCGTAATCCTTGCGCTGCTTGTCGTTCATAATGTCATAAACCATGGCATGCACCTGCTGGTGCTCCAGGGCGGGCACATTAACCCGCTTGATGTCACCATCAACCCGGATCATCGGCGGCAGCCCGGCCGAAAGGTGCAGATCGGATGCCCCGGATTTAACACTGAAGGCAAGAAGTTCTGCGATATCCATTTAATGTCCCCACACCGTTTTAGCGATTGATGATTGCGCCAGCCAACGCAATAAAACCCATTGCAATGCCCAATATATCAGACCGTTTCAATCTAGTATCCCGGCAGCTTCGCCAGACCGAAATTGAACAGGGCCGGCAACCGGGCAGCGTCCGCCTGCTGGCGGTAAGCAAATATCACTCCGTCTCAGACATTCGGCATCTGGCCGCTCTGGGACAGCGCCATTTTGGTGAGAGCTACCTGCAGGATGCCCTGACTAAAATGGCCGAGTGCGAGGATCTAAACCTGACCTGGCACTTCATCGGCCGCATTCAGAAAAACAAATGTGGGGCGCTGGCCAGCCATTTTCACTGGGTCCACGGGATTGACCGCCTGATCATCGCGCAACGGCTCTCCCGACAGCGGCCCGCCAACATGCCACCACTGAATCTCTGCATTCAGGTCAATATCAGCGATGAACCCGCCAAAGGCGGCATCCCGCCGGATCCCACTGGACTACTGGAGCTGTCCACGGCGATCAGCCAACTGCCCCAGGTGCGCCTGCGGGGCCTCATGGGCATGGCTGCAGCCGGCGCAACCGCCGCCGAACAGACCGCCGCCTTTGGTCAACTGCACACCCTCTTCGCCGGGTTGAACAGGGCAGGGTTTGGGCTGGATACACTCTCTATGGGAATGTCCGGGGACTACCCCCAGGCGATTGCTGCAGGCAGCACCCTGGTCCGAATTGGCCGAGCCCTGTTCGGGCCACCTGCCGAACCCCGCCCTAACCACCAATCCGCTAAACTCTAAAGCGGCCAATAGGTAGACTCAACAGATGAACTTCCAAGGAAAAATCGGCTTTATCGGCGGCGGCAATATGGCCCGCAGCCTCATCAGCGGCCTGATTCGTCAGGGTCTGGAGCCCGACCGAATTCTGGTCGCGGACCCCGGAGCGAAGACCCTGAGCGCGCTGGAGTCGGACTTCGGCATCCGTGTTGACCACCACAATACCACCGTCGCCGGCCAGGTGGAGCTGCTGGTGCTAGCGGTCAAACCCCAGGTGATGCGGGCGGTCTGCCAGGAACTTGCGGGGGCTCTGGCAACAAACAGGCCACTGCTAATCTCAGTCGCTGCCGGTATCCCGGCGGGGGCGATCCAGAGCTGGCTTGGCGGCCAGACAGCCCTGGTTCGCTGTATGCCGAACACTCCGGCCATGATCGGTGCCGGCGCCAGCGGCCTGTTCGCGACCCCCGAAACCAGCCCCGCCCAACGGCAAGCTGCGGAGCAACTGCTGGCCACCGCGGGTCTGGTGGTCTGGGTTGAGAGTG
>JAKLLR010000030.1 GCA_022014175.1 Gammaproteobacteria bacterium | reverse complement strand
TGATGTTCCAGATCAGCAGCTCCCGAGCGGGGCCTGGACTGCCACCGTCACCAACCGGGTAGGAGATCTCTGGCATACGATTAAAGATAGGGTCAGCAAGGCGACGTTTGCCGCCGATCGCCCTCCGTTATGCTCGCCGACTACAGTTGCAATCAGGCGTATGATGTTCAGCGTAGGTGGGGTCGAGAACCCGACTGGTCCCGGCGCCAATAGTCGGGGGAAGGGCCGCAGTGCCGGATTGCTGGACATGGCCGGAACGCCCCACCTGCATTTGTTTTTGGCTATTCACTCCCACCCCGAGGGAAAAGCAACTCTCCGATCTGTCGTTTGTTTATTCGTTTGCCATCGGTTGGCAGCACGATTGATGCAGTCGTCAGCTCAGTAGGCGAAGTTCCGGGTGCTGGCGCCGCCGTCTATGGTGACGGTGGTGCCGCTGATGTAACCGGCCCGGTCAGAAGCCAGGAACGCGGTCAATTCGGCGACCTCTTCTGGCGCGGCGGCGCGACCGAAGGGCAGATGGTCCAGAAACTCCGGCCAGCGAGTCGGATCACCGAATGTCTCCTCGGCGCGAACCTTCAGCATTGTTACCATGCGTTCTGTCGTCACCAGACCGGGGTTGATGCCCAGTACCCGAATATTGTCGTCCGGTGCCGTACCGCCCAGGGCGCGGGTAAAAGCGATCAGCGCCGCGTTACCGCTGCTGCCTGCGATGTATCCGGCCCGGGGTAGCTCTCCGGCGAGGCCAATGATGTTCAGAATAACTCCCCTGCCGACGCTTTTCATTTGCGAGTAGACGGCCCGGGTAAGATTGATATAGCCGAAGACTTTTAAATCCCAGGCTGCTCGCCAGCGGGCATCGTCCACCTCTTCCAGAGGCCCAGCGGGAATAGCGCCGGCGTTGTTGATCAGGATGTCTGGGGGCGACTGCGCGGCCCAGGGCAGCGCCGCCAGGTTGCAGTCGGCCAGATCCACGGGCCAGACCGATACCTCCACAGGGTAGCGTTCAGCCAGCACCTTGCGAGCCGCTTCCAGGGTGTCATCACTGCGTGAGGCCAGCAGCAGATTACAACCCTCCTGCGCAAGCGTCTCCGCCACCGCCCGCCCGATTCCCTTTGATGCGCCGGTAATCACTGCTCGCTTGCCCGAAAGACGTAGATCCATGTTCTGCCCCCTGTCCCTGTTATATTTCTGGCCGCGCCGATACTGTTTCCTCAGCTTGAGGTTATTTGCAGCCCTGCTACAAACCCGCGCCGGCGAGGATGATGCGGCGCGTTTAGACGCTACGGTTTGCTCAGGTCCTGGCTCTCCTTGCCAGCGGCTGCCCGCCGAATGTTCCGTAAACGGTTGAAAGCCCAAAATGTGCAGCTGAGTCCGATACCTAACGCCATAATGCCAATAAACAGGATCGGCAAATACCAGAAGCGCAGGGACTGGTCGGCTTCGCCAACCCTCGCCACCACCGCCGCCATCGCATAGGCCACCACTAGAACTCCGCCAGCGAGGCTGTTGATGACGCCGAAGGCCAGAGTGATACGGGGCCAGATTTTATTTCGGGTCATGGGTGAGCGTGATCTCTCGATAATCATCAGTGCGGGGTCAGCCTGGAGGCGTGACCTGAATCAAAATCCAGGGTTTGACCACGCAGGCCCAGACGGTTTGGTCCTGCTCGTACCACTGTCGGGCCTCATCATCGCCCACCGGTCTGATCTGTTTAGCCTCTAACCATTGAGCGACTAGCGCGCTGTTGTCCTGCTCCAGCTGGTAAGCAACCTCCACAAGGTCCAGCCGGGTATCGACAGTCAGGGTTTTGCCGCTGGCGAACTCCCGCATCAACTCGCCCCAGCCGAGCTTCGCCGTTTCGCTGAGAATCCGGCCTCGTGCGATCTGCTCAGGCGTTGGTGAGTCATGGGTCATTGATTGCAAGCTTCTCTTAAAATTTTGGGCCGAAAAAATGGAACTGTTCAGGCTGGGCATGATGCCAAAAAATTCGCTGGCTATCTTTGGTTTGAGTTCTGGCCGCCCGGCTCAGAATCAGATGGTCCGGCGTCCATATCGAATCTCAGGTTACCAAGGGTCCTGCATCTGGCAATTCAAAGACGCCGTAAGATGGTTCGGTCATGTGGAACGTCCATGCCATGTCCAGCAAACCGGCGCTGCGGCCCTTTCCCCGACTATTGGCATCGGGACCAGTCGGGTTCTCGACCCCACCTGCTTTTCTCTCCCTGTTCTGAGGTTACAAGGCGTTTAATTCCCTACGCTGGTCATGGTTGTAACCCCGACCGTGGCGGCCGATAATATCCAGTCTATGGTTATAACGCCCGGTCTAGATATGCAAAAAGGTTATAAGGCGGATGACTGAATACCTGTTGATTCTGGTCAGCACGGTACTGGTCAACAACTTTGTGCTGGTGAAGTTTCTTGGGCTCTGCCCCTTTATGGGGGTGTCGAAAAAGCTTGAGACGGCCATGGGCATGTCGTTCGCCACGACCTTTGTGTTGACGCTCTCCTCCATGTGCAGCTTTTTGGTCAACAGTTATCTGTTGGAGCCTCTGGGTCTCGGTTATTTAAGGACCATCAGTTTTATTCTGGTGATCGCAGTGGTGGTGCAGTTCACCGAGATGGTGGTGCACAAGACCAGCCCGCTGCTCTACCAAGTGCTGGGCATCTATCTGCCCCTGATTACCACCAACTGTGCGGTGCTTGGTGTGGCGCTGCTGAACGTGCGGGAGGCGAACGATCTGCTGGCGTCGATCCTCTACGGGTTTGGCGCGGCGTTGGGCTTCTCGCTGGTGCTGATTCTCTTCTCTGCGATGCGGGAGCGGATTGACGTGGCGGATGTACCGGTGGCTTTTCAGGGTAGTGCGATCGCGCTGGTAACTGCGGGCCTGATGAGTCTGGCCTTTATGGGCTTTACCGGGCTGGTGCGGATCTAACCATGTTAGTCGCGGTTGGAGTATTGGCGCTGCTGGCGGGGCTGTTTGGCCTGATTCTCGGTTTTGCTGCGGTGCGCTTTCGGGTGGAGGGTGATCCACTAGTAGAGAAGATCGATGCAGTGCTGCCCCAGACCCAGTGTGGCCAGTGTGGTTTTCCCGGTTGTCGGCCCTATGCCGAGGCAATTGCGAAGGGCGAGGCGGATATCAACTGCTGTCCGCCCGGTGGTCAGGCGGGAGTCGATAGTCTGGCGGAATTGCTGGGGGTTGAGAGCAAGGCGTTGGACCCGGAGCGGGGTGAGCACAAGCCACCGATGGTGGCGATTATCCGGGAGCCGGAGTGCATAGGCTGCACCCTCTGCATTCAGGCCTGCCCGGTGGATGCGATTCTTGGCGCGGCCAAGCAGATGCACACGGTGATTGAATCGGAGTGCACCGGTTGCGAACTCTGCATCGAGCCCTGCCCGGTGGACTGTATTGATATGGTGGAGATCAAGCCGGTGCTGGCGACCTGGACCTGGGACCGCCCCAAGTCTGAACGGATCGGGGTGGCAGGCTGATGTCGCTGCTGCACGAGCAGGATTTTCATGGTGGCTTGCGGGGCCTCCCGGAGCACAAGGAGCTCTCTACCGGCCAGCCGATTGGTGAACTCTTTATGCCGTCCCGGCTGGTTTTGCCGTTGTGCCAAGGGGTTGGCGCCGAGGCGGAGCCGGTGGTGACGGTGGGTGAGCGGGTGTTGAAAGGTCAGTTGTTGGCCCAGGCTAAAGGGTCGCTCTCGACCGCGCTGCATGCGCCGACGTCGGGGCAGGTCAGCGCGATCGAACCTCGGCTGGTGCCCCATCCTTCAGGTCTACCGGCACGCTGTATCGAGCTGGTGCCCGATGGCGAGGATCGTTGGGGCGAATTGCCGCGGCTGGCGGATCCGTTGAGCTCTCCGCCGGAGGTGATCCAGGCGGTGATCGTGGCGGCGGGTCTTGCGGGTCTGGGTGGCGCGGGTTTCCCCACGGCGGTGAAGCTGGGCGTACAGGGACGTCCCGTCAAAACCCTGCTGATTAACGCGGCGGAGTGTGAACCCTACATTACCTGCGACGACATGCTGATGCGGGAGCGGGCGGCGGCTATCGCTGAAGGTATCCAGATTCTCCGGCACTTGCTGGCGGCGGGACAGGTGGTTGTAGCAACCGAAGACAACAAGCCCGAGGCGGCTGCGGCGATGAGCCGGGCGCTGGCAGGGTTGCCGGAGTGTGAAATTCTCAGTTTTCCGACGGCTTACCCATCCGGCGGTGAAAAGCAGTTGATCGAACTGGCTCTGGGTAAACAGGTGCCTTACGGAGGCCTGCCCCTGGATATCGGCGTGGTCTGTCTGAACGTGGGTACGGTCTATGCCGTTCGGCAGGCGGTCATGGCGGGCGAACCACTGATCAGCCGAATTGTGACGGTGACCGGTGATGGGGCAAATAGCCCCGGCAATTATGAGGTGTTGATTGGCACGCCTGTGAATGAGCTGGTGGCGCACGCTGGCGGTGCGACGGATGGTGTGGAACGCTGCATCATGGGTGGTCCGATGATGGGTTTTATGCTGCCGAATGACCGGGTGCCGGTGATCAAAACCACCAACTGCGTGCTGCTGATGCAGACCGAAGTGCCGGCGGTGCAGCAGCCGACCATGCCCTGTATCCGCTGTGGTGCCTGTGCGGATGTCTGCCCGGCGAGTCTGTTACCCCAGCAGCTCTACTGGTACGCCCGGGCTGAAAACAGCGAGAAGCTGGAGCACTATCAGCTGTTTGACTGCATCGAATGTGGCTGCTGTTCTTACGTCTGTCCCAGCCGGATTCCGCTGGTGCAGTACTACCGCGCAGCCAAGGGTGAGATTGTGGAGCAGCAGGCGGCCAGGGCGGCTGCAGATATTGCCCGCCAGCGCACCGAGTTCCGGGCGGCGCGACTGGCTGCCGAGAAACAGCAGCGGGCAGAGCGGGTGGCGAAGAAGAAGGCAGCACTGAAGGAGCAGGGGAGTAATCCAGAAGCGGATGCTAAAAAGGCCAAGATTGCCGAGGCAATGAAACGGGTGGGCAAGCTGGAAGCGCCGTCGGCGGAGTCAGCGGATGAACAACCATGAGTAAGGTGGCGTCCTCACCCTATCTGGATGGCGGCTACTCCCTGCGTGGGGTGATGCTGCAGGTGCTGCTGGCGCTGGTGCCGGCCTATCTGGTTTACGTCTGGCAGTTTGGCCCCGGGATTTTAATCACAACCCTGCTGGCGATGACCACCGGACTGGCCGCAGAAGCGCTGATGCTGAGAGTTCGACAGCGACCGCTCTGGCCCTTTCTGTCAGATGGCAGCGTGCTGGTAACGGCGGCGCTGTTGACCCTTGCCCTGCCGCCGCTGGTGCCCTGGTGGGTGGTGGTGATCGGTACCCTGTTTGCGGTGGTGGTTGCCAAACAGCTCTACGGTGGGCTGGGTTACAACCCGTTCAATCCAGCCATGGCGGGTTATGTGGTCCTGCTTATCTCCTTCCCCCTGGAGCTGACCCGCTGGTCTGCGCCCCAGAGTCTGCTGGCGGACCCGGTTGGTTTGGTCGATTCGCTAAACATGATTTTCGGCGTCGGAGGAACTGCCCCGGTGTTGGCCCTCGACGCCCTGACCATGGCCACGCCGCTGGACCAGATGAAGGTGCAGATTCCCCTGCTGGGAAGTGTTGAGGCGGCTCTGGCGAGTAGCCCGGTATTTGGCGCGATTGGGGGCCAGGGTGGCGAATGGGTCGTGGGGGCCTATCTGCTCGGTGGTTTGTATTTGCTCTGGCGGCGGGTTATCAACTGGCATATTCCGGTGGCACTGCTCGTCGGACTCGGCTTGATGGCGGGTCTGTTTCATCTGCTGGATGCAGCCCGTTATCCGGATCCGCTGTTCCATCTGTTCAGCGGTGCGGCCATGATCGGCGCCTTCTTTATTGCGACTGACCCGGTCAGTGCGGCCACCAGTAATCGCGGTCGGCTGATCTATGGCGCCGGGATCGGCGTGATGATCTATCTGATCAGAACCTGGGGAGGGTATCCCGACGGGGTGGCCTTCGCGGTGCTGTTGATGAACATGCTGGTGCCCCTTATCGATTATTACACCCCACCCCGGGTTTACGGTCACAGCTCATGAAAGCGGTGCTTGAACTCATGGGCCGCTATAGTGCGTTGCTGGCCCTTTTCGCTCTGATCTGTACCGCCCTGCTCGGGGGTATTTACGGGCAGACTAAAACCCGCATCGCTGCCAATGAAGAGGCGGAGTTGAGGCAGAGGCTCGGAGAGGTGTTGCCGGATACCTACTATGACAATGCCTTGCTGGAGGACATGGTCACCGTGATGGATGCGGAGTTTCTGGGCACTGCTGCTCCGGTTGCCGTTTACCGGGCCTGGAAGGGTGGACGACCCAGCGCGGTGGTGCTGGCACCGGTGGCGCCAGATGGTTACAGTGGCGCCATCCGCCTGCTGGTCGGCATAACGGTGGATGGCGTGGTGAGGGGTGTGCGGGTGGTGACCCATCGTGAGACACCGGGCCTGGGCGACGGTATCGAGGTCGAGCGAAGCGACTGGATTCTTGGCTTTGATGGCACCAGCCACACTGCGCCTGCGCCGGAGCAGTGGCGAGTCAAAAAAGATGGTGGTGCTTTCGATCAATTGACCGGCGCGACCATCACTCCCCGGGCAGTCGTCAAGGCAGTTGACAAATCTTTGGACTATTTTGCCCTGCACCAGCAGGAGCTGTTTGCGGCCCCCCGACCGAGTAACGACGATGAATAATGGTTACAGCACAATCTGGACAGACGGACTTTGGCGGAATAATCCGGCGTTTACCCAACTGCTGGGGCTATGCCCGCTTCTGGCGGTGACCTCATCTGTGATCAACGGCCTGGGACTGGGGTTGGCGACCATGCTGACTCTGGTCGCGACCAACGTGACTGTATCCGTGATCCGTCGCTGGGTGCCTAGCGAGATTCGCATCCCGGTATTTGTGATGGTGATTGCCGCGGTGGTGACCGTGATTGAACTGCTGATGGCGGCCTATCGCTACGACCTCTACAAAGTGCTGGGTATTTTTATCCCGCTGATTGTCACCAACTGCACCATTATTGGGCGAGCTGAAGCGTTCGCCTCGAAGAACAGCGTTGATCGTTCGTTGATGGATGGGCTGGCCATGGGAGCGGGCTTTACCATCGCACTGGTGGCGTTAGGAGCCATGCGCGAAGTGATCGGTCAGGGCACCCTGTTTGCCCAGGCGGAGCTGATGTTTGGCGAGGCCGGTCGGGGTATGACGCTTCATCTGATTGAAGATTACCGGGGCTTTCTGTTGGCAATATTGCCCCCGGGGGCCTTTATGGGGCTGGGGCTGCTGATTGCGATCAAGAATGTGATTGACCGCCGGATGAAGGCGCCCCGGGCTGTCGCAATAACAGACCCCGAGCCCGCCACCGGCTCAACGGCTGACCCAGCAACTACCTGATTGCGCTATGAATGCGGAGAAACGGTACGCGCTTTTCAGCCGACTGGCAGAGCATATTGAGAGCCCCCGCAGTGAGCTCAATTACAGCTCGGAGTTTGAGTTATTGGTTGCGGTGATTCTCTCCGCTCAGGCAACTGACAAGGGGGTTAACAAGGCCACTGGCAAATTGTATCCGGTCGCCAATACCCCCCGGGCGATCCGTGATTTGGGGCTAGATGGCCTGAAGTCCTGCATTCGGACCATCGGTCTCTATAACGCCAAAGCTGAGAACATCATCAAGACCTGTAATCTACTGCTGGAGCGGCACGATGGGCAGGTGCCGCGCACTCGGCCGGAGTTGGAGGCGCTGCCCGGGGTGGGCCGCAAGACCGCCAATGTGGTTCTGAATACCGCCTTCGGTGAGCCGACCATTGCGGTGGATACTCACATCTTCAGGGTCAGTAACCGGACGAAACTGGCTCCGGGCCCAAACGTACTTAAAGTTGAGCAGAAACTGGAGAAAGTGGTGCCCAGAGAGTTCAAGCTTGATGCCCATCACCTGCTGATTCTGCACGGTCGTTACACCTGTATTGCCCGTAAACCCCGCTGCGGGGCCTGTGTGATCGAAGACCTGTGTGAATACCGGGACAAAACCTCGGAGGGCAGCTGAGTTGGAAGATCGGCAAGCGTTGCGTCGAACTTTTATAGAGGCCTGGAGTCGTTACCAGGCGGGTTTGCCACTGGAACCGCAGCAGGATTTGATCGGCAAGGTGGTGGCGCTGCACCCGGAATACCAGGGTCTGCTGGAGAGCCCGGAGGCGGTGGAGGGGGAGTTTGATGGCTCGGATGGCCAGAGCAACCCCTTTCTGCACATGAGTCTTCACATCGCGGTGCGGGAGCAGCTGGGGCTGGACCGCCCCCCGGGGGTGAAGGCGGCGTTCGATGATCTGTTGATCCGTTTACAGGACCCCCATCGGGTAGAGCACGAAATGATCGAGTGTCTGGCGGCGGAGCTGTGGCAGGCCCAGCGGGAGAGCCGGGCGCCGGACGAGCAGGTCTATCTGGCAGCTCTGCAACAGCTGCGAAGCTGAGCTAGCGGCCGGCCCCGGCTCTCTGTCATCCCGAACCCGTTCAGGGCTGTATCAGCTCGATACTGTAACCGTCCGGATCTGCGGCAAAGGCGATCACCGTGGTGCCATGTTTCATCGGCCCGGCGGGTCGAGTCACCTGGCCACCGCGAGCGGAGATCCGTTCACAGGCGGCGTAAGCATCCTCCACTTCAATCGCAATATGGCCGTAAGCGTTGCCCATTTCGTACCGGCTGGTGTCCCAGTTGTGGGTGAGTTCCAGCATGGGATCGGTGCGGCGCAGAGGGTTCGTGTCAACCATATTGTCATTATCGCCATAACCTAAGAATGCAATGGTGAAACGGCCTCCCGGGAACGCCTGCTGCGCGATCAATTGCATGCCCAGCACATCGCAGTAAAACTCAATGGATCTGTCCAGATCCGTTACCCGCAGCATGGTATGCATCAGGCGCATTGGAATTTCTCCAGTTTTCAGGCCGGTCAGATTGACAGCCTAGCAGATCGGGGTGGGCTAAACCCATCGATGAGCCGGGTTCGGCGGTCGGATTACCTTGACGAGTCGAGGGTGACTCGCTTTAATAGCGCCCCTTGGCGCAACCCCTCAGCGGAACGCCGGTGCCGGTCCTTACTATGGCAATCGGTAAGCCCATCGGGGCCAGATAGCTCAGTCGGTAGAGCAGTGGACTGAAAATCCTCGTGTCGCTGGTTCGATTCCAGCTCTGGCCACCACTTTTTGCCCCAGCTTGTTTTTGATCCCTTGCTATGTGGGGTGTTGGCGCCAGGCTTTAGTCGCCGGGGGGTTCTCGGCCCCTCAGAAAAAGTTGTGCTAGAGTCGTCGGACGTCCCGAAAACCCTCGTGCTGTCATGTCCTCAATAGAACGTCGTAAAGTTGCCAATAATCCGCAACTGCATGAGATGGTTGAGAATTATCTGGACCGCATGCAGCCTGAGTCGGATGAGGCGCCGTCAGAGCAGGCCCGCTATCGGGCACGTATCAAGCAGCTGCTGGTCGAACGTGATGCGGTCATCGTCGCCCACTACTACACCCATCGAGAGATTCAGGCGCTGGCGGAAGAGAGCGGCGGTCTGGTTTCGGACTCCCTGGAGATGGCCCGGTTTGGTCACCAGCACCGGGCCTCCACACTGATGGTGGCGGGGGTCAAATTCATGGGTGAGACAGCCAAAATTCTGACCCCTGATAAGACCGTACTGATGCCCACGCTGGAGGCGACCTGTTCGCTGGATATCGGCTGCCCGGTGGAGGAGTTTTCTGCCTTTTGCGATCAGCATCCGGACCGCACGGTGGTGGTCTACGCCAACACGTCGGCGGCGGTAAAGGCTCGCGCAGACTGGGTTGTGACCTCCAGTATTGCGGTGGATGTAGTCGATTATCTCGACAGCCTAGGCCACAAAATTCTCTGGGCGCCTGACAAGTATCTCGGTAGCTACGTACAGCAGAAAACGGGTGCTGACATGCTGATGTGGGATGGCAGTTGTATCGTCCACGAAGAGTTCAAAACCCGGGGCCTTCTGGATCTCAAGCAGGTCTATCCCGAGGCCGCGATTCTGGTCCACCCGGAATCTCCTGAGGCCGTCACTGAGCTGGCGGATGTGGTCGGTTCCACCTCTCAGCTGATCGAAGCGGCACGCACCCTGCCGAACAAGCAGATGATCGTAGCTACGGATGAGGGCATTTTTTACAAGATGGGCCAGATGGCTCCGGACAAGCAGCTGATTATTGCCCCCACAGCGGGTGTTGGAGCAACCTGCCGCAGTTGTGCCAACTGTCCCTGGATGGGGATGAACCATCTGAAGAACCTGATGGAGTCTCTGGAGAGCGGCCGCAACGAGATCGAGGTTGATCCAGAGCTGGGACGGCGGGCGATGATCCCGCTGCAGCGGATGCTGAACTTTCGAGAGGAGCAGTTGGCCGCGGTTTGAGCCGGGGTTCTCCGGGGGGCGGGTCTCAGTCCCCTTTAGGGCCAAACAGCAGCCAGAGGATCAGCCCTATAACCGGCAGCAGCAGGATCGCCACGATCCAGGCTGTTTTGCCGAGGGTGTCGGCCGGGCTCTGCACCGTTTTCACAATAGCCCAGACGTCCAGCACCAGCACGATCAGGCCGAATAGACCGCCTGCTTCAATGATCACAGATTATCTCCTGTTTGTTGGCCGCCAGGCTGCGTGCCGTGATGGCCGTTCCCGTCGGGGACTGTGTCAGACTTTACATGAGTCTGTAACCGACGTGCTACA
Organism: Gammaproteobacteria bacterium; assembly: GCA_022014175.1. Taxonomy (GTDB): domain Bacteria; phylum Pseudomonadota; class Gammaproteobacteria; order Immundisolibacterales; family JAKLLR01; genus JAKLLR01. The sequence continues at coordinate 9,756 of JAKLLR010000030.1, read as the reverse complement.
GAGTTCCCCGGTTTCGCCCTGGTCGCAGTGGGAGAGCCGATTTTTGACCATACTGTCATAGCACACCGGAGTAACAAAACCTGTTATTTCAACGGGTTGAATTCACTATTTGCAGAGAGAGGCGGCTGGTTAGCTCCTTTTTCAGTCATCGTGGTGATACGGGGGCACTCTATACCCGGGCGGACCTTGTGTTTAATCTCTTTCAAGTGCCCCAGTCCTTCGGTCGCCTACGTGAGGCTGAATATGGGTAACGCGGTGATTGGCTACGATAGCGGTGGTTGGGGGTGAGAGGTTGCAAGTAGGTTTCTCTGAAGGCATGGTGCCCCGGAATAGTCCCGAGACTCTTTTCGCTACAATCTGACAACCGTTGCAGGCGCTGCCCCAGCCCTCGCCGAACGATCAATTTACTCTGGAGCAGGTGCATTTTGGTTAAGGCTAATCAGCTCTTGGGCGAGATGCTCGCTACAGCCAGGCGGGAGTGGTTACAGCTCTTGCTGGCTGCCTGGGCGACGGCTTTTTTCTGGTTACTGCCGTTCAGTCGGTTGTTCTGGGTACCGGCGATTCTGCTTTGCCTTACCGGCCTGGTTCTGCTATTCCGGGTCCCTGGCTTTTTTCGTGGAAACCGCGTCTGGCGTTGTTATTACGTGGTGCTGTTACTACTGGCGGGGGCTGTGGCCTGTTCAGCCATTGATGCACTCGATCCAGGGGAGAGTCTCGAAACCGCAGCGCTATATCTGGCCTATATCCCGCTCGGTGCCGCCCTCTTTTACCTGGTCGCGAAGTATCGGTTTGAGAGGTGGATGCTCTGTATTCTGGCTGCGCTCGCGGCGTTCTGGTGTGTCGATGGATTGGTTCAGATTCTGTGGCACCAGGATCTGCTGGGTCATCCAGCCACCAAGCGGTTGGGCATCTATTTTTCAAGCCCGTCAAAGTTCGGGTTTTACCTGCCCTACGCGTTGGTGTTCCTGTTTTTTTACCCGGAACACAAGCGTCTACCCCTTTATCTGCTGAGTCTGCTCTGGCTGGTGGCTCTGTTTGTGGTGGTTGAGGCGAATACTCGGGCCAGTACCCTGGTCTTTCTGTTGCTCAGTTGGACCTATCTGCTATATCGCTGGGGCCCTATTATCCGGCGGAACCCGTTGAAGAGCCTGGGGATCGGCCTGGCCCTGCCGGCAGCGATGCTCTCCGTGCTGCTGATTTTTGCCGTGATCGATGAGGATGTGCGACAACGGGTGGAGCACAGCGTGCCAAACGACCTCTCCTGGGAGGCGCTGGATGTGGCTCTGAGCTACCGGCTTGATCTGTGGGGTGCGACAACTCGAGCCATCGCAGCGAACCCGCTAAATGGTGTCGGTGCAGGTAATTTTAATAAAGCGATACGCCCCTATCTGAAATCCGATAGCAGGTTTCGGAAGAGATATATTTCCCATGCACATCAGGTGGTGCTGGACCTGTTGGTCGGTACCGGGGTGATCGGTCTGGCGGCCTGGTTAGTGGCGGTCTGGCTGCTTGTTCGGCAGGCTCGACAGGGGTGGTCGGGGGGAGCCGGAACGCTCTGGTTGCCGTTTCTGCTGGCGCTTGGACTGCTCTGGTTTCCGCTCAATACCCACCGCAGTTTTTTCTCTTCCGAGCTGACCAATTTTTCGGTTCATCTGTTGGCGCTGTTTCTCGCAGTCAGGTCGGCGGCAGATTTGGGTGGTCTGCGGGACAAGGTTAGTTGTGATGGCGTCACTGGCGGGGCTCTTCCCCGGTGACGGGTTCGTAAGCCGGGTACTTGCCGAAGGCGTGGATCGCCGGTGCGGTTGGATTGTCCGATAGCTCTGACACCCCTTAGGGTTGAGTCGCATTGAGACGTGCCAATATCGTTGGCAGCAACTTCGCCTGCCAGTCGGCTGGCAGGCTGGATTCGGGCGCCGGGCACTGCCCCTGGGCGAAGCGAGAGAGCGGCAGGCGGTTGATTAACCCTTTGTTTTGCAAAGATTTGATCGCGTCGCGGTAGCGGGGTGTCGGCCTGGCCAGGCCTGGATGCAGGCTGGTCACTGACCGACCGGTGGCGATGGACTCCTGCAGCATCGTCATGCTGTCTTCGGTGCAGAAGATTCGATCGGCGGCGCCCATGTAGGCTTGCGAGACACTCTCCGCATTTTGGCCGTACCAGGTCGTCTCGAACAGATCATCAGAGTCAACCAGGGACCGCAGTCGGGTTTCGTTCTGCAATCCTGTTCGCCGGGAACTGGTGATCAGCCAGCGAATTCCGAACTGAGCCTGGCAGGCCTTCATGCCCCGGGCCAGTGCCAGCCAGTCCGCCTCATCGTAGTGGTAACCCGCGCCATCACCTCCAATCAGCATCGCCCAGAGGGGGGTCGGCGGATCCCGGAAACGGGCTTCGGCAGCAGCCTTGGCGGAGGCCGGTGTGACCCCGGTGGGTACGACATCCAGCACGATGTTGCTCGGCCCCGGCGCCTGCCGTTCGAGGGTAAAAAGGGCGGAGAAGAGAGTGCCGTGGAGCCCTCTGAGAGAGCCCAGGAAGAAATTGGGGCAGTCGAAACGCCGGCTCAGCGCGATATTCAGAAAGGCGGTATTGCCGCCAGCGGAGATGATCAAGTCTGGTGTGTTGCCTGTGTAGTCTGAGTCGTAGCGAGAGCTGATCCAGCGGTTCGTGCGGGGGTTCGGGAGGTGATTGCAGAGAAGGCGGAGCAGGGGACGCAGCCATTTTCTGCGCAGTCGGGTCTGATGCAGCTCCACCTCCACCTGATAGACGTCGTTCAACAGTGCTGCCAGCCCCAGGGCCTGGTTTTCATGGCCCGGGATTCCGTCGGAGAGGATCAGTACCCTAAGTCGGGGTTGGTGAGAGGAGGCCGTCATAAACTTCAATGGTGCGCCGGGCCATGGTGGCGAGGCTGTACTCGTGCCGGGCAGCATCAATGACCGGCGGGTAGCTTGCTGCCAGTTCATCGTAGTGTTCTACCCAGTGGCGGATGTGCACAGCCAGTTCTGCGGCTGATTTTCCCGCCGCAAGAAAGGGCTCTGGCAGTATCTCCTCGGCGCCGCCAATCCGGGTGGAAATCACCGGGGTCCCTACCAGCAGGCTCTCTACCAGCACATAGGGAAACCCTTCATTTCTGGAGGAGATGATCAGCAGGTCTACGTCCAGCAGATACTTCGGCACATCCGGGCAGTGGCCAACGAATTTGACCCGGTCGCCGAGCGCCCATTGCTGGGCCAGCTCTTTCAGCCGGGCTTCTTCCGGGCCGTCTCCAACCAGGTCCAGGTGGTATGGCAGGCTTCGCCAGGCGTCGAGCAGCAGGTCGAATCCTTTGGCTGGAACCAGACGGCCGATGGCCGCTAATCGCAGTTCGGTTGCCGGTTTGTTCGGCGTCAACGGGGGGCGTTGGGTGGCGACGGTGGTGCCGTTTGGGATGGATATTATAGCCGGGTGTGTCATCCGGGCGCAGGCACGTCGGCTAACTCCAATGGCTCGGTCAAATCGAGATATCCCTGGATTCTGCTGCTTTTCGTTGTGTACTGTGGCCACCAGCGGGCAATCCAGCAGCCGGGAGAGGAGTGCGATCATTCCGATCGCCTTGCCCGCGTGGGCGTGGATCAGATCCGGTGCCAGCTGTTTGATTGTCCGTAGCAGCTTAACCAGCACGATGGGATTGTAGCGGTACGCCGCCAGATTAACGGCGACAAAATTGATCGGTGGCGGGAAGCGATCTTTGAAAACCGGGTGGGCGATGACTGAAACCCGATGGCTTTGGCTAACCTGCCCGGCCAGCTCCTGGACATGTTTTTCCAGCCCGCCATCGCCACGGCCAGCCAGCACGTAGCAGATCTGTTTTCTCTCCTGGCCTGGGGTCTGGTTCTGGTCCATGCTCAGGTTGGTTCCCGGGTGCTTTGGTCGGCAGTGTCGAGCCACCCTTGCTGTTGTAACAGCCGGGCCGCACACCGGAGGTTCTCTTCATACCGCTTGTGGGGCAGCGCCAGTGGTGTGCCTGGGACCCACGCATCATAAATGGTGATGTCCCCCTGTTCCGACAGCCGTTCCAGATTTTGGCTGAGCTTGTTCGGTTTAGAAACGCCGAACTGCAGCAGGCCGACACGGGTTCCGGCGGAGAGTGCTTCGTAGATCATGGAGACGCTGTCCGGCGTGACCCAGGCGGTTTCGGTGTGATTCAGGGTACCAGTCAGCCAGTCTGGCTGGCACTGGTCATGGGCAACGCTGGTGAGGTTGTGTTTCTGGGGAATTCGGCCCAGAAACTGCACTGGCGTGCGACGGGATGTTGTCAGGGTCCAGGTGGTTTCCGGGGTGGCCTGGCAGATTGCTGAGATCCGGGCGATCAGGTCGGCTTCATTCCAGCTGAATCTGCGATCCGGGCCGCCAATAAGGAACAGACCTGTATCCGGCTTTTTTGGTTGCCGGGGGCTTAAACAGAGCGCGCCCTCCGTGGCCCAGACGCGGTCGCTGGTTTTTGGTTGATCGTGTTGCGGAATCAAAACGTAATCAAACAGCCTGTTTGGCAGCGATGGCTTCATCAGTACCACTGTCTTGCCTCCGTAACTCCGCTGTAGCGACAGCAGCGGCAGGTGGGTTGCCTGACCAACACCCAGCAACAGATCCGGTCGTTGCGATTGTTTTATCAGCCGGCGCGCAGTCGCATGACTGGTTCTTAGTCGATGGAGCAATCCGCCGTTGACGGAAAACTCGGTATTTTGGCAGGAGCGAAAGTGCTGTAGACCCGCAATCAGGGCTTCTGCCTGCTTGAGGTGCCCGGGCCGATTGTCCGTGACAGTCCAGATGGTGATGGATTTTTGAGGCAATACAGAGTCAGTTTATGGCTGGGATCTGTCAGCTATTGTAAGCCGGGGAGGGGGTGAGAGGGGCTGTGCCGGGCAGGGCGATTTCGTCGTAATCGGGGGAAATGACGGGAAATTGCTGATTTATGACAGTTTTTGTCAAAAAAGTTTGACCGATTGCCATGCTTCACGTAAAAAAAGAGGGCGCCCGGAAGGCGCCCCTATGAATGAGGAGGAGAAGATGCGATGAGCCACCAGATGGACCAAGAGGAGGGAGAGGTCTAGGCGGCTCACCCGGCAATAATTATGCAATAGCCGGGCCAAAATTGCAGTTTAGATAATAAAAATTATAAAAAATAACAACAGGCGCTCTGCTCTCCATCTTGCGGAAGCCCAAAAAAACTAGCAGGGGCGCCATTGGCGCCCTTTTTTGTGGGTGCATGTTGGTGCTCATTTTTTCGCCGCCATTTTGGCTGCTGCTCTTCAGGTGCAGCGTTGCCGCGATCTAGCGGAGGCAGTATTTGCGCACTTTTCTGGTGCGCGATAAGGATTGGTGTTCCGCGATTGCGTCTCTGCTGCCGGGTCAGGCAGTATGCGTCCATGCAGTCTGAACAAGCATCGTTGGTCAATTCGGAGAAGATTCCATGGCACGCCCTGTCTGAGGCGGTGGTGTTGCAGCGCTGCGGCGTCGATCCGGAGGCCGGGCTGGATGGGACCGAGGTCGAACAACGGCAGGTGGAGGCGGGTTTTAACCGGCTCGAGTCCCAGTCAGGGGGTGGTTGGTCCCGGCTGTTGTTGCGCCAGCTCTCCAGTGTTCTGATCTTTATTTTGCTGTTCGCTGCTGGTGTCTCCTGGCTTGTCGGCGAGCGGGTCGACGCTATCGCAATTCTGATGATTGTGCTGCTGAATGCGGCCCTGGGTTTTGTGCAGGAGTGGCGGGCCGAGCGGTCCATTGAGGCCCTGCAGCGGTTGTTGGTCAGCGCTGCAACAGTGCTGCGTGGGGGGGTGGTGCAGCGAGTCGACCGCGCTTCGCTGGTGCCCGGGGATATCGTTCTGTTGGCTCCTGGTGATCAGGCTCCCGCAGACATCAGATTGACGGCTGGCGTGGCTCTGGAGATGGATGAGTCGGCCTTGACCGGTGAGTCAGTCACGGTGCCCAAAGAGGTGACGGCGGTGGCTGAGGAGACGCCGCTGTATGGACGCGCCAGCATGTTGCATATGGGCACCGCCGTCGCGGCGGGTCGCGGTCGCGGGGTGGTTGTGGCGACCGGCATGCGTACGCAGCTCGGTCGCATCGCCGGGCTTGCGCAGGGGGTGGATCGGGCGCCGACACCGCTTCAGCGACGGTTGTCCCGGTTGGCGCGGCAGCTGGGGTTTTTGTCTCTCTCGCTGGCCCTGGCGGTCAGTCTGTTGGGCTGGCTTGGCGGTCGCCCCCTGTTTGAGATGTTCCTGGTGGGTGTCTCCCTCGCTGTAGCTGTGGTGCCAGAGGGGCTGCCAGCGGTGGTCACCATTACTCTCGCTCTGGGCGTTCAATCCATGGCCAGGCGGAACGCTCTGCTGCGCCGACTGCCCACAACAGAGACGCTGGGTGCCACTGATGTCATATGCACTGACAAAACAGGCACTCTTACCCGGGGGGAGATGACCGTGAGGCGGATCTGGTTGCCCAGTGGGGAGTTGGAGGTGACGGGAGTGGGTTATGGCCCGGAGGGGCAGTTCCTGGATAACGACAGAGTAGTGGCGCCGGCTACTCGCCCCGAGCTGCTGGGCCTGTTACGAACCGCTCGTATCTGTAACCACGCGACTGTTGCCCCCAGTGACGACGGCTGGGTGGCGACAGGTGACCCTACCGAGGCCGCATTGATCGCGCTATGGGGCAAAGCGGGCGCGGCCGAGACCGTGCCGCAGCTGCTGGGGGAGTTTCCCTTCGACTCCAGGCGCAAGCGAATGACGGTGGTTGCCGGCCCCGCCACGGGCCCGGTCGCCCACGTTAAAGGTGCCCCGGAAATTATTCTGCCCCGCTGCAGATTCGTGCAGACAACGGGGGGCCTGGCGACACCCATGACTGCAGCCCTCAGTGCCCAGATCGAAGCGCGCTACGAAGCTTATGCGGATTCGGGTCTGCGGACCCTGGCGATCGCGTGTCGAGAGCTGCCGGATCAGAGGTTGGAGGTTGATGAGGTTGAGGCAGATCTCACCCTTCTGGGATTGGTCGGCATTATTGATTCCGCCCGCCCAGAAGTGGGGGCCGCCATCGCCACCGCTGCAACTGCGGGCATCCGAACCATCGTGATCACCGGTGATGCGGGTCGAACTGCCGTGGCTGTAGCCAATGAGGTGGGGTTGAACGTCGAGCAAGTCGTGACCGGTGCTGAATTGAGTGAGATGTCGGATGCGGAGCTGGACCGCTGCGTCGGCGGCTCTGTGCTGTTTGCCCGCACCGCGCCGGAACAGAAATTACGCATTGTGCAGATGCTGCAACGCCAGAATCACGTGGTCGGCATGACCGGAGATGGTATCAACGATGCACCAGCGCTGAAGCAGGCCGACATCGGTATTGCCATGGGTATCCGTGGCACCGATGTGGCCCGCGCATCTGCCGACATGGTGCTTACAGACGATAACTTTGTCTCTATCGTGGCCGCGGTGGAGGAGGGGCGGCGGCAGTTCGCCAACATCTCCAAGTTCGTCCGCTACCTGCTGTCGTCAAATATTGGGGAGGTGGTGGCCATCCTGTTGAATATTTTGCTCGGGGGCCCGTTAATCCTGGTGCCAGCCCAACTGTTGTGGGTCAATCTGGTCACCGACGGTTTGACCGCCGTGGCTTTGGGCCTGGAGCCGGTGGAGCCCGGGGTGATGCAACGACCGCCGCGGTCGGCCAGTGAGGGAATTCTGGGGCGCCATGGTTTGTTAACGGTGTTGATACTCGGCGGTTATGTGGGCCTGGTTCCCCTCGTCCTGTTTCATTACTATTTGACCGCCGGGGCCGATCTAGAGCTGGCGCGCACGGTGGCATTTACCTCGTTGGTGATGGCAGAGCTGTTTAATCTATTTAACTTCAGGGCTTTATACACCCAGATTTGGGGCGTCCCGTTTTTCAGCAATCCATGGTTGTTGGGAGCTTGCGGACTGAGCCTGGTGCTACAGCTACTGGTGATTTACTGGCCGCCTCTGGGCGGCGCATTGAAAACGGTTCCGCTATCGATGGGGGATTGGTTCGTCATTACGCTGTGTTCGGCCCCGATCCTGCTCCTGGGGGCGCTGTGGAAACAGCTACAGCAGCGGGGTCCGGGGCGGCGCTTGAACAGCTGAGATGATTGATGACTCGCAGACGTAAGTGGTCATTTCGCGGGCGACTCCAGGGGTGGTTGGCTGCTGTGCTGGCGGTGGTGGTGCTGGTGACAGTCCTACCGATCCTGTCACTGCGCTGGGTCGCGCCGCCGGCGACGGCGTTCATGCTGGCAGAGTGGGGCAGCAGAGGGTTTGCGAGCGCCCCCACTTATCGCTGGGTCCCCCAGGCGGGTATTGCGCCAGAGCTGGCCCTCGCAGTGGTCGCGGCAGAAGACCAACGCTTTCCCGAGCACTGGGGGTTTGACCTGAGCGCGATTCAGGACGCCCTGCGGGCGAATCGCAACGGTGGTTTGATCAGGGGGGCCAGCACCATCAGCCAGCAACTGACTAAGAATCTATTTCTCTGGCGTGGGCGAAGCTGGCTGCGTAAGGGGTTGGAAGCCTGGCTCACGCCCTGGCTCGAACTGCTGCTACCAAAACAGCGAATTCTGGAGCTCTATCTCAATCTCGCCCAGTTTGGGCCCGGGCTCTATGGCGCTGAGGCTGCGGCCAGATACTATTTTGGCACTGGGGCAGGCGAGCTAACGATATTCCAGGCCGCCCTGCTGGCAACTGCGCTACCGAATCCTGAACACTCACGCCCAGATCGGCCCTCCTCCGGCCTGCGGTCGAAACAGCGCTGGATCATGCAGCAGATGGATCAGCTCGGAACAACTTACCTGGCGGAGATTGGTTGGTAACCACTCCGCCATGTCGGGTCAACTCAGCAGCGGCTCGGTCCGCTGGAGGGTTGCTCACTCAACCGCAGGCGCAGGGACCCCGGTGCCACCCAGGCCGCAGTAGCCGGCGGGGTTCCTGGCCAGATACTGCTGGTGCTGAGGCTCGGCGTAGTAAAATGTTGTGGCGGGCGGGATCTCCGTTGTGATCCGGCTAAAGCCCGAATCGCTGAGCTGTTTCTGATAGTTTTGACGGCTCTTTTCTGCCTGCTGAAGCTGTTCATCGCTAGCGGCATAAATGGCGGAGCGGTACTGGGTGCCCACATCATTGCCCTGACGCATACCCTGGGTCGGGTCATGGCCCTCCCAGAACAGCTTGAGTAATGTCCCCAGGGTAATGTTGTCGGGATCGTAGACCACCAGTACAACCTCGGTGTGGCCGGTGCGACCGCTGCAAACCTCTTCGTAGGTGGGGTTGGGGGTGTAACCGCCAGCGTACCCTACTGCAGTGACATAAACTCCGGGCTGCTGCCAGAACAGCCGCTCGGCCCCCCAGAAACAGCCCATGCCAAAAGAGATCTGCTGCAGGCCATCGCTGAAGGGCCCCTGTAGTGGACGGTTGAGAACCCTATGGGCGGGGGGCAGGGGCATCGGACTATCCCGGCCTGGCAGGGCGCTCTCGGGGCTAGGCATTTCGGGTCTGCTTGGCGGCATCAATCCACCTATTAATTAGCTGTTCTATGACAGGATTATAGGGCCAGCGGGCGGCAAATGTGGCGATTAAGTTTCCCGGTTTGCGCCCCCCGTTCAGTCGAAGTCGATTCAGTTAAAGCTCCGCTCGCCGCGAAAGTGCGGGACGCGATTCGGAAGCGAGCGGAGAAGCTTGGAGTCGGATTCCCGGGTAAGCCCGCCGACCGAGGCTTAAACCCGTGGTTCTCGCACAAGGTTCGTG
>JAKLLR010000029.1 GCA_022014175.1 Gammaproteobacteria bacterium | reverse complement strand
ATGGTTCGCCGCGACACCACCCAGAGCCACGATCACCCGGGGTTTCAGAAGCTCGATCTGGCGCTTCAGGAGGGGTGCACAGGCCTCCATTTCATCCGGGGTCGGGTTGCGATTCTCCGGCGGTCGGCACTTCACTACGTTGGCGATATAGACCTGGCTTCGCCGAAGCCCGATCGCTTTCAACATAGCGGTCAGCAACTGCCCCGCCCGGCCGACAAAGGGCTGACCCTGGCGGTCCTCCTCCGCACCCGGCCCCTCCCCTACAAACAGCCAGTCAGCGCTTTGACTACCGCTACCAAAAACCACCTGATTTCGACCCCGGTGCAGCGCACAGGCCTGGCAGTTGGCAGCCGTGGTCTGCAATTCAGACCAATCCATATCCGGGATCCGGAGCGTGCTCTGGACTGGCTCCGGTAGACACGCAGATTCACCCGCAGCATCCGGCGATGGAACACTCCGTTCACGCCAGAGCTGGATACCCATCGAGTTCAATAGTCGCCGTTTGGCCATCCCGTCCATCTTCAGTGCTCCCGAACCAGCCGGAAACCGATGTTGTCCCGCCGGGATGTCGGGTCCATCGATGTCCGCTTGGTCACCCGCAGACTGTCCGGCGGATTACTGAATGAACCGCCTCGCACTACCCGCCTGGCGCAGCCTGGCTCCTCCCAGGCTGAACCATCCACTGGTGCCCCCTGATAACCCTTGTGGAAGCAGTCCTGCACCCACTCCAGAACATTACCCGCAGTGTCATGCAACCCAAACGGATTGGGTGCGAAACTGCCTACAGGCGCTGTGCGTTTGCCATCCCACTGGCTACCACATCCCCAGCAGTTGGCGTTGCCCACTCCGATTTTAGCGCCCCATGAATAGAGTGACCGTTCCAGATCACCGGCCACATACTCCCACTCCGCCTCAGTCGGTAAACGGTAGCGGGCACCAGTGGCAGTCGAAAGCCAGCGGGTAAATTCAACCGCTTCCGCCCAGCTGACGTTAATCACCGGACGACTCCCCCGCCCCCAACCCACATCTGCCGGCCTACGCGCGCCCGTGGCAGCAACATACCGATCATAGAGATCGAAGGTCACCTCGTCCTGAGAGACTGAAAAAGTCGACAGTTGCACTTCATGTCGCGGCCGCTCTTCAAAAAAGAAGGAGCTGGCGTCCCCGCCCATCAGATAGCTGTTCGGGTGAATCTCGATCATCACCGGACCACGGCCGCCACCCCGCAGTGGATCCTGAAAACGGCGGGCGGTCAGCGCCGGTGGCGGCCCCTGAGAGACCGCCGACTCCGCCCGTGAACGGGCGGCAGCTTCCACTGCAGACGGCACCAGTATCGGCGCCCTCTCATCACTAAGGGACAATGTGCGTACGGTTGCCAACGCCTGGTCACCACCCCGCTCAACCTGGGGCCAGAACCACCAGACGCTGCCCGCGACAACCAGCGCGAAAACCATCGCCGGTAACCACAAACCCACTCTGACGGGGTCACGAATAACCTCAAAATCGCTAACCCCGTCCTGGTTGGCTGCCGGGCGGCTCTGGCCGTCTGGCCTGGCGGGAGATTCAGGCCTGGGGAATTTTGCAGTCGCATCGCCCTCCCCCGACTGAGCCGGCGGGCTCTGGCGCACTGGGTCGGGTAGATCAAAAGACTCGGCCTCACGGCCCAGTACGAGCTCTTCCATCTCGGCGGTGGCTTCAAGCTCCTGCAGAGCACCCCCAAGCCGTTTATCAAATACATCAGAAAATTCCGGCGACTCTCCAACTTTAGCCCCACCGGATGCCGCCACGGCCACCTCCAGCACCACAACGCTGGTGTTATCCTGGTTCAGCTTCTCAACCGACTCCACAGCCGCCAGCAGGGCCGCAATGTAACCATCAACACCGGTCTGCTCCTCCGCGATCCACTCCAGATCCTCCTCGCGCAGAGTATCGAGGCCATCGCTGGCCAGAATCAGGCGATCCCCGGCCTCAAGCTCCAACGCCATTTCGCGGAAATCCACCATGGGAATTTCAGAGCCATTAAGGTAGCTCATCAACATATTGCGACGGGGTTTTTCAACCCCGGGCAGCTCCGCCACCTCCTCCCCGGCGGCAGCCATCCGGTCAACATAGCCACCGTAACTATGGTCTTCGTTCAGCTTCCGCACCCGCCGGTTACGCAGAAGATAAAGGTGTGAATCCCCCACACTGAGCCAGGAGACACCCCTGGCACTGCACAGCGCGGCCACCAGAGTGCACCCCATACCGGCGAGACTGGGCTCTGCAACCACTCGCTCGGTTAACATGGCGTTAGCCCGGAGTGTGGCCTGCTTCAGAACATCGACCGGAGACGGAGGCAATTCGGCGGCGCTGAAAGTATCCACCAGAGATTCCACAATCAACTGGCTGGCCACCGCACCACCGGCGTGCCCGCCCATGCCATCGGCCAGCAGTAGCAGCACGAACGGCTCCGCCCCCGCCAACTGTCGGGTAACGACGCTAACCCTGTCCTCCTGATAGCCCCGACCGCCCTGGATCTGGCCCTCACCGGTGACAAATTTCATCGACTCGGGAACTATTTTTGGATTCGCCGCCATAAACAGAAATTGCCGATTATTCTAGAAATCACTTTAAGAACCTCACACTACTCCAAGCCCAGTATAACAAGTCAACATCAATTACCCCGGCTCCAGTGCAATGCCTGAAGGGCGCCGAATCGAGCCCCGCGCCGTTATAATTGATAATTTTGCATGAATTGCCATGACCGCTCTGCCAGATCATTCGCCATTTTCGCCAAAAACAGCGGTCCAACAGGGCGGCAGACTACACTGGTGCGGTCTTGAAGACGACGCTATTGCACTCGCCATCAGCCAGATTGAATCGACCACGCCGGGTCCCATTCTGGTCATCGCCACAACCGCTGCCGTCGCTCAACAGCTGGCCGACTCGATCCATTTCTATGAGCCTGAAACCGAACTGAGTCTGTTCCCGGACTGGGAGGTACTGCCCTACGATAATTTTTCGCCGCACCAGGATCTCATCTCCGATCGCCTTTCGACTCTGGCCCGCCTGCCAACCCTGCAACGAGGGTTGATTATCACCACCGTGGCCACCTCAATGCAGCGGCTGCCGCCGAAGCGATACATTGACAGCTACAGTCTGCAGCTTGACCGAAATGAGGCGATCCAACTCGAACAGCTGCAAAATCGCTTCGAAAATGCCGGTTACCGGCGAGTAATCCAGGTCCTGGAACATGGGGAATACGCCATCCGTGGGGGGCTGGTGGATGTCTTCGCCATGGGCGGCAAAACCCCCTACCGGATCGAGCTGTTCGACGACCTGGTGGAGTCGATCCGAACCTTTGACCCTGAGACCCAGCGTTCGACCGGGCAAGTCGAACACATTCGGCTGCTACCCGCCCGGGAGTATCCGATCCGAACTGAAGACCGGCAGCTTTTTCTCGACAATTTTCGAACACGATTTGGTGATACCAGCGAGCGGCAGCTGATTTATCAGGCAGTCGAGGGCGGCGGCTGGCCCGCCGGCATCGAATTCTATCTGCCCCTGTTTTATCCTCAGCTGGATACTCTCTTCGACTATCTGCCAGCCAGCACGACCCTGGTCCGTATCGGTGCCGTGGCGGAGACGGTAGAGGCCAGCTGGGCCAGTCTGGCGCAGCGCTACGAAGAGAAAAACACCAATCTGTCGCGGCAACTGTTATCCCCCGGTGAAATCGCCCTGCCTCCAGATGAACTACACGCCAAAAGCAAGTCGTTCTGCCGCATCGAAATTGTCGACCAGCGTGAGGGCCAGAGCACAGATTACGCCACCACGCCGCCTCCGGAGCTGCTGATCGAAAATCGTGTTGCTGCGCCGCTGCGACGACTCACCAGATTCCTTGATGACTATCCGGGTCGAGTATTACTCACCACCGATAGCGAGGGACGCCGGGAGACCCTTCTGGAGCTGTTGCGTAAACATCGGGTGAGCGTCACTCCGGTGGAGGCGTGGGCCGACTTCCTGGCCGGCAGCAGCCATACCAGTCTCGCAGTTGCACCCTTACAGCAGGGCTTCGTGCTGCACGAGCCGGCCCTGGCTGTCATTCCGGAGAGGCTGCTGCGGGGCGAACAGGTGATGCAGCAGCGCCGCCGGGGACACCGCCACGCTGATATTTCAGAAACCCTGCGGGATCTGACCGAACTCAACCCCGGCGATCCGGTGGTGCACGAACAGCACGGGGTGGGCCGCTACCTCGGCCTGAAGAGCCTGACCCTTGACCAGATGAGCATGGAGTTCGTCACCCTTGAGTACGCCGGCGGCGATAAACTCTATGTGCCAGTGGCCGCACTGGACCAGATCCATCGCTACGCCGGCGCGGGTGTGGACCACGCGCCGCTGCATCGTCTGGGTGGCGAGCAGTGGGAGCGGATCAAGCGCAGGGCCCGGGAGAAAATTCACGACGTTGCCGTCGAGTTGCTGGATATCTACGCCCGCAGAGCCGCCCGTTCCGGCTTTGCCTATCCGGCCCCTAACGAGGAGTACGAACGCTTCTCCGCAAGCTTCCCGTTTGAGGAGACGCCGGATCAAACCGACACCATTGCCGCCGTGCTGACAGATATGCAGTCGGACCAACCGATGGACCGGGTGGTCTGTGGCGACGTCGGCTTTGGCAAGACCGAGGTCGCCATGCGGGCCGCTTTTTTTGCGGTCCAGGGCGGCAAACAGGTCGCCGTACTGGTGCCCACAACCCTGCTGACGCAACAACATGCGGAGAGCTTCCGGACCCGTTTTGCGGAGTGGCCGGTACGCATCGAAGCGCTATCGCGCCTGCGCAGCGTGAAGCAGACCAATGAGATTCAGCAGGACCTGGCAGCGGGTAAAATCGATATCATCATCGGCACCCATCGCCTGCTGCAGAAAGATTTCCACTTCCATAGTCTGGGGCTCACCATCATTGACGAAGAGCATCGCTTCGGCGTGCGCCAGAAAGAGCACATGCGCAGCCTGCGCGCGGAAGTGGACACCCTGGCGCTGACCGCCACGCCGATCCCGCGCACCCTCAGCATGGCCCTCTCCAGCCTGAGGGACCTCTCCATCATCGCCACCCCGCCCCAGCGGCGACTGGCTGTTAAGACCTTTGTCGAGGAGTGGCAGCCGGAACATATCCGGGAGGCCTGCCTGCGGGAGTTCAACCGGGGTGGTCAGGTCTACTTTCTGCACAATCAGGTGGAGAGCATTGATGCCATGGCCGAAGACCTGGCCCGACTGATTCCGGAAGCGCGCATCGAAGTCGGCCACGGCCAGCTACCTGCCCGGGAGCTGGAGCAGGTGATGCGCAACTTCTATCACCAGCGCTGTAATCTGCTGGTCAGCTCCACCATCATCGAAAGCGGCATTGACGTACCCAACGCCAACACCATCCTGATCAATCGGGCGGACAAACTCGGCCTGGCCCAGCTCCACCAGCTGCGGGGCCGGGTCGGTCGTTCTCACCACCAGGCCTACGCCTACCTGCTGATTCCACCCCGCAAGAGTCTTAAAAAGGAGGCACTGCAGCGCCTTGAAGCGGTGGAGTCACTGCACGATCTAGGCTCCGGCTTCACTCTGGCGACCCAGGATCTGGAGATCCGGGGGGCTGGCGAGCTACTGGGCGGAGAGCAGAGCGGACAGATGGAGAGCCTCGGCTTCACCCTCTACAACGAACTGCTGGAGCGCACTGTCAACAACCTGCGCAATGGCACCAAAATTGATCTGGACGAACCCCTGCACCGGGAGCTGGAGGTCAATTTTCACGTGCCGACTCTGATCCCAGAAGACTATATGCCGGACATCCATGGCCGCCTGGTGCACTACAAGCGCATCGCCAACGCCAACACCACGAACGAACTGAATGAACTTAAAGTGGAGTTAATCGATCGATTCGGAGCGCTGCCGGAACCACTGCAAACCCTGTTTGTCGCCACCGACATCAAGCTCGAAGCCCGCGCCCTGGGCATCAAACGGGTGGATGCCCCGGTGGATGGCATCCGGATTGAATTTGAGGCCGAGCCCCGAATTAATCATCTGGCCCTGATTGAGTTGATTCAGCGTCAGCCCCACCACTACCGAATGCAGGGCCAAAGCAGCCTCAAGTGCCTGACCGAGCAACCGGAACTGAATGATCGGATCGAGAGCGTACGTGCGCTACTGGTCCGGCTCAGCCCCTGAAGACAAGCGGGGAAACAGCGCTTGCTCAAAACCGAAATCACGCAGATCACGAATCCGTTGGGGATAGAGTACGCCATCAAGATGGTCACACTCATGCTGCACCACGATGGCGTGAAAGCCCTCCACCTCCCGTTCGAAGGGTTGGCCAGCAAGGTCGAGGCCGCGGTAACGCAGCCGCGCGTAACGAGGTACCAGGCCACGCATGCCCGGCAGACTGAGGCACCCCTCCCAGCTCTCCAGCCGATCATCCCCCAAGGGCTCCAGTTCAGGATTAATCAATATCGTCTGCGGCACATCCCCGGCATCCGGGTATCGAGGATTGGCCTCCACCTCGAAAATCACCAGCCGCAACGGCACGCCGATCTGGGGTGCCGCCAGCCCCGCCCCCTTACAGGCCGCCATGGTGTCGAACATATCCGCCACCAGCGCCCTCAATTCATCATCAAAACGGACCACCGGCTCGGCCACGCCCGCCAGTACCGGGTGCCCCATCCGCAAAACCTCTTTAACAGCCATCGGTTACTCTTAACCCACTCAAACTTTTCAATAGTCCATACTAAACGCAGCAACAGGCCACAGTCATGTTTAGACGTCGATATTATCTCTCCGTTGCCCTGATACTGGGGCTGATTAGTCCCGTCTTCGGGGCTGATCAGTACGATATTGAGCTGCTGATTTTCAGCCGCCAGCAGGTCATCAGTGGCGGGGAGCAATGGCGCATGGAGACGACCACACCGCCAAGGCGAATCAGCCGTCTCGGCGATGGCGGCAGCGGGCTCTCCATTCGGCCCGCCGCCAGCTGGCAACTCAAAGGCAGCGATGCTCGCCTGCGCGACAGCCCCTCTTACGAGCTGCTGTGGCACGCCCGCTGGCGGCAATCGGCCACCGTAGAAGACCGGGCCACTGCAGTTCAGATCACTGCCCCCGGCAGTGGCAACAGCGGGCCGCTAAGCGGCTGGGCGCAATTTCATGTTGGCCGCTACCCCCACCTGGGCCTGGATTTGCTCCTGCAACCGCCGACCAGCCAGGCCGACTTCAACTATCGTCTGAATGAGTCCCGGCGGCTGAAGAGCGGCGAAATTCACTACTACGACCACCCGGCATTTGGTGCCCTGGCGATCATCAAACCGGTGAGCACAACAGCCCCCTAGGCCATCAGCGAGTAAGGGCCAGAACAGAGGCCCGCGCCCCACAGAACCGCAACCACAAAAAAAGGCCGCGCACCCGAACGGTACGCGGCCTTTTATATTCGACCGAAACCGATTACTGGGTCGCCACCATGGTCTCTTCCGGTGCAGCGACGCCGACGGTCTCCATGACCGCACCCTGGCTGCTCAATATCCGATACCCGGCGAAGAGCTGCCGGTACCTGGCGGTCTCGTAGGCGGACTGAGCCGAGAAGACTTCGTTTTCGGTATCCAGCAAATCAAGCAGGGTACGCTGACCCAGATTGAACTGCTTCTGGTAGGCATCCCGGGTGGCGATGCTTGAGTCCTTGTGCATTTTCAGAAAATCCAGCCGGGCCGTGGTGGTCACATAGTCGTTCCACGAAAGGCTGGTGTTTTCGATCACCTGATCCCGGGCCCGGTTGTAAACTTCCTTGGCCTGACTGATCAGATGCGCGGTCTGCTGCTTGCGGGCTTCGTCAGCACCACCCCGATAGAGGTTGTATTTCATCCGCACCATGGCGGTGAGGTCTTCGTTGGTACCCCGCACACCATCGATGTTGCGGTGATTGGTCGCACCCAACTCCGCGTCAAACCGGGGCAGATCGTTCGCCCGGGCTGTTTCATGCTGAGATTTGGCCGCTTCAATATCAGCCAGGGCCGCCTGCATGGTGGGGTGGGCGACAAGGGCAGCGTCCATGCCCTGCGCGAGAGACTCCGGCAGGCTGGTGGCCATTGGGGCCGCCTCAAGATCCGTCGGCATCGCACCAACCACTCGAATGTAGGCGGTCTTGGCGTCCACCAGATTAGCCTGCTCGGCCATCAGGTTAGCGCGGGCCAGAGCCAGACGCCCCTCCGCCTGGGTCACGTCTGAGTTACGGCCAATGCCACTCTCACCCCGCTGTTTGATCTGACCGTAGGTGCGGTCATGGGCGGCGTAATTCTCTTCCGCCAGTGTCACCAGCGCCTGGCGGCGCAGTACTTCGATATAGGCTTCGATGGCACGCAGAGCAATCTCTTCCGAGGTCGCGTAAACCCGGTAAGCGGCTGCCTGAATGCGGGCATCATGACGGGCCACTTCATTCTTGGTGAAAAAACCATCAAACAGCATCTGGGTCAGCTGCACTTCGAACTCGTTACGGTGCAGAGAGACATAGGCGTCATCCCCGGTCGCCGCTCGGGTGGAAGAGTTGTTACTCTTCTCACCGCCAGTGCCCGCCAGCAGATCGATCCGGGGCAGGAAACCCGCCTTGGCCTGCCGCCGCTCCTGATCAATCGCACGGCGGTCCGCCGTCGTAATGGCGACCTCAGGATTGGTATCAATGGCGCTGACCACTGCTTCCTGCAGGGTCACGGCGCCGCAAAACCCAGAGACCGCCAATCCTAGCGGAATCAATAACCCCAGCTTTTTGCCCATTTCAGAACCCCTAGTTGATTTCTTATTGATCGGCACACACAACCTAGCCCCGAGAGACTACGCAAAAAAGAGTGACAGCGCAATATCTCCAAAAGGTAAAAAAAGCCCCGGAACGTCCGGGGCTTAAATTCCTCGCGTGGGACACATAACCCCTTTGGTGATTTTAGGTGATACCACTCACATCAAGGTCGCTATCGACCAACAAGGTCGCACCGCCACTAATGTAGGCATCGTAGGTCACACCATCAAAGTCCTGGGTGCCGTTGGCAGTCCAGGTATCCCCGGACTCCACTACGTCACCCGAATCACCCAAAATCACCAAGGTATTACTGGTATCGGTGGCATCCAGCACGTCAACCACGCTGAGCGTAACCGTGTTGTCGGCGCTGCCGGTGATATCAAGCACTTCGACGTTGCTCAATGAGAGCGGCCCGGCACCCAGATCGATGTTGCCATCTATAACCACCGTATCAATATCGGTATCAATATCGATAGGATTACCACCACCATCGAGACCTTCACCCGCGTTAACGATATAGGAGGAGTCCACCAAGTCGCTTAAGGTGATGGTGTCATCGCCGCCATCCGTATCGATAACGAAGATTTCCCCACCGGCGACAGCACCACCCGCAGCGGATGCATCAACTGTGATGACATCATCACCCTCACCAGTCTGGATCGTGCCTCGCTCAGCGTCCGTAACCGTGACACTGCTTGGTGACCCATCCCGGGTGAACACATCCGTCTGCTCAAAACCATCCACCGTCACATCGGCAGAGGAATCAACCCGGATTGCCACCTCATCAACGTCACTGGGACCCGACTGGGTCACAGTGACGGTGCGGCCTTCAATCGTCACATCGACAGATGTGTCGGTGTCCGTAAAGCCGGTATCGGTCTCATCCAGGTTATCCACCACCAGGGCAGGATCAAAGGCATACCACTCGGTGTGTGTCTCCGTACCCCCGGCATCGGTCAAGGTAACGTAGGTACCGGGCTCCAGAATGCTGATAGCCAGAGAGTGGATCCCGGAATTGGTAACATCAGAGTTACTGATCGTCGCAACTACTGTTCCGACCCCCGTAGTGGTATCGATGAGATAGATGGTGCCAAGGTTGTCCGTACCCCAAAGAGAACCGGATTCATCGAAAGAGAGGCCATCAATAGTGTCCCCGATACCCGGCCCGATCGCGGTCGCAGTAGTGTCCCCCTCCTTCATGCTATAGAGCTGACTCCCGGATACAAAGAAGAACGTATCACTGCCTGAATCATAGGCAAAGGCATCCACACTAACACCGCTGTTATTAAAACTCGCAATCGGAGCACCATAATCCCCAGTCTCAGGATTGATGATATAGAAATCGTCATCAACAGCCATATACAGGGTGCCGTCAAGCGCAAATGACATTCCAGAAGTGGAGGTATTGAACAACGAATCAGTGCTGATCAATTCCGCCTCACCCGTTGCAGGGTTGATTTTGACGAACCCATTGAGGTTGCCCTGGTCGGCCAAGCCATAGAGATAGCCATCGTCAGGATTTAGCGTCAGAGAGGAGAACTGCGCCTTATCGTTACCCTCGACCACCACCGGCCCAATAGCAAAGGTCGCACCTGTCTCAAGATCGATGCCGTAAAGAATGGCGCCGGTGTTACCACCACCTGCGACCGAGTAGGCCAGGCCAGCCGGGAACTCCGCCACATCGTTATCATTGATGGTCCCGGTCGCCGCTACACCACCAACTGTGAGGTCGTAGAACTCGCCGTCCAATTCAGCCAGATCATCATCAACTGTCGCTGTGGTGATGGTGAAACTGGTCACACCAGCTGGCACCAGCAGGTTGCCACCATCCAGCGTCACACCATCACTGAAGGTCGGCGGCACAAGGTAGTCATCCGTCTCCGTCGCGGTGTTTTGAACCAGACTGTACGCAAAACTGAGCTGGTGATCCGCCGCACCACTGAGAGTCACGGTGTGAACCAGATCAGTCCCTTCGGTCTGCTCATCAGAGGTCACCGACGCAACCGTCACTTCGTCGTTGTCCAGGATCGTGCCGACCCCCGTACCATCCTCAATAGTGGCGTTTTGGGGATCACTCAGAAGAACCAGGTATTGCTCGGTACTCTCATCCACTAAATCGCCGAATACCCAAACGTCGATATAACCTTCGGTGCTGCCTGCTGGAATAATCAGGGTGCCAGAGGTGCTGCCGTAGTCATCCTCACCTACACCAAGCCCACCGGCAATCGCGGTGCCATCGGCCGTTACGTAATCAACAGATACATCCACGTTGCTGACTGTGCTGAGCGTAACGGTGAATCGGGCAAGGGTCATCCCCTGTTCGTAGTAGTACTCCTCGTCGTACGCACCACCTTCCCCCCCGGTGATATCGGGCTCGACCACTGTTACATCGTTAATGGACAGGGTAGGCAGCAGCTCATCCGGGGGCAGCTCATCAAAGGTCTGGGCGAAACCAATGGTCTGCACGCCGGTGTTGATGCCGGATTCAGGGGTCACGCTGGGGTTTTCGTGCTCAACACGGATGAAGCTGCTGCCATCATCTTCCGTGACGGCATCTTCACCAGCAGCTGCGGCCGGGGCCACCAGGGTCGGGTCTTCACCGGCCAGGATGGCGGCCTGAATCGCCTCTACGCTGGCAACCGCTTCACCGGCGGCGGGCCCGCCCGCAGCATCAGGATCAAACACTTCGGCATCCAGCATCGCTTCGGAGTTGGCGGCCAGGTCCATTTTTGAACCGTCGGTAAACTGGATTTCAACGTAGGCGCCGTTGCTGGTTTCGATTATCTCGTCGGGAAAAACCTTATCGCCGACAGTCAGAATACGGATCTCGCCAGTGGCACTGGTGGCGGTGACTTCGCCAACGATTTTGGTCACGATACCGATCTGTTCAATAGCCATGCTGCTGCTCCTGGTCGTTATAACGGCGGGCGGGTGACACCGCGCCTTGTCTGATCATTGCGGCGAATACTCCCACAGCACAAGCGGAGCGGTCTATTGGACTAAAGTACTAGACGGCGAAAATAGGGCGCCGAAGTGTGACAACGCGCCGGAGCACTATACCGCCGCCGCCTGTTGGTCGAGCGCATGGCTCCAGACCGCTTCAAGTATCCGGGCGACCATCTGGCGCGGCACCCAGGCTTCGCCGGCATTGACCACCCGCACAGCCTTGACGATATGGGTGTCGAGGGCGTCCCGGTCGAGATAACCGATGGCGCCATCCGCCAGAGCCGCCATGATCGCCTCGTCACTGTCACCATCCACCACCAGCAAAACCCGGCTGGAGGGGCTCTTGGCCCGCATCAGGGGTAAAAATGAGACGCCCTGCCCCTTGGCCAGGGCCAGATCGAGCAGCAGTACATCGGGCTGGAGAGCATTGAGCAGTCCAAGGATTTCATAGGTGTCGTCGCCGCTGGCGTCAACCACCTGGCTGCCGGCCACGGTCAGCCGTTGGGCACACTGCATGCGTATCTGCGCATCCTGGTGGGCGATCATAATCCGGGCGGTACTCATTCGCGGTGACTCCTGTCTGCAAGCCACTGGGGCTGCTCCGGCGGGCCTCTATGACGATTATTTGGCAAATCCATTGACCATTAACGCCAGTTGCAAGCGGTCCGTGGCACCGGTTTTGTCAAACACCGAACCCAGGTGTGCTTTCACGGTGCGTTCGGTAATGCCCAGTTCGGTTGCGATCTTTCGGTTGTTGACCCCGTCCCCCACCAGACGAGCAATCTCCTGCTCGCGCTCGGTCAGGTTGGACAAAGGCCGAGGCTGATCACCATTGGTCTGCGCCCCTGCGGCCACCACTCCCAGCCGTGCAATCAGACTCATGATCAGCTTGCGGCCAACCCAGACTTCACCCCGACTGACCACGGCGATGGCCTGGCTCAACAGCTCGGGCGCAATGTGGGTGTTGCAGTAGCCCATGGCACCGGCCTGCAGGGCCTCAATTCCCTCTTCATCCTGCGGCACCGCTGAAAACACCATCACCCGGGTGTCAGGGCTCAGCTCCAGCACCGTCGGCAGGTGCTGGATACGTCGCAGCCCCGGCAGCTTGAGATCAAGCAGCAGTAGTTCCGGTCGGCGACCGGCAAGGATGCCTTCGAGCTGGTCGAGACTACTCGCAACCCGGGGACTGCCCTGCTGTCCGATCGCTTCGGACCAGCGCTGGGCGACCCCTTTCTCTGCCGTGGCTAGCAAAATCATCAATTTCGGGTCCCGTCTGGTTAGCGTTCGCGCATGGCCCGCTCACGGGCACGCAACAGCGGTTTCATCAGATAGCTCAACACGGTTTTCTTGCCGGTCAGGATATCAACCGTCGCCGTCATGCCGGAGATGATCGGCAAGGGATTGTCATCATCGCCGAGATGATTATCCACTGTGCGCACCCGAATCTGGAAGTAGTGATCGTCCTTCTCATCGACAATGGTGTCGGCACTGATCTGTTCCAGTCTGGCATCCAGCCCGCCATAGATGGCGTAGTCATAAGCGGTCAGCTTGACCACCGCAGCCTGCTGGGGCCGCAGAAAGGCAATATCCGACGGACGAACCCGGGCCTCGATCAGCAGGGTATCTTCAAGGGGCACAATCTCAACCAGGTCCATACCGGGCTGAATCACCCCACCCACCGTGTTCACCTTAAGCTGTTTTATGGTGCCCCGTACCGGCGAGCGCACCAGGGTGCGGGCCACCCGATCCTCCATCGCCAGACTGGTTTCGCTGAGGGCGCTCAATTCGTTCTTGGCCTCATTCAGCTCAGCCTGGGCCTCGGCGACGAAACGCAGTCGGTACTCCCTGACCTTGCTTTGGGCCTCTTTGTAAGCTGCATTGAGCCGCGGCAGGGAGAGCCGCACACTGTCGAGGTCACCCCGGGTATCGTTAACGGTCCGTTTTAGCCTTAACAGTTCAACCTCTGAAACCACCCCTTCGCTCACCAGTGGCGCGGTGCGACGTAGCTCGTCCTGAAGCAGCTCATAGCTGCGGCCAAGCTGCTCCCTGCGGGAGCGGGACTCCACCAGCTCCTGCCGCCGCTGATCCACCTGCCGCTCAAGGATCGCCAGGGCGGAGTTCAGCTCCTGCTGTCGCCGGGCGTAAAGACTGCGTTCATTTTCGGCAATCTGAGGGTCAGTTTCGGTGACGACTTCCGGCACCTCGAAATCAATCTGCTCAACCTCCGCATTCAGGCGGGCGATCTTGGCCTCCAACGCCGCCACCCGAACCCTGCCTTCACGAAAGGAGGAGGAGAAGCGGGTGTCATCAATCCGCAGCAGGATCTGGCCCTTCTCGACCACATCCCCCTCCCGAATCAACAGCTCCTTAACAATGCCCCCCTCGAGATTTTGCACCACCTGAATCTGGCTCGAGGGAATCACCTGCCCCTCGGCTCGGGTCACTTCATCCAGCGTGGCGACCGAGGCCCAGACCAGAGCGACCACAACAAACAGGGCGACGCCCCAGAGCAGCAGATGGCCGAACCGGTGGGTGCGCTCAAGCAGGGCTGCACTGGTGTCGGATGAAAAGGCCAGGTCTTCCCGCTGCTCCGGACCAAACCATTTTTTGAGTGGTTGTCGCATACCGGGATTACTGCCGTGCGGTCCGCAGTCGCCCCTTGCTGAGGGCTTCGAGCACCTGCGCCTTGGGTCCGTCCGCGACAATTCGTGACGCATCCATCACGATCAATCGGTCCACCAGGGTCAGCAACGACGCGCGATGAGTCACCAGCAACAGGGTCTTGCCCTCCATATGCTCCGCCAGCCGGGTCTTGAACTGCTCTTCCGTGCTGTTGTCCATGGCGTTGGAGGGCTCATCCATCACCAAAATGGGGGGGTCCAGCACCAACGAACGGGCAATCGCCACAGTCTGCCGCTGACCACCGGAGAGCCCCTCGCCCCGTTCACCCACCGGTAGGTCATACCCCGCAGGATGGCTATCGACAAAGGCATTCACGCCCGCGATTTCCGCGGCCCTGAGCATGGCCGCGTCATCCACATGGGGCGCGCCATAGACAATATTGTCCCGCACGCTGCCGAAAAACAGGGCGATATCCTGAGGCACGTAACCGATGTTACGCCGCAGGTCGGCGGGGTCCAGCTGGCGGGCATCGGTACCATCCAGCAACACAGCACCCTCCGCGGGCTGATACAGTCCCAGCAGCAATTTTTCCAGGGTGCTTTTACCGGAACCGATCCGGCCGATCACCGCGACCCGCTCTCCCGGGTTAATTTTGAACGAGACATCCGACAGAGCCGCCACCGGCTGGTTCGGATAGCTGAAACTGACATTTTTGAACTCAATGCCGCCCTTCAGCGCAGGACGACTGACAAAACGGGAGCCCTCCGGTCGCTCCACCGGCAGATTCATGATGTTCTCAACACTGCGCAAAGCCGCGACTGACTGATCGTAACGGGTCAGCAGATTGGCAACCTGGGCCAGCGGGGCCAGAGCCCGGCCGGTCAGAATCGAGCAGGCGATCAGGCCACCCAGACTCAACAGCCCCTCGCCAATACGGTACACCCCGAAGACCACCACCCCCACGGTGGCCATCTGGGCAAAAAAGGCAGCGACATTCACCACCGACGCGGAGAGAAAGCGGGAGCGCATGCCCAGCGTAGCAATCTGCCCCACCGCCTGCTCCCATCTGCGCTGAACCGGGGATTCCGCGCCCATGCTCTTGATCGTCTCCAACCCGCTGAGGGTCTCAATCAGCATCGCGTTCTTCTCCGCACCGTGGCGGAACAGCCGCTGCACCACTGCCTTGAGGGGCCGCTGAATCACCAGCGCATAGATCACCACAACGGGCACCACCGCCAGGGGCACCAGCACCATCGGCCCACCCAGCAGCCAGATCACCAGCAGGAACAGCACCATAAACGGCAGATCGATCAACGACACCAGCGTGGCGGAGGTAAAAAAGTCCCGACAGCTGTCAAACTCCCGCAAATTGCTGGCAAAGGCGCCAACCGACTGGGGCCGGGCCGCGAGCTGCAACCCCATCACCCGCTCATACAGACGGGCGGAGAGGATCACGTCGAACTTCTTGCCCGCCACATCCAGAAAATAGGCCCGCAAAGTCTTCAACAGAAAATCGAAGAGAAAAACAATCAATACGCCTACCGCCAGCACCCAGAGGGTCTCTATGGCCTGGTTCGGCACCACCCGGTCATAGACGTTCATCACGAACAGGGGAGAGGCCAGGGCAAATAGATTAACCAGCAGCGAGGCGACCATGACTTCGCCGTAGATGCGCCAGGAGAGCCCCAGGGTGCCCCAGAACCAGTTTTTTCGCTCCGGAATCAGGCTATCTTCACTGCGACTGTCAAAGCGATGGGCGGGCCGCACGAAGATAGCGTAACCGCTGTAGAGTGCGGCCAGATCATCCGGAGCCACCTGAGCGGTCGCCTCCCCACTCTCCGGAAAAATGACTTCGGCCTCACCATCGGTTCCCAGCCCGGTCAATACACAGGCCTGCTGATTCTTTAGCAGCAATACTGCGGGCAGCACCAGTCGGGAGATATCCCCAAGGGGTCGCTTCACGATCCGGGCGGAGAGGCCCGCCCGCTCCGCAGCCCGCACGAACAGCGGCGGCGTCAAACGGCCATCTTCAAGGGGCAGACCGGCGGCAAAGGCTGCGGCGCTCTGGGGCCGCTGCTCCAGCCGACTGATCAGCACCAGACACGAGAGCAGTGGATCATCGTGAGTTGCGGAGTCCACCCCCGGCACCCAGGAATCCTGAGAGGCCGCTTGCGGCTCTCCGTCAACTGAATCCATCATCTTAGCTTTTTGCCGCATCTTATTGGTTTAACGGACAATACAGTAGACTAGAACCCAAGTTGAGTAAACAGAAAGCGGGTGCGACAGGGTTGCGCCAGCACCCGAGGTGAGCAACCCTGCCGACAGAGTATCGGCAGGACACCCTCACAGTTCGACTCGAATGCCCCAGGAGATGCGGCTGCGATTATGCTTCGCAAGTCCACAGACTATTCCCGAATACTGCTGCTGGCGCTGGCCACCGGCTGGCTCTGTGCCGCCCTGCCGGACAGCCTGGGGCTGTCCGAGGCGGTCATCGATCAGGCCACGCTCCGCTACGGCCCGGTGGCCCGCAACCGCCTGATCGCCTGGCGGGATCTGGTCGCGCAGAACAGACAGGCCACCGAACAGGACAAACTCCGGCTGGTTAATGATTTTTTTAACCAGATACGCTTCGTCTCGGACCAGACCCACTGGTCCCAGACCGATTACTGGGCCACCCCCATCGAGTTTCTCGGCACCAATGGCGGGGATTGCGAAGATTTCTCCATTGCCAAATATTTCACCCTCCGCGCTCTGGGTGTCGCTGAGTCCAAACTCCAGATCACCTACGTCAACGCAGTGGAACTGCAACAGGCGCACATGGTAGTGACCTATTTTTCCACTCCGGCGGCGGAACCGCTGGTACTGGACAACCTCAACCGCCTGATCAAACCCGCATCCCAGCGACCTGATCTGCTACCCGTCTACAGCTTCAATGGCGAGGGGCTGTGGCTGTCGAAAGAGCGGGGGCGCGGTGAGCGGGTCGGCACTTCGAAGCGGCTTAAATCCTGGCGGGAAGTACTTAACCGCATGAATCGCCAGTGAGCTTGCCCTACAATCCAAATCCCACGTCGGAGCAATAATCCATGACCCTGTTCAAACAGATCTCCATCACCATCGCCGGCCTCCTGATGCTGATGTTCGTGGGCAGCTTTGCCATCAGTCTGCATAACAGCAGAACCTACCTGATTGAGCAGCTCGGCTCCCACGCGCAGGATGCGGCGACATCCCTCGGACTATCTGTTTCTCCCCATTTTGCCAGTGGTGACCTGGTCACCGCGGGGTCGATCATCGACGCCATGTTTGACCGGGGTTACTACCGCAGCCTGACCGTCACCGCCACCGACGGCAGCGTGCTGTTCGAGCGGAAGAACGAGATTCGATTCGACAGGGTGCCAGCCTGGTTCGTCAGACTGTTCGAACTGACAACCCCGGTGGGCACCGCCACCGTGATGTCCGGCTGGAACCAGGTCGCCACTGTGGCGATCGACAGCAATCCCGGGTATGCCTATCTCGAGCTGTGGCGAACCGCTATGGCCAGCTTCTCCTGGCTGCTGGCCAGTACATTCGTGGGTATTGGTCTGGCCCTGGTAACGGTCCGGGCCATCATGCGGCCCCTCAAAGCGGTGGAAGCCCAGGCCGATGCCATTTGCCGACGGGAGTTCCCCTCGGAGGAGAAACTGCCCAAAACCCGAGAACTGCGCAGCGTGGTCGCCGCCATGAATCGCATGGTCCAGAAGGTCAAACAGATGCTCGAAGAGCAGATGGGACTGACGGAGCGGATGCGGGAACAGGCTTTTCAGGACCCCGTGACCGGCCTGGGCAACCGGCGCTATTTTGACAGCCAGCTGATTCACCTGACGGAGGACGAGGCAGAGCCATTCCACGGCGCCCTGATTCTGGTGGAGCTGAACGACTTCAAGAGCTTCAACGACGCCCAGGGTTTCGAGGCCGGTGACCAGCTGTTGCAGGCGGCCGCGACACGTCTGCTGAACCTGGCGGAGGACGAGGAGACCCTTGTCACACGTCTGGGCGGTGCCAACTTCGGCATCCTCAAACCAGCTCCGGACAGTGATACGGTTGCCTCGTTCTGCCAACAGCTGTTGACCAGCCTGGGGGAGATGGAGAGTGCCGGCCTCACCTCTCAGCGCAACATCGCCCACGTCGGGGCTGCCATGCGAATAGCGGGCCAGAGCAGTGGTGAGTGGCTTGCGACCACCGATCAGGCCCTGCGGGACGCCCAGTCCAGCGGACCCAACACCGCCCAGATCCAGCGGACCCAGGTCGCTGGCAGCCGCGGTGCCCGGGACTGGAAGAGGTTTCTACAAACCGTACTCCATGAGGGCCGGATTGAGCTACACGCCCAGCCCGTATTCAAACCCCACCAGGCCGCGCCGGAATATCAGGAGCTGCTTCTCAGAATTCCGGATGACAACGGCGAACTGCTCCCCGCCGGGGCTTTCATTCCAATGATTGAACGCCACACTCTGATGCCAGCATTTGACCAGCTGGTGGTCGAACACCTCTTCAGGAAACTGGGTGAGTTCAGTGAAGATGTGCGGTTCGCCATCAACCTCCACGCCCACTCAATCCGCGATACCGCCTTCACTCACTGGCTGGAAACCCTGCTGGGCGGACGGCCCGATGCCCCACGCCTGACTTTTGAAATTGCGGAGTTCGGCGCCCTGGGTGACCTCCCCGCCCTCACCGCTTTCGTCGAGCAGATCAACCGGACCGGCGCCGGAGTCGCTCTCGACCGGGTGGGCCGCAGTTTCACCGCATTTGGTTATCTGGCTAATCTGAAGCTGCGCTACCTGAAAGTGGATGGCAGCTATATCCGGGAGATTCAGCAGCGCAACGACAACCAGCTGTTCGTGCAATCCCTCGCCGATATCGCCCATGGCCTGGATCTCACGATCTACGCCGAATCCGTCGAGGATGAAACCAGCTGGAGATTGCTGGAGGCGTTAGGGATCGATGGCGGTCAGGGCTTCCATCTGGGTCGGCCCAGGCCGCTGGAGAGTTAGCAGCAGCCCTTAAAGGATGTCGTCTTCATCCACCATGGGCGAGTGCAGGCGGGTCAACTGATCGCGCAGGTGCAGGCGCTCATTCAGTTTGCTCTGCGCAGCCAGTGGCAGATCCGTAAAGGTAATCAGGTTGCGCTCCACCAGTAGTTCGACCAGGTCCTCGATCACCCGCACCAGACCCAGGTCGCTCTCCCCGATCTCCGCCAGCAGGGCCGCCGCGCCCTCCTCACCTTCGAGAAAAGCTTTCAGGGCCGGATCACTGACATCAACCTCTTCCTGAGCCGGATCACTCCGCTCTCTGGCCAGCGAGATAATGGCGCCCTGGGCATCCCGGGTTACGTAAAACATACAACTCCCCTGCTCCACATCCAACTGCACCGCCAGTGTACCCGTTTGCACGCCCCGCAAAACCGGGGCCGCCCGGTGCTGGCTGGGCTCATCTGACGGTCGGTATAAATCGTGGCTACTCCACGGTCACCGATTTGGCCAGATTGCGGGGCTGATCCACATCGTTACCCCGCAATACCGCGACATGATAGGCCAGCAGTTGCAGCGGCACTGTAAATACAATCGGCGCGATCACCTCATCGGTGGGTGCCACGCTGAAGACCTGCACACCCGGGCCACTCTGCAATTTGGCGGCCTCGTCGGCAAACACAAACAGCTCGCCGCCCCGGCTGCGGACCTCTTCAAGATTGGATTTCAACTTCTCCAGCAACCGGTCGTTGGGCGCCACCGCCACCACTGGCATATCCTCCTCCACCAGCGCCAGCGGGCCGTGCTTCAGTTCACCCGCCTGATACGCCTCGGCATGGATGTAGGAGATCTCCTTCAACTTCAGAGCCCCTTCAAGGGCGACCGGATAGTGGGCGCCCCGCCCCAGAAAGAGGGCGTGGTGTCGATGCACAAACTGCTCCGCCAGCCCGGCGATCACCGCATCCATAGCCAGCACCCGCTCCACCCGCTGGGGCAGACCGCGCAGCTGGGCCAGCAGCGCCTGACCTAGAGCAGGCGTTATCCGGTGGCGACGACCCAGGGCCAGAGTCAACAGCAGTAACGCCACCAGCTGGGTGGTGAATGCCTTGGTGGAGGCGACCCCCACCTCCGGCCCGGCGTGGGTCAGCAGGACCAGATCCGCCACTCGGGTCAGAGAACTCTCCGGCACGTTACAGATCGCCAGTGAGTGGGCATAACCGATCCGC